>VHCY01000122.1 GCA_016871595.1 Verrucomicrobiota bacterium
CCCGGATCGAGGGTGATCAGGAGGGCGGCGTCGCGCGCGCCGGGCTCCAGCGCGAACGCGCCCACGGAGGCGGCGGCCGCGGCGACCTCCGCGGCGGTGGCGGAACCGCCCGGGCGGTCCCAGCCCTCATTGGCCTGCAGGAGCGTCTGGCCGCGGTTGAGCTCGAGCCGCGCCGCCGGCAGCGCACCGGCCAGCCCGAACTTGGCCAGCGCGGGACCGATGCCGCGGACCAGCAGCGTCGCCCGCGCCGTGCCCGAGATGTTGAACCCGAGGGCGAGGGAATCCTCCAGCGAGACGAGCGCGGAGCGGGTGGAGAGGTTGACCAGCCGACCGGGGGGCGCGACGGGCGTGTCGGCCGCGCGGGCGTTGAGGAAGGCCACCACGCGCGGGTTGGACTCGCTGAAGAGTTCCCGCTCGGCGGCCGCGACCGCGATCTCCGCGGCGATGTCCCCCACGCGGGGCCGGAGCGTCTCGGGCAGCGCGGCGTTGAGCGCGGCCCGGGTGGGCACGGTGCGCACGTAATTGTTCTCATCTACCCAGCCTGCGCCCCGCAGCGCGGTCGACACGGCCTGGGCGTCGGCGGCGGTGAAGGCGGAGCCATTCACGGCCAGCGCGCGCAGCCGCGCGGGGTACAGCGGGGAAACGGGCAGCACCGCGGAGGCGGAGGCGACGCCGCGGCCGAGGAGCAGGTCGCTGCGATCGCGGGCCTCGGCCACGCCGGCGGCACCCTCGACGTCGTCGTTGGCCGCGAGGAGGAAGTACTGCGGCACGCGCGAGGTGACGCCAAGCGCCTCGAGGCCGGGGTTGAGGAAGGAGACGGCGCCCTTCACCGGGCGCGCGGGCGAGGCCGTCGCGAGGAAATCGGCGTAGCGGATCGCGGCGCCGCCGCCGTTGCCGCGGCCAAGGAAAAACACGGGCCGGCCGGCGGCGATGGCCCCGTCGGCGACCAACCGCGTGTGGGCAGCGGCGTGGTTGAGCGCGTCGAGGTTCGCCGGGAGCGTCGCCTGTGCGGCCCAGGCCCCGTTGTTGCGGTTGAGGCTGTTGAGGGCGGCGACGCCATAGCCGGCCGCGACGAGGTCGCGCGCGAGCAGCAGCGCCTGGGGACGCTCGAACCAGTCCGCGCCGGAGCCGGCAGCATCGTGCAGCAGGAAGACGAGCCCGGCGGCGTTCGGGGGCACGAAGTGGCGCACCGTGGTCGTGACTGTCGTGGTCGTGTTGTTGGGGCCGGCCTGCGTCTGCGGGTTGAAGTTCTCGATCACGCGGGGCGTCCACGCCGCCGCCGCGCGGTAAGTGGCGGTGAGGGTGGCCGCGGCGGCGGGGACCGTGATGGTCGCGCGCGGCAGGGAGACCGCGAGCGGGGCGTTGCCGAGGAGCGCGACGTCGCCGGTCCAGCGGTCAAACACCTGCCCGGCGGCGGGCGGATCCGCGATGATGTCGACCCGTGAACCGCCGGGGAACGTGCCGCCGCCGGAGCCGGCGTTGACCGTGAGCGCGACCGGGGCGCCGGTGCCGGTGGCGACGAGGTAGGAACGCAGCGGGACGTTGACGAGGTTCCGCAGGTTGACCGTGCACGTGACGAGCTTGAGGCCGGCGGCGCCGGGGCGGAACGTGATCGTGTTGGTGCCCTGGCCGCTGAGCAGCGTGGCGCCGCCCCCGAGCGTCCAGCGGAACGTGCGGTCGCCGTTCTCGGCGGGGGGGACGGAGGCCGTGACCGGCGTGTCGCCCGAGGGTGCGGTGGCGGGGGCCGTGATCGCCCCGGCCGCGGCACCGGCCACCGCGGTGACCTCGCGGGTGGGGTTGAGCGTGTTACCCCCCACCGTGACCACCACGGCGAGGACCACCGCCCCGGGGGCCTCGGCGACGAACTGGGCCCCGGCCGCACGCGGGTCCGAGAGCAGCCGGGCGCCGGTGACGCTCCACTGGTAGGTGGCGTTGGCGCCGGCCTGGCCGCCCCCGGCCTGGCCGCCCCCGGCTTGGCCGAGGTTGACGGTGGCCGCGACCGGCACGCCCACGAGCACACCGGGGGGCGCGACGATGGCGGGCTGCCCCGGGGCACCGCCTCCCCCACCTCCGCCTCCACCCCCACCGCCGGGCGGCCGCACCTGCGCGTGGACGACCAACGCGGGGAGCAACAGGGACCAAAGGAGCAGGGACGCGCGGCGGAGGCGGGCGGGGAACCAGTGCATAGGCGTGGGGGATTGGGAGGATGGACGCGGCGGGAGGGCCGGAGGTTAAGCGAATTCGCGGGCCTCGCGAACCGGAAGCGCCGCGCGGCTACTCCAGACTGGCCCGCCGCCGCCCGGCCGCAAGTCGCGGCGGGGCGCGGCCAACGGGGCCCCACGGCCGCCCAGGCTACGGCGCGCCGCGGCGGGGGGGGACGGACACGGTCACCTCGCGGACCAGCAGCGCCTTGCGCGGCACGCCATCCGCACCCGGGCGCTGGAACCAGCTGTACGCGATCAGGAACGTGTCGTCCGCCAGCGGCAGCAGGCTGGTGTAGCCGCAACTGTCCGCCTGCACGTTGGGTGAACTCAACGGCACCAGCGCCCGCGGCTCCGACCACGTCTCACCCCGGCCGTCGAAACTGAAGCGCACTTCCGCGCCCGGCCGGCCGTAGCTCAGGACGAGCACGCCGTTGCCGAGGCGGAGCAGCCGCGGCATCACGCCGTGCGGGTGCACGACCGCGGGGCGCGACCAGGTTTTCCCGGCGTCCGCCGAGCGGCTCGCGTAGAGCGGCCCCACGCCGAGGCCGTCGGTCGTGCGCAGCAGCACCAGCAGCGTGCCGTCCGGGAGCAGCACGCTGCCGGGTTCGGTGAACCCCTGCGTCCGCGCGCGCGCCGGCGGGTCCGCCGCCAGATCGGGCTCGTAGGCGATGCGGCCCTGCAGGTGCCACGAGCGCCCGAAGTCGGTCGAACGGTGGCACGCCACATCCCCGTCCCGCGAGCGCGGGTAGACGACGGCGAGGAGCGAGCCGTCGGGCGCGAGGTTGAGGTCGCCCCACCAGACGACGGGCAGGACCTCCTGAATCGAGTAGCGCTGAAAGCCCGGGTCGTGCAGCCGCGCCCGCTCGGTGACCCACGCATCGGTCCCCGCCACGAGCCGCGCCCCGGGCACGCCGCGCAGCGCCTCCGGCAGGTCGTCGTGCCGGTAGAAGGTGTAGGGCAGCTGGCCGTACGTCCCGATGATCGTGCCCACAGGTCCGGGCAAACGCAGCTCGCCGACGGGAATGGCCGGCGGGGTGACATCCGGCCGCCCGGCGAGGAGGCGGTCGCCGTTGGGGAGAAGGAGGCCGGCCGGCCGTTCCGTGCTGTGCGCGGCGGTCCACGAGCGGCCGCCGTCGGCCGAGAGGCCGCGATCGGGCTGGGCGGGCTTCCGGCCGTAGGCGCGGGCGCTGTCCTCGTTGACGTGGAACGAGAGCGCGATGCGGCCGTCCCGCAGGCGGTCGAGGGTCGGGAACTGGTAGCGGCCCCAGCGCCGCTCGCCGGGCGGCCCCTCGGCGACGAGCACGGGCTCGGACAGCGTGACGCGCGGGGACGGCTCCCCGGCGCCGGCCGCGGCGGCGAGGGCGAGCAGGCAGAGCGGCAGGGCGCTCCGCCGGGCGGCGACGGGGCGGGCGGGAGTATCGGGAGAGGACATGTTCAAGGGAGCGGGGCGGGGGCGATGCCGGCGCGGGCGAGGAATTCGCGCACGAGGGCGAGCCGCGTCTCGTCATAGAATTCCCGGCCGCCGTGCTTCGCGCCGTGGAGCGGCACGAAGCGGACGGGCAAGCCCGCCGCCTCGTAAGCCCCGAGAAACTCCAGCGACTGCGCCACCGGCATCTGCGGATCTTGGTCCCCGTGCAACAGCAGGAGCGGCGGATCCCCCGGGCCGACGTGCGCGACCGGGCTGGCGAGCCGCGCGAGGGCGGGCTGGTCCGCCGGCTGGCCACGCAGGAGCAGCTGCAGCGCGGGGACGCGGACGTTCAGGCCGAAGGGCGTCGATTGGGCGAGGATGGTCTCGAGGTTCGAGGCCCCGTAGAAACTGACGATCGCCTGGACGGAGCTCGACTGCCGGCGGTGTTCCCCGACCTCTCCCTCGAGCTCACGGTGCCCGTTGGTCACGCCGACGAGGGCCGCGAGGTGGGCGCCGGCGGAGGCCCCGGCGATGGCGATGCGTTCGGCGCCCAAACCGAACTCCGCGTGCCGGGCCCGGAGGAACCGGACGGCGGCCTTCAGGTCGTGGACATTGGCCGGGAAGGGCGCGACGGGGGTGAGGCGGTAGTCGACGCTGGCGACGGCCCAGCCCCGGGCCACCAGGGGCGCGAGGGGATGCTCGCGGCGTGAGCCGCCCTTCCACGCGCCACCGTGCACCCAGACGATGAGCGGCGCGGGGGTGGCGGCCGGGGCGGGCAGGTGCAGGTCGAGCCGCAGCACCTGTTCCCCGACGCGGGCGTATTCGAGGTCGGGGCGCGTCGCCGCCGGGGCCGACGGCAAGGCCGCGGCGAGCGCGAGCAGGAGCAGGGGCAAGGGGCGACCGCGGGGCACGCGCCGAACTTCCAGCCTGGGATGACGGCAAGTCCAGCGCGGAACGCGGACATCCCGACCCGCACCCGGCCAAAGGCGGCGCACGGGATCACAGGACCGCCTGCGGCGTGGCCTTGCCATCCCTCCCGCGGACGGTGGAGGGGAACAGCGTAACAAGGGCCAGCAGGAGCGGCAGGGGAGGCATCAGGTTGGGAAACAGGCGGAAGCTCAGGGCGAACCAGGACGCGGGTGTTCGCGGAGGAAGCGCGCGATCAGCGGGGGCGCGGCCGCGGGGAACGCGTGGCCGCCCTCGTGCACGAACGTCACCACCGGCGCGCCCACGGCGGACGGATGAATGGTGCAGCCCAGCGCCCACGGCTCGCCGGGACCCGCACGGTTGAGCTCCCGCACCCGCGCGATCGTCCGCTCCTGCGCCGCGAACGTCACCAGCGCGTCCGCCCGGCCCGCGACGTGCAGCACGGGCCGGGGCTCGAGGCGCCCGCGTGCGGCCAGCAGCGCCGCCCCGCCGGCCGCGGAAGGTGCGAACGCCGCGAACACCCCGCCCCGCTGCGCCCACAACAGGTAAGTGAACCCGCCGCCGTTCGAGTGGCCGGTGGCGTGGATGCGCCGCTCGTCAACGCGGTGTTCCCGCCGCAGGCGCGCGAGGATCTCGTCGACGAGCTTCAGGTCCCGGTCCCCCTGCTCGCCCGCCGCGTGCTGCCAGCCCGGGCGGCGGCCCTCCGGGTCGGTGAGCCGCCCGGGCGTGTTCAGGCCCTGCGGGTATACGACGATCGCCTCGGGCCAGTGCCGGTGCAGCGCGAAGGAGCGGGCCGCGTTCCGGGCGGGGCCCCCGTGCCCGTGGAAAACCAGCACGACGGGCGCCCCGGCCGCGGGTGGCGCCGCAGGAAGCACCAGCAGCCCCTCGCGGGCCACGCCGTCGACGGACCACGTCACCGGCGCAGGCTCGGCCGCGGCGGCGGCCCAGGGGGCGCAAGGGGCGAGCACCGCCGAGGCAAGGAACCACAGGATGCGGGGAAGGCGCGGGCGGGGCATCGATTCGAGGATTGATCCCACGCCGACGCTAGTGGGACCGGGATGCGAATTGATCCATCAGCACGGGGCCCGGGAATCCGGAAGCGGGGTAGATTCGGGCATTCCTAGCGTCGCAGCGCAGCGTTTGCGTCGACCTCACGGAAGCAACGCGCGCCATTCGTTCAGGTGGGGACGGAGCACCTTGTCGAACCAGACCAGCGTATGCTTCGCCTGGGCGGCAACGCTCATCGATGACCCACCCGAGGCTCCTTGGGCTTTTTGTTTATCTTCCACCATCCGAGCCTCAATCATCTGCAACGTGCGGGGCAGCGCCTCCAACGTCGTCGTCTGCAACATGCTGCGGTACCAGTTCCAGACATCCTGGGAGGGCACGTCGTAAGTGAAAGGCTCCACGCGGCCCTGCACACGCGATTTGACCACGTTCGTGGAGATATTGCCACCATCCGGAAGATTCGTCACGGAACTCGAGACAATGTAGGAACGGGCACCTTGGCCGCTACGGGGAATAAAGACATTTGCGGTGACCACGGACTTGGGCGGGAAAGCCGCCTTCAACTGGAGCACTCGGGCCGAGGGACTGACCGTCGGACGTGCCGCCTTTCCAGCCGCTGCCGACGCTTTCCCCTGCACCGTTTGCGCAGCGCCGTTGCGATTCCCGCCCGCAGCGGGCGCCGGCTTCGCCTGTTCCGCCTTCTGGGCCTCGATCCGCGCCATCCTCTCCTCGGCGTTAGCCACCGCGGCCGCAGCCCTTTGCGCCCGCCCAGCGGATTCTTCCTCCAAGTCGAGGTGGGCTCGCGCGAGGACCTCGAGATCAACCTCGGCGGGATCGACTCCCATCGACCCGCCTTGGTGTACGATCGTGACCAGCTTCTCGGAGATCTGCACGATCCGTGCCTCCCTGAGGACCAGCCCGGATTTCAACTTGATGTCGCCCGCGGGGACCAAGGAGGGAAGCGCGAGCAAAACGACCCAACGGAGCGCGAACTTCATCCCCGGTTCATACGGGACCTCATTGCCTGCTGTCAGCAAAGTTAATCTCTGCCCGGCCCCGCTTCGGCGGTCGCCTCGGGCGGGCCTGGAAGGATGGTGGACGCTCGCGGACTCGAACCGCGGACCCCCTGCGTGTGAAGCAGGTGCTCTAACCAACTGAGCTAAGCGTCCAGACAGGACCGCAGACCGTGGGAAGCCCGCGGGGGCGAGGCAATCCCAAATCCGACGCGTTCACGCCGGGCGCACGCGAACCGCCCGCCGCCGCCCCGGGTGCACTTCCCGGCACAACGGGCACCCGGTGCCGTCGCAGCCCCAGGCCGTGCAGTACTCGCGGCCGTAGAAGATGATCCGTAGGTGCAGCTGGTTCCAGTGCTCCCGCGGGAAGAGGCGCTTCAGGTCCCGCTCGGTCTGGGTCACGCTCCGCCCGCTGGTCAGCCCCCAGCGCTGCGCCAACCGGTGGATGTGGGTGTCGACCGGGAACGCCGGCACGCCGAAGGCCTGCGCCATCACCACGCTCGCCGTCTTGTGCCCCACGCCCGGCAGCGCCTCCAGCTCGACGAAGGTCCGCGGCACCTCGCCCCCGTGCCGCTCCAACAGGAGCCGCGACAACCCGGCGATCGCCCGCGCCTTCTGCGGCGACAACCCGCAGGGCCGGATGATCTCCCGGATCCGCTCCTCCGGCACGCGCGCCATCGCCGCCGGATTATCCGCCAGGGCGAAGAGCCGGGGCGTCACCGTGTTCACGCGGCGGTCGGTGCACTGCGCGGACAGCAGCACCGCGATGAGCAGCGTGAAGGCGTCCCGGTGGTCCAGCGGCACGGGCGTCTCGGGGTAAAGCTCGGCGAGGCGGCGGTCGATCAGCGCGGCGCGTTCGGCGCGGTTCATCCCGCCCACCACACCCCGCCGCGCGGGGAAAACAAGGCCCGAATCCGGGGGATCCACCAAGGCGAGAACACGGTTGCGGCACCGGGCCGCCGCGGTACGGTCCGCGCCGTATGTCCTCGCCGCGCGATCCCCTCTCCCCGACCGACACCTTCGCCCGCCGGCACCACGGCGAGGAGGGGGCCGACACCCGGGCGATGCTCGACCTGCTCGGACAGCCGTCGCTCGAGGCGCTGGCCGACGCGGCGGTGCCGGCGGCGATCCGGCGCGAGCCCCTGCGCCTGCCGGAGCCCCTCGGCGAGGCGGCGGCGCTGGCCGAACTGCGCGGGCTGGCCGACGAGAACCGGGTGCACCGCAGCCTGATCGGCCTCGGTTACCACGGCACCCACACGCCGGGCGTGATCCAGCGCAACATCCTCGAGAATCCCGGCTGGTACACCGCCTACACCCCCTACCAGGCCGAGATCTCCCAGGGCCGCCTCGAGG
>VHCY01000123.1 GCA_016871595.1 Verrucomicrobiota bacterium
GCATCCGGCTTGCCATCAACCAATGACGCCCCAAACCATCCGTCCGACCCCGGGCCGACTCCTGCGGCAAGCTCTTCGGCTCCTGTCCTCGGAGTCGGCCAAGGCATCGAAAGCGCCTTTGTCTCTCTTAACTTAATTTACCCGATCCGCTGTCCAACCGACGGGGACCACCTTACCCGCCCCGTCGATGTCCTCCGTCCGCCGCTGCCTGCCCCTGCTGCTTGTTTCTATTTTGTCCAGCGTCCCGGCCGCGGCGGCATCCTACTTTTACGCCGTAGGCTCCAACAACCACCTCTACGAGGTAAGTGACTCCGGAGTGCAAAGGGATGTGCGTGATCTCTCGGGCTTGGTGAGCAGCGGCCTGATCAATGGTGCGGCCTTCGATGCCGGCAGCAGCCAGTTTTATTTCTCCGTGCCGGGCACGGGCGGAGCCAACGGCTCGCTTTGGTACTGGAATCAGGCCACCAACGCCACGCCGGTTTCGCTGGGGTTACTTCCGACCGCTACGCCGGACAACGGCGCGTACTGGGATGGGGCGTACTGGTACGTCCAGCAGGGAACCAACACCCTTCACCGGGTCGCCCTGAATTACACCTCGGGAACTCCGACGGGCTTGGGGTCGGCGTCGACGGCCACTTTGGTGCATTCCCCCGCGCTCTCGGGTGGAGATTTGTATTTCGGCGACATCGCGATCAAGACCCTCACGGGTACAACCGCGACGCTTTACGGTGCGACGGCTAATGGGAACCAGTTCTTCTCCGTGGGCTTATCTTCTGGCGAGATTAGTGGCAATTTGATGGCGAGCTTGTTGGGCACCGTCGGATCCGGTGCGATCGACAAGATGCAGCTCTCCTTCGACTCGACCGGCACGACGCTCTACGGCCACTCGTATTCCAGCACCGGCCAGCCCTCCGGCCAGTGGTTTACCATCAACACGGATAACGGAACGCTCTCTGCCCCGCTTTTCACCACTCTCACCGCCGGCACCTCCAACGGTTTCCAGGATATGGGCGGCGCTTCCTCCTCGCCCACACCGTCTGCCGGCGTCCCCGACCGTGGCCCTTGGCTCGCCTTGCTGTCGGTGACCCTTGTCTCCCTCGTGCTGGCGCGGCGCCGCCGCTGAGCCGGCGAGTCGGATTCCCCGCCGCGGGAGCCGCTCCTGACGCGGCGCGGAAGCTTCGTTTACCGGTTCCTATCCGTTCGCGGTGCCGCCGCCCGGCGGGGCGTTCCGCAGTCCGGTGACCCGGTAGATCTCGCGCTCGCCCTTGCCCTTGAGGCTGACCACGCCCCGCGACTCGCCCTCGTAATGTGCGGCGATCTGCGCCCAAGTCGAGGCCTCCACGCAGACGCTCCCCGGGGGCGCCGCCTGCTCCATCCGCGAGGCCGTGTTCACGGTGTCGCCCCAGACGTCATACTGGTACTTCTGGCGCCCGATCACCCCGGCGCTCACCGGCCCCGCGTGCACCCCGACGCGCAGGCGCCAACCCTCGCCGTGAGTCGCGGCCGCGCGGGCCAGCTCGAGCCCGCACGCCACGGCGGCCGCCGCCGGGTTCGGCAACGGGGAGAGGAGCCCGGCCACGGCCATAAAGGAGTCCCCAATCGTCTTGATCTTCTCCAACCCGTGCCGGGCCGAGATTTCCTCGAAGGCCTCCACCAGGCCCTGCAGTTCCCGGTGCACGGCGATCGCCGACTTGCCCGAGCACCACGAGGTGAAACCCGCGAGATCGGTGAATAGGACGGCGACTTCCGCCACTGCCCGCGGTTGCACCTGTCGCGTCGCCTGGAGCTCGCGCGCTACCTCCCGGGGCAAGATCACGTGCAGGAGTTCCTCGATTCGGCGCCGGTGCTCCGCCTCGCGGTCCTGCAGGCGCTTCTTGCCCAGACACGCGTCGATGCGCGCCCGCAGGAGGACGGGATTGAACGGCTTCGGCAGGTAATCCTCCGCGCCGAGCCCGATGCAGCGGACCACGCGGCTCAGGTCCCGGGAGGCGGACAACACGATCACTGAGAGGCGCTGCAACTCTGGGTCGGCGCGCAAAATCCGCAGGGTCTCCTCGCCGTCTAGGACCGGCATCTGAATGTCGAGCAGCACCAGATCGCGGGGCGTTCGGTGCAGGAGTGCGAGGGCCTCGCGCCCGTCCGCGGCGCAGAGCACGTCGTGGCCAAGGCGCCGGAGACGTCGCTCCAGCATCCGGCGGTTACCTTCGTCGTCGTCGACGACGAGGAGGCGACCCGGTTCCGTGTTGGAAACATCAGTGCCCGACACCGACTCTTCCTCGGCGGCGATTTCCTCGGTCTCCAACTCCAGGCGCCCCGCGGCTGAAGGAACGCCGGAGGCGGCGGGAACCGCGAGGGCCGCGATCAGGCGGCCGAAGTTTTCCGCGGCGTCGCGGATCCGGGTCAGATCCGCCGGGGCGTCCGGCAGATCGGGGGGCGCCAGCGCGGCCAGTTGCTCCGCCACTCCGCGAATTTCCCCGACGAGGCCGGGCCACTCCGGGGGCGTGCGCGGTGGCCCGCTTGAGTCGGGGCCCCCGGTCGGCGGAGGCGCCAGTTCATCCACCCCGCGCTGCAGGGTCTGGCCGAGCGCGTGGACCCGCTCCAGTCCCCGGTGCCACTCGCCGACTTCCGTCGCGCGCGTCTCCTCCAGCAGCATCTCGGCATAGCCGAGGATGTGGTTCAGCGGGGTCCGCAGCTCGTGCTTCAGCTTCGGTTTCATCGGGGGGCGTGCGTCTGGGGTAGGCGCCCCGCGGCGCGATCGCAATCCGGCAACTCCGGCGGGCGGGCCCTGGTTACTCCCGGATGAACAGATGTTCGTCCCCGCCGCGATAGCCCTCGAGCGCCTCGCGGAAGCCGCAGGGCGCGAGGCGTTCGGTGACGGCGGCGTGCGTGGAGCGCGGCGGGAAAACCCGCACGAAGATCAGCCGCGCCCGGGCTAGGATCGGCAGCGCGGCGTCGAGGATCGGCAACTCGTGGCCCTCCGCGTCGAGCTTCACGATCGCGAAGCCGTCGAGGCTCCGCGCGGCGCAGTATTCCGGCAAGCCGACGGTGCGCACCGCCAGCGGGCGACGGAGGCCCAGTTCGACCGCCTTGTCGCGCAACAAGGTGGCGCCCAGCCGCGTGCGGGTCGTGAACAGGGTGCTGGTGCCGTCGCGCACGTCGACCGCCGCCTCCTCGATCCGCCAACGGGACGCGAGTCCGTTGCGCCGCGCCAGCGCCGCGATGTGGCGCGCGAGGCGGGGCACCGGCTCAAACAAATGGATGCGGGCCTCGGGCCAGCGGTCGGCGACCGAGAGGGCGAAGAGCCCGGTGTGCGCGCCGACGTCGAGCACCTCCGGCGCCGGCCCCCTGACGAGGCCGCGGTGACGGTCGAGCGGATAAGTGTCCTCGACAAAGATCCGCTCGTACACGCGGCGCTGGGTCCGGTCCCAGATCGGGACCACGAATCCGGAACGCGAGCGCGCGTCGATCGGGAAGCAGCGGATGAAGAAATCCCGCCAGTGGGCCCCGAGCCGCTCCCACGGCCCGCGGGGCGGACGGGGCAGGGGAGGCGGAGGCATCAGGGTGGGGGCGAGGTTCCGGCCCGCGTGAACTCGTGGGCGCGGGGCGGCAACTCAGGCGGTTTCCCGCGCCGGCCTGGGCTGGGCCAGTCCTGAGGCGGGCAGCGGCGCGGGCCGGGGCCGGAGGGCGGGGGCGCCGGGCAGCGGGCCGTGCCCCGCCAGCCGCGCCAGGAAATTGGACCACCAACGCCGGCGCACGACGAGGGGCAGCACGATCGGCTCCCGTCGCACCAGCGAGGCCGCGGCGTCGACGTCCAGCCCAAGCGTGAGGATGCGGGCAAGCAGGCGGTCGACGGCGCCCGCGTAGCCCTCCTTGTTGTTCCAGAAATGATCCATCCACGGTTCACCGGGCCGGAGCCGCCCGCCGGCCCGGAAAGCCGTCCCGATCGCCAGCTGCTCGACGAGGGTATGGTGGACGCCTTCGTCCAGCAGGCGATCCAGCAGGTCCAGCGCCTGGTGCAGCAGCGCGTGGTGTTGCGCCCCGACCGCGATCAGGCCCGCGTTCCACATCGGATGCGGGGCCTCAAAGCGGAAGCCGGCGACTTCCCGCCCGCGGACCTGGCGCCACAGGCGTTTCTGCCCGCGGCGCCGGGCGCGCGAGAGGTCATACTCGTGCTCGTGGAGGAACACGTCGCCGGCTTCCAGATCGGCGCCCAGCGACGCGAGATTTCGCCGGAACAGGATGTCGGAGTCGTGGTAGATGATGTTGGCTGGCCCCTGCGCGGCGGCGTGGACCACGCACATCAGCTCCGTCCGCCAGAAGAAGTCGTGGCGTCCGCGCCAGCGTCGCAGCGTGTCGCGATCCACCGGCAGAATGCGGATCCGCGAGCCAAACCAGCCGAACGACTCCGGCTCGTCGGTGACGACGCAGAACTCGCTGTCCGGCGGCGCCCAAGCCATCGCGGACAGGATGGAGACGTGGGCCCAAGCCGTGAGGTCCGGTCGGCCGCCGACGGAGAGGGTGACGAAGCGGTTGCGCATTGTTAGGGGGCGCTTGGGAGGGTACGACGAGCCGGAAGCCGGGGCTGCGGCGGCAGGGGTGGTCCTCGGGGTGAGGCGCCGGGTCGGGGCAATACAGGTTTGGTCGGTGGCGACCCTACCACCGGAAAACTTCCGCCTCCTCCGTGGAGACGAAACCCATTTGCGATCTGAGTGGGCGCTGGTTTCCGGGCTGTCAAGCCGGAGCGTGGAGCGCGCCGAAAATCGGCCGTCGGACCTCAAGCCGCGGCGCCGCGTGCGCGGGCGCGTCGCAAGGGAGGTCGGACAGCCGCATTCGGCAGTCGCTCTTTCCGCGGATGCCCTGGCCGGGCGGGAGGCCGGCATCGGATTTCGCCCGGCGGCCTCCCGCCCGGAACTTTCCGGTTGCGGGATCCGGCAAATTGCCGGATGGTCCCCGGAGGGCCGTCGTTGCTGCAAAGTCCCGCGTCCGGGTACCCGCCTCCGCCCGGCTTGAGGCGAGGATTCCCCGCGAGTTCAAGAAGACCCTGGAAGAGGCCGCCGCCGTGACCGGGCATCCCACGGTGACGAGCTTCGTGCTCTTCGCCCTGCAGGCCAGTGCCCGCCAGGTCATCGAGGAGCATCGGCAGGCGAGGCTTTCCGCCGAGGAGTCGACCCGTTTCGTCAAGGCGTTGCTGTCGCCTGATGCCCCGAACGCCGCGTTGCGGGGGGCTTATGCGCGTTATCGCGACGCCGGTGCCTGATGGCCTACCGTTTTGAGCCGCTGGCCAAGCAGCACGACCGGGCCGCGTTTCGTTGCGCCAGCGCGCCGCTCAACGCCTACCTCCAGCAGCTCGCCCGCAAGGATGCCGAGCGCCACGCGGCGGCCGCGTTCGTGATGGTGCCGGTTGACGCGCCGGCGACGATCGTGGGCTATTACACGCTTTCGGCCTTCACCGTGGAATTGGCGGAGCTGCCGGAGGCGATGGGGAAGAAGCTCCCCCGGTATCCGCGGTTGCCCGCGACGCTGCTCGGACGGCTGGCGCGGGATGTGAAGTTTCCGGGCACGGGTGCGTTGCTCTTGATGGATGCGCTCGTCCGGGCGCACCGGAAATCGGCCGAGATCGCCTCCCTGGCCGTGGTCGCCGACGCCAAGGATGCGGCGGCCTTGGCGTTCTATCGGCGGTTCGGATTCGCCCCATTGGGTGGCGGCTCGAACCGGGTCTTTCTGCCGATGGGCACGGTCGCGGAGTTGGTCGGGAAGCGGGACTAGCGACGCCGAAGGGCGCCGCCGGGTCGGCGCTCGGGGAATCGCCCAGGCTCCTATTTTCTCACTCAAATGGCGGCGCGCTGGATGGTGGAGTCGCGCACCGAAGGCCTCTCGCCAGCGGACTATCGCCTCGGATCATCACCATCTCGTCGATCAGCGCCTATACGGCCTCGGTGAACCGCGGTGACTACTGCGTCGCGAAGGCGGCGCTTTCGATGCTCACGCCCTTGTACGCCGCCCGGCTGGCGGGGTACGACATCAACGTGTACGAAATCCGCCCTAGCGTCATTGCCACAGATATGACCCGCCCGGTCAAAGAGAAATATGACCGCTTGATAGCCGAGGGCCTGACGCCCCTCAAGCGCTGGGGGCAGCCCGAGGACGTCGGCAAGGCCGTCGCGGCGATCGCGCTGGACCTGCTGCCGTTCAGCACCGGCAAGGTCCTCAACGTGGACGGCGGCTTTCATTTGCGACGATTGTGATGGGCTGAACCCTCAAAATGTCCTCGCGTCGGCGCGGCACGCCACGTCGGCGCGAGGACGCACTAGCCAAAAAGCATGGCCATCAAGATCGACCCCAGGCTCACCGTAGAAAAGCTCGTCCCCAAGTGCGAGCGGTTGTTTGAACTTTCCGCCGGCAAGATCCTCAGCCTCGAACGGACGTGGAAGCCCGAGCGTGGCACGCCCGTCTTCACGGTCAAAGGACGATACACCAAACGGGGTTGGACAGAGTGGACGCAGGGCTTCCAGTTCGGCTCGGCGCTGCTGCAGTTCGACGCCACGGGCGAGGACCGCTTTCTGGAAATTGGCCGCCGCGGCACGCGCGAGCGCATGGCCACGCACGTCTCGCACATCGGCGTGCACGACCACGGCTTCAACAACCTGTCCACTTACGGGAACTGGCTCCGCCTGATGCGCGAAGGCAAGGGCTGCTAGGAAACTGGATCTTCAGGGGGATCGGATCCGGGAGGGGTTTTCGCCTTGGGAGGCGCCGCGGAGACCGTGGGAACGAGGCTGTCGGCAGCCTGTGGACCGCTGGAAAACCCGGCGGCGGTAGCTGCATGCAAGCGCGTGCGGCTGCGTAGGATTGCCCATTATAAAACGCAGTCATTGCAAAACTAAAAAACCTCTGAAAACTTATAGCTGCTTTGATTCCCCCCACATGAAAATGCTCCCCAATCGTTTGTTCTCCAAGGCGGGCGCGCTCCTTGCGCTCGGCCTTTTGTCTCCGGTCGGTGCGATGGCTTCCACGGGTTCCCACAATCTCCGTGGCGATGACCTTGTCGGCGTGTCCTTCTGGGTGATTTCGATGGCGCTGGTCGCCGCGACCGCCTTCTTCTTCCTCGAGACCCAGAGAGTCTCGCCGAAGTGGAAGACGTCGCTGACGGTCTCCGGCCTCGTGACCCTGGTGGCCGCGACGCATTATTTCTACATGCGTGAGGTATGGGTCGCGACGGGCCAGACACCGACGGTGTTCCGCTACATCGACTGGCTGATCACGGTTCCGCTGCTGATGGTGGAGTTCTTCCTCATCCTGTCGGCCGTGGCGAAGGTTCCGGCAGGCGTGTTCTGGCGCCTGATGGTCGGCACGGTGGTGATGCTCGTGGCGGGCTACGCCGGCGAGGCCGGCAAGGTGGGCGTGTGGCCGGCCTTCATCGTCAGCATGGCGGGCTGGTTCTACATCATCAATGAGATCTACCGCGGCGAAGCGAGTAAGATCAACGCCGCCAGCGCTCCCCCGGCGGTGCAGAGCGCGTTCCGCCTGATGCGCGGCATCGTCGTTTTCGGTTGGGCGGTGTACCCGATCGGCTATGTCTTTGGCTACCTCCTCGGTGGTGATCCGAAGGACAGCGCTGCCGCCTTGAACGTCGTCTACAACTTCGCGGACTTCCTCAATAAGATCGCGTTCGGCGTGATCATCTGGACCGCGGCGGTCAGCGAGTCCGATAAGCGCTCAGTCTGATTTGCGCTCCGCGTGGAGGGGATGCCCCTCCGCGCGCGCTAGCTTCATTGTTTGTCACGTCGGCGGCCGGAGTTCGCTCCCGGCCGCCGCCTTACGTCATCACCGGATCCCCGACCCTGGATGCAACTGATCGCAGACGTGGCCCACCACGAGGTGGAGCAACTGATGCTGGCGGCGGCCGAGGC
>VHCY01000124.1 GCA_016871595.1 Verrucomicrobiota bacterium
TCCTCCGCCTGTGTCCCGGCGAGCCCGGCCCGGAGCGATTCCTGTTCCTCAGCGAGATCCTCAAGCTGTGCGTGGGGGAGCTCTTCCCCGGCTACCGGGTGCTCGGGGCCCACGCGTTCCGCGTCACCCGCAACAGCGACCTCTACATCGACGAGGAGGAGGCGGAGAACCTGCTCAAGAAGATCGAGGACGAGCTGCGCAACCTGCGCCGCGGGGACGCGGTGCGCCTGGAGGTCGAGCACGGCGTGGACGCGTGGGCCCTCGCCGAGCTCGTGCGGCACCTCGGCCTGCCCGAGGACGCGGTCTACGACCAGCCCGCCCCCCTCAATTTCCTGCGGCTGATGTCGCTCCACGATCTCGTCGACCGGCCGGACCTGAAGTATCCGCCCTTCGCCGCGGCGGACTGCGTGGCCCTCGCCGGCGGTCGTCCGGTCTTTGACGCCGTCCGCGAGCGCGACCTCCTGCTGCACCATCCCTACGACAGCTTCACGCCCGTGGTTGCCTTCGTGCAGGAGGCGGCGCGCGACCCGGAGGTGCTCGCGATCAAGCAGACGCTTTACCGGACCAGCGGCGATTCCCCGATCATCGAGGCGCTGATCGAGGCCTCCCTCGCCGGAAAGCAGGTGACGGCGCTGGTGGAGCTGATGGCGCGGTTCGACGAGGCCAACAATATCAAGTGGGCCCGCGAGCTGGAGGAGGCGGGCGTTCACGTCGTCTACGGGGTGGTTGGGCACAAGACGCACTGCAAATGCTGCCTCGTAGTCCGCCGCGAGGGCGGGCAGCTCCGGCGCTACGTGCACCTGGGCACCGGCAACTACAACCCGCGCACGGCACGCTTGTACACTGACCTCAGCCTGCTTACGGCGCGGGAAAGCCTCACCGCCGAGGTGGCGCAGCTGTTCAATTCGCTCACGGGCCTCGGCCGGGCGCCGGAGTTCCACCACCTGCTGGTGGCTCCGTTCAACCTGCATGCGCGGATCCTCGAGCTGATCGCCGCAGAGACGGCGCACGCTCGGGCCGGCCGCCCAGGGCGCATCATCGCGAAGATGAATAAGCTAGTGGACCCGCACGCGATCGAGGCGCTGTACGCAGCCTCCCAGGCCGGCGTGCAGATCGACCTGATCGTCCGCTCCACCTGCTGCCTCGTGCCGGGCGTGAAAGGTCTCAGCGATAACATTCGGCTCCGGAACCTGGTCGGGCGTTTCCTCGAGCACGCTCGGATCTTTGCCTTCGGGCAGGGGGGCTCGCCGGTGGTGTATACCGGCAGCGCCGACTGGATGCCGCGGAACTTCTTCCGGCGCGTCGAGGCGGTGTTTCCCGTGGAGGATCCCGCCCTGCGCCAGCGCATCCTGGAGGAGATCCTCGCTGCCGAGCTCCGCGACACCGCGGACGCGGCGGCTCTCCAGCCGGATGGCACCTACGTTCTGGTTTCACCCGCCGAGGGCGCAGAGTCGTTCCAGGCCCAGCGGCACTTTATGGGCCTGGCGGAGGCGCGGGTGGCAGCGGCGCCCCCTGAGGCTATCCGATGATTTCCGGCCCGGGCCGATTCCGTTGCTCACTGCTCCTACTGACCCTCTCCGTGGGTTGCACCCGCTCCCCGGCGCCCGACCCGCTGGCCACCAACCTGCCGCTGGCCCCGAGGGTGGTCTCGGAGCCCGTGCCGCACGACGCGGATGATCCGGCCATCTGGATTCACCCGGAGGATCCCGCGCGCAGCCTGGTGCTCGGCACCGACAAGGATTCGGCCGGGGGCCTTTACGCCTTTGACCTCGCCGGCCGGATCGTGGCCCGCGTGGCGCCCCTCGCGCGGCCGAACAATGTCGATGTGCTCCGCGGGGTCCGGCTGGGCGGGAACGCGGTCGACGTGGCGTTGGTGACCGAGCGCGAGGCGGGACGGCTGCGGGTGTTCCGCCTGCCGGATCTCGCGCCGCTCGACGGCGGCGGTTTGCCGGTGATGGAGGGGGATCCGGCCCGGGCCCCGATGGGCGTCGCCGGCTACCGTCGGGCGCGCGACGGCGCGACGTTTGTGTTCGTCGGTGGCAAGGGCGGCCCGTCTGACGGCTACCTCCTGCAGTATCGCCTCGAGGAGGCGGTGCCGGGCGGGTTGCGCGCCACGCGGGTGCGGGCGTTCGGCGCCTACAGCGGGCGCAAGGAGATCGAGGCCATGGCGGTCGATGCGGAGCGGGGTTGGGTCTACTACAGCGACGAGGGCGTCGGCGTGCGGAAGTATGCCGCGGATCCGGCTGCACCGGAGGGGAACGCGGAGCTCGCGCTGCTCGGCGCGACCGGCTTCGCCGGGGACCACGAGGGCATCGCGATCCGGCCGGGGGATGGGACCGAGGGAGCGCTCATCGTCTCGAACCAGCAGGCGTGGACCTTCCGCGTCTTCGCGCCCGCGGGGCCGCCGGGGCGCCCGCCCGATCATCGCCTGCGGGGCAGCGTGCGGCTGTCCACCCGGGAGACCGATGGCTGCGAGATCTCCCGCGGGCCGCTGCCAGGATTTCCCGGCGGACTGTTCGTCGCGATGTCCGACGACCGCACGTTCCATTATTACGCTTGGGACGACCTGCGGGCGGCCTTGGGCCGGGAATCTCCGTAACGTTATCGGCACTGGGGTGAACGCACGACGGAGCGCGTGACTCACAGGCGCCAGCGGACGCCGAAGTTCGCGGAGATGCCGTACTCCTCGAATTGCGCGAAGCGGGAGGAGGTCTTGCCGAAGTAGACGCGGAAGGGCTCGTCGGTGAGGTTGAGCGCCTCGGCGTAGATTTCCCAATTCCGGTTCAGGCGGTAGCTCGCGGAGAGGTCCAGCTGGCGGTGGTCGTCCACCCAGCGGTCGGTGGTGGCGTCGCCGCCGAGGGGCTCGTCCTCGCGGAGACGGGGCGTGCGGAAGTTCAGCGCAAGGCGCAGGAAGAGGCCGCCGCGCTCGAAGGTGAGGGCGGCGTTGCCGATCTCGCGGGACTGGCCGATGAACTCGATGCGCTCGCCGGGCCGGGTCGGGTAGGTCGCCTCGCTGTTGCTGCGGGTGTAGTTGGCCATCATCCCGAGCCCGTTGAACGGCGCGGGGAGGGCGCGGAACTGCTGCTGCCAGGCCAGCTCAAGGCCCTCGATGTGGCCCTTCGGGCCGTTGACGAACGTGGTCAGCGTGTAGCCCGTGCCGGGATCACCGCCCGGCAGTTCGCGCTGGTAGGTGAAGTTGGAGATGTTCTTCCGGAAAACCGCGGCCGAGACCAGGCCGAGCGAGGGGAGGTAACGCTCCACGGAGGCGTCCCAGTTGACCGACTCCAGGGGGAGCAGCCCCGGGTTGCCCTCGGTGACGCGGCGGGCTGTCTCGTTCACGCTGCGGCGCAGGGCGCTGTCATCGAAGGAGGGCCGGGCGAGGGAATTGCTCCACGACGCGCGCAGGACGGTCTGGCGGTCGAGGTCGTAGCGCAGGTGCACGCCGGGCAGGAGGTTCTCGTAGCTGCGCCCGCGGCGGACGGCGCGCACGTTGGTGCCGGAGAGCTCGTTGCCGCGGTTCTCGTAGCGGGTCCGCTCGAGGCGGGCCCCGGCAAGCACGTTCAGGCGGCCGAGGGTCGTGCCGCCCATCACGTAGGCCGCGGTGATGTCCTCGGTGGACTCCCAGTCATCCTGCACGCTCTCCACGAGCAGGCGGGTGGGGATGAAGCCGGCGCGGTTGCCTTGGAAGGCCTGCAGGACCTTGGGGGTGCTGGCGCGGTAGCCCGAGGAGAAGAACGGGTAGTCGTCCGGGGTCTGCCCCTCCAGCATCGACGCGAAGGTGAAGGAGGCGGGCACGGTGTGGTCGACGGTCTCATTGGCCGCGGACTTCTCCTTCTCGCGCAACTGGAGGCCCACCTTCAAGTACGCGGGCGCGTCGGCGAGGCGCAGGTTGCGGCGGGCGTTCACACCGAGATTGAGCTCGGACTCCTCGCCCGGGGAATTCACGAGGCGGAAACGGCTGACCTCGCTGTACTCCGATGGGTTGGTGATGATCGCCGTCGGGGCGCTGAAGGAGGGGGCAAACATTCCCGGGGCGAATGAGTAGGACTAGGTGCTGTTCCGGTTCGGTTTGCGGAAGCGCACGGACACCTCGTCCGGCCGCTGTTCCTCGCCCTTCGAACAGCCGAGCCGGCCGTCGAGCTGCCAGTCCCCGGAGGTGCGCTCGAAGCCCGCCACCAGCGCCAGGATCTGCTGATCCTTCTGGCGGTAGCGCATATCGTGCCGCTCGCGGCGGAGGGAAGTGACGGTTGCCCCGGTATCGCTCAGGCTGCTGACCGTGCCTTCCACGAACGGCAGGGTGTAGACGTAGCGGATCTCGTGGTCGTTGAACTGGGAGAAGGTGCCGCGGAGGTAGAGGCTGGTCTGGGCGTCGGGCCGGAATTCCAGCGCGGAGGAGGCGCCGTAGCGGGTCCGGGTGATCTCGTACTCGCGGAAGGCGATGCCGAGGAGCAGGGGATTGAGCGTGCCGGCCGCAGCGCCGGGCACCTGGCGTAGCGCGTAGCCGCCGTCCTCCTCGAAGTTGTTGGTGGCGAAACGTCGCGCCTGCCACGTGGGGGAGAAGATGAAGCCCCACTTCCCGTCTGCGGAGCGGTCTCCGAACGTCGCGGTGAACCTGCTGCTGAAGCGCTCCGCGAGGTGATTGTACTGCCCCTGCGCCGTCGCCTGCAGCTGGCGGCCGTCCGCGTCGAACGCGCTGCGGGTGCGCACGTTGATGCTGCCGCCGAGGCCATCCGCATCCATATCCGGCGTCGGGACCTTGGTCACCTCGACCGCCGCCAGCGAGTCCGTGGGCAGCACGTCGAGCGCCACCACCCGGTCCCCGCGCTCCGGAGTCGCGAGCGAGACGCCGTTCAGGCGGACACTGTTAAGGTCGGGCCGGATGCCCCGCACGACGATGAAGCGGCCCTCGCCCTGGTCCCGGTAGAGTGCCAGGCCGGGAATGCGCTGCATCGTCTCGGCCACGTTCTGGTCGGCAAAGCGGCCGATCTCGTCGGAGGCGATGATGCTGGTCAGGGTGTCGGCGGCGCGCTGCTGGTTGAGCGCCCGGGCCGAGCCGACCGCGCTGCCCGTGATCACGAACTTGTCCATCGCGACCACGTCTGACCCGAAGGCGACGTCAAGGCGGGCGGTGGCGCCGGCGCCCACGGTCACGCTGCGGGTGAGCTCGGCATAGCCGACGTAGCTGAAGACCAGGGTGCGGTTCCCGGCGGGCACAGCGGGCAGGGTGTAGTCGCCCGCGGCATCCGCGAAGGCCGTGAGCCCGGTCTCGGCCACCGAAACCCGGGCGCCCGCGAGCGCGAGCCGGTTACCGGCGTCCGTGATGCGGCCGGCGACGCCGCCGGTGCCTTGGGCCGCGAGGCTCAGGGCGAAGAGGGGAAGGAACGCGATGGCGAGGAGCCGGCGGACGCGAATGGTAGGGGAGGAAGGCATCGTGAAGAGGGGAGCGCGAGTTGCGTTGCGCGGTTCACGATGGCGCCTCGACCACGGTCAATGCCCGGTTTGCGTCGACGCCGGGATGTATCGGGTTCGTCACGGGACCGTCACAAAGGTGCCGTTCTTGTGACGAGATCCGACCTGGCTTCACCGGGTCGGGAAAGGTGGCAAATCGAGCCTGCGCAGGGCGAAGGGCGCCGGGATCCGGCCGTGCCGCAGGATTGTCACGGATCCGTAACAATTTCGACGCGCGTTTGTCACACGGCCGGTCCAATGTCTGTCGCGTGTCCGTAGCCCGCCCTCGTGCCCTGCCTCGTCTGCCCTTCCTCCTCGCGCTTCTGCTCAGCGCTCCCGTGTTCGCGGTCGACAGCGGCGCCTTGCTCGACGCCCTGATTCGCAAGGGAATCCTCACTAATCAGGAGGCGGAGGACATCCGGGCGGACCTGGTGAGGGACAGCAACACCGTGCCTTCGCAGGTGATGGCGGGGGGCAAGTCGACCAACCGCCTTTCCGTCGGGATGCGGATGCAACTGCAGTTCGCGCACATCGACACCGAGGTGAACGGCTCCCCGGTGAAGCCGGTCTACACGGACCAGCCGTTTTCGCGGCGGATTTACCTCACGCTCGAGGCCGGGGTCGGGGGGGATTGGGGGGCGCAGTTCACGTGGGACTTCGCCTCCAGCTACTACGACGACGCCTTCATCGGCTGGAACCCGACACCAGACCTCCAGTTCAATTTTGGCCTCCGCAAGGTGGCCGTGGCCTACGAGGAGCGCTTCTCCAGCGGCAACCTCAAGGGATTGGAGCGGTCGGGTGCCACCCGGTACTTCGTCGAGGGTAACAATGGCCGGCGCCTCGGGGCGGCCAGCTACCGCATCGGGGTCTTTCTGGACGGCAAGCGCGACCTCACCCCGGCCACCAGCCTGATTTACTCGGCGGCCGTCACGGATCCCGAGCGCGGCGAAACCGTGGCCGATGCGTCCTCGGCCGGCGATGCTTCCACCAATCGGGTCGCGCTCTGGGGTACCCTCGGGCTTCTCGGCAAGCTGCCGGAGAACGGTTACTGGACCACGGGCTTCGGCGTGGGCTTCCAGCCCGATCGCGGGGGCTGGGGCACGACCAACTTCGGCCGCGGTCACGACCTGACCCTCTACTCTGTCTTTGTCGATCTACAGGCGGGCCGGTTCGGCCTGATGGGCGAGTACCTCACCGCCGACGTCGAGCGGGGCGCGTCCGCCACGCGCGATGCCCGGCCGCGGGGTTACTTCCTGATGCCCTCGCTCTACCTGACGGAAACCGTCGAGGCGGTGGTGCGCTACACCAGCCTCAACTCCGACGGCCGCGGCCTGCAGATGGGCGACGTGATGCGCTCCGCGCCCTCTGGCGGCACGATGAACACCTTTGAGGAGTGGTACGCCGGCGCCAACTGGTACCTGCGTGGCATCGATCTCCGCCTCCAACTCGGGGCGATGACGGGCCGCACCAAGAAGACGGTCACCGGCGCCCCGGCGGAGGCCAAGGCCGTCGGCGCGCGCTCCCAACTCCAAGTGCAGTTCTGAGTTTCTTCATCCCGGTCCCTCTTCTCCCTATGAACCTCCTCCGCCTGCTCCTCGCGGCCGCCTGCGCCGCCTCCACTGCCTCCGCCCAGAAGCTCGTCATCAAGGGCTCCGACACGCTGGGGGCCAAGCTCGTCCCGACCCTCGCCGAGGAGTACAAGGCGCGGCATTCCGGCGTCTCGTTCGAGATCGCGGCGGAGGGATCCACCACCGGGCTCTCCGCGATCATCGATGGCACCGCCCAGATCGGGATGAGCTCGCGCCGCGCCCGGCCCACGGAGGTGTCCGCCGCCACCGCCAAGGGGGTCGCGCTCAAGCCCCTGATCGTCGCCTACGACGGGATGGCCGTGATCGTGAACGCGAAGAGCCCGATCGCCAACCTGACCCCGCGGCAGGTGGAGCAGATCTTCACCGGGGATGTGACCGACTGGTCCGCCGTGGGCGGGCGCCCGGGCAAGATCTCCGTCTACACCCGCAACACCTCCTCGGGCACTTACTCCGATTGGAAGGACCTCGCGATGAAGAAGCGCGACTACGCCCGTTCCTCGCAGAAGATGGCGGGCAACGAGCAGATCGCGGCCGAGGTCGCGAAAAACCCCAACGGCATCGGCTATGTGGGGCTCGCCTACCTGAAAGCGGCCGGAATCAAGGTGGTCTCGATCGACGGTGTCCAGCCGTCGAAGGAGACCGTGCTCGCGAAGAAGTACGCGTATGCCCGGCCGACCTTCTACTACACGAACGGGGAGCCGGCCGGGGAGGCGGCGCGCTTCATCGCCTTCACCCTCAGCGACGATGGCCAGCGGATCGCGGAGAAGATCGGTTTCGTGCCCGTCCGCTAGCCGGCGTCACCGGATTGTAACCGAGCCC
>VHCY01000125.1 GCA_016871595.1 Verrucomicrobiota bacterium
TGGGCCGGCGGGGTGCAGGTGATCGCCAGCGGCGCAAGCCAGCGGATCGCGGGGGTGGAGTCCGACAATTTCAACGGGATGATCCCGCGCACGGCCAGCGTGGGACTCGTGCTGACCCGGCCGCGGTTCAACGTGCGCGCGAACTGGACCTTTCAGAGCCAGCGCAAGCTGGCCCAGATCACCGGCCTCAGCGTGGGCCCGGGCACCTTCACTTACGCGACCCCGCGGCGGCTTGTGGACGTGAACGCCGAGTTCAACGTCACGCGCCGGCTCAGCGTCTTCGGCAATATCCGCAACTGGGGCGATGAGCCGGAGGACTTCGAACGCCGGGGACCGCTGACGCCGGAGCGGGCGCGCTTCCGGCAGAGCGACCGCTATGGGGCGCTGTGGATCTTCGGCCTGCGGGGGAACTTCTGATGCCGCCCTTCCTTTGCTTCCGTCTGGCCGTCCTGGCGGCCGCGCTGGTCCCCGGGATCCGCGCCGCGGCCTTGCCCCCCTTGGAGGAGGCGATCACCGCCGTGCGCGACGTCTGGGGGGAGGCGGCGATGGCGCAGCCCAACGGCCCCAGCTACGAGTTCCTGGCCCCGCTGCTGCCGCCGCCGCGCTACGTCAACGCGGACTTCCGCCATTACCCGATCCTGCTGTGCCCGCCCGGGGAAATGCCGTCCGGCCCGGTCGAGTTCCGCCGCGGCGGGGACCCGGGCGCGCGGCCGAAGGCGCGGCTCATCTCCGACGGCAGCGGCCTGAACCTGCGCGGCGGCAGCCGCAGCTGGAACGACGTCGGCATCCCCGTGCGCTTCCGCGTGGGATCGGACGAATTCGCCTTCGGCGGCCTGCGGGACCGCGTCACCGAGCCGGTCCTGGCGGAAGGTTGGTTGCCGATCCCGGAGATCCGCTACGCGCACCGGACGCCGGTGCAGGCCGAGGGAATGGTCCCGCTGCGGCGCACCGGGGAGCGGCCGCCCGCGGAAGTTTACCGGCTGGAGGCGTTTGCGGCGACCGACGAAGCCCTGGCCGAGTATTGCGTCGTCTTTGTCCGCTTCGATCTGGCGCAAGGCACGAACGGCTTCGTGGCCGTCGAGGTCGACGCGCCCAGGCTGCGGTTCGAAGCGGGGCGCCTGCTCGACGAGGCCGGACGCGTGGTGGCCCTGTTTGATCCCGGCTGGAAGCGGGAAAGGGGCCGGATGGTGGCTCGGGTGCGGGAGGGTGGGGCGGTCACCTTGGCGGTGCCCACGACGCCGCTGCCCGGTGGAACGACCCTGCGGGTGGATCCCGCCGAATACACGCGCCGGCGGGCGGCCTGCGTGGCCACCTGGCGCGGTCTCGTGGATCGCGCGGCGCAGGTCGAGGTGCCCGAGGCGCGGATCAACCACGCGTGGCGCAACGCGATCGTGCAGAACTTCCAGCTGATCAACCACGGCCAGCTCCGCTACAGCTCGGGCAACCAGTACGACCAGATCTACTCCGCGGAGGGCAGCGACGCGGTGCTGGCGCTGTTGTCGTGGGGTTATGCCGCGGAGGCCCGCCGGCTGCTGGAACCGCTGTTCGACTTCACCCGCCGCAACCTCGAGCTGCACCAGGCGGCCTTCAAGCTGGGCAACCTGGTCCGCTATGTCTGGCAGACCCGGGACGCCGCCGCGATCGCCGAGCTGCGGCCCCGCTGGGAGAAGGAGGTCGTCCGGTTTCTGGAGGGGCGCACGGGCCCCGGGGGTCTGTTCCCCAAGGAACAGTACTGCGGCGACATCCACACCCCGGTCCAGAGCCTCAACGTCAACGCGCGGGCGTGGCGGGCGCTGCACGACTTCGGGGCGCTGCACACCGCCTTCGGCGACCCGGCGCTGGGCCGGCGCTATACCGCGGCGGCGGCGGAATTCCGCCCGGTGGTGCTGCAGGCCATCGAGCGGGCCGCCTCCCGGACCACCTCGCCCCCGTTCGTCCCCATCGCGCTTGACGGGGGGGAACCGGTGCACAGTCCCATTTTGCACCAGCGGATCGGCTCCTATTGGAACATCATCATCGGTTACACCATCGGCAGCGGGATCTTCCCGCCGGGCAGCGAGGCCGAACATTGGATCCCGCACTACCAGGAACGCCACGGCGGCATCTTCATGGGCATGGTCCGGTCGGGCGGCGACACGTTCAACTTCTGGACCGGCCCCGAACGGGTGAATCCGCTGTACGGGACCAGGTACACCTTGGACGCCCTGCGGCGGGACGAGCCGGAGCGCGCCCTGTTGAGCCTGTATGGGACTCTCGCCCAGGGGCTGACGCGGAACACGTTCGTGGGCGGCGAGGGGTGCACGCTGCGGCCGGTCGACGCGGAGGGCCGCTTCTTCTATTGCCCCCCCAACAGTGCGGCCAGCGCCCACGTGCTCTCGATGGTCCGGCATTTGTTGGTGCAGGAATGGGATCTGGATGATGACGCCCGGCCCGACACCCTTCGCCTGCTGTTTGGGACTTCCCGGCGGTGGCTGGAGGACGGCAAGGTGATCCGCGTCGACCGGGCACCCACGGCCTGGGGCGAGGTCAGCGTTCTGGCCGAATCCCGGCTCGGCGCCGGCGAGGTGATCGCCACGGTGGAGTTGCCCGCCCGGGAGCCTCCGGCCCGGATCCTCCTTCGCGCCCGCGTGCCGGACGGATGGACCGTGCGGTCCGCGGTGGCCGCTGGCCGGAACCTGCCGGTGGATCCACGTGGCACCTTGGACCTGACCGGCCTGGCTGGACGCCAGCAGGTCCGGTTTGCCGTCGCGCGGGACTAAGGGATTCCCCGCGGCGGGTTTGGATTGCAGCCCAAGCCGGCACAGCGCCTGCTGAGCGAGCCCTAATCACCGTTATGACCCACCTCTTGCTTCGCTTCACGATGCCCAGGTTCACCTTTTGGCTGGGCGTGCTCGCCCTGCTCGCTCCCCTGACCGCCCGCGCCCAAGCCACGGGCAGCGTGTCCGGTCAGGTCAGCAACGCCGCCACGGCCGTCTTCCTCGATGGAGCAGAGGTTTCCGTGGAGGGAACGGGGCGCTCGGTCATCACCGAGCGGCAGGGCCGCTACGAGCTCACCTTGCCCGCGGGGCCCGCGACGCTCGTGGTGCGCTACACCGGCCTCGAGGTGCAGCGGGTCACGGTCGACGTGCGCCCCGGTGCCCGCGTGATCCAGAACATCGAGCTCAACGCGGGAGTCTACAAGCTTGAGGCCTTCACCGTGGCGGGCTACCGCGAGGGCAGCGCCGCGGCCATCACGGCTCAGCGTGAGGCTCCGAACGTCAAGAACGTCGTCGCTTCGGACAGCTTCGGCAACATCGCGGACGGCAATATCGGAGACTTCCTCCAGCAAATGCCTGGCATCACCGCGGTCTACGTGGGCGCCGACGTCCGTTCGGTGCAGATCCGGGGCATCGACGGGGCCCTCAACGCCGTCACGATGGACGGCGACCGCGTGGCCAGTTCCCAGTCGGCCGGCGCCGGCCGCACCTTCGAGTTCGAGCAGGCCTCCCTCAACAACATCGAGACGATCGAGGTCACTAAGGCCCCGACGCCCGATATGGACGCGGATTCGATCGGCGGGAACGTGAACATCGTGTCGAAGAGCGCCTTCGACCGGAACCAGCCCCGCTCCTTCAACTACTCCATCGGCGGCGTCTGGCGGCCTAAGTACTACACCCGCAGCGACAATTGGCTGCGGGAACCGATCAAGAACATCGGGCCCTCCTTTAATTTCTCGTACGCCGACCTGCTGGGGGCGGACAAGCGGATCGGTATCTCGCTGACCGGCACTTACCACTCGCAGCCCGGCGGCGACACCGCGGCCTTGGCGACTTACCAGAACGTCCTGACCGAGCCCTATTACGTCCAGAACATCACCGTGCCGCGTCCGGCGGGCGCGCCGCGCACGCGCCTCGCGACCGGCGCCAAGATCGAGTACAAGTGGAGTGACACGACCACGCTATCGCTCAACACGGCCTACAACTGGTTCCACGAGACCAACGACACGCGCGCGATGGTGCTGGGCACCTCCGCCAACGTGGCGAACTTCCGGCCCGGCTACACCAGCTTCCTGCAGGAGGTGCTGCCCAATGCGAATTCCGCCAGTTCGATCACGCTGAGCACCGACGACAAATCCGGCCGCACGTACCAGTTCGTCCCGACCGTGCGCCACCGGTTCCCGGGCTTAGAAATCGACTACGGCGCCAGCTTCTCCAATTCCCAGACCTACTACGATTACCGTCCTGACGGCCGCAGCTTCCAGTCGCGTCCGAAGGCCACCATCACGTACCGCCTGCCGGGCATCGGTTTCATCATCGATCGCCGCCAGAACCCGAAGTGGCCGCAGTATTCCCAGACCGCAGGCCCGAACCTGTTCGATCTGAACAACTACAACACCCTGCTGGTCACGCAGCCGGACCGGAACGGCGAGGACGAGATCCTGACGGCCAAGTTCAACGTGAAGAAAACCTTCAACCTGCCCGCGCCGACCTTCGTGAAGGCGGGGGCGGTCATCCGCCAGCAGGAGCGCGCGTTGGAGAACTTCTCGCGCCGGTACAACTTCGCGGGCCCGGATGGCATCCTCAATTCCGGCGACGAGAGCCTCGGCCAGTTCCTCGACACCACCCCGAAGTGGAGCGATTCGAACGCCGGCTACCGCCAGCCGCCTTGGGCCAACCCCTTCGCGGTGGCCCGGCATCAGGCCCTCTATCCGCGGCTGTGGGTCGAGGACGTACCGTTTGCCGAGACGTCGCGCCTGAATGGCAATCGCAGCATCACCGAGACGGTCACCGCCGCCTACGCGATGGGCCACACGCGGCTCAACAGCCTCTCGATCCTCGCCGGGGTGCGGATGGAGAAGACCGAGACCGACGCGGAGGGCCCGGTCACGGTCGGCAACGTGCGGAGCCGGCTCAAGCGCAAGGGGGAGTACACTGACGTATTTCCGGGCGTGCACTTCCGTTACGCGCCCTCGCGGAACCTGATCTCCCGCCTCAGTTATTCCTCCGGCATCGGACGGCCTTCCTTTGAGCAGCTGATGCCGGCGGACACGGTCAATGAGGTCGCGCAGACCGTGAGCATCCGCAACTCCGCGCTGAAGCCCCAGTATTCGCAGAATTTCGATGCCACGGCGGAGTATTACTTTGAGCCGGTGGGGATGGTCTCGATCAGCGCCTTCCTGAAGGAGATCTCGGACTTCCAGTTCACCGACAGCAGCCAGTTCGTGGGTCCCGGGGCCAACAACGGCTTCGATGGCCTGTATGAGGGCTACCGCATCACGACGGCGCGCAACGGCGGCAGCGCCCGGTATCGCGGGGTGGAGCTGGCCTACCAGCAGCAGTTCACCTTTTTGCCCGGCTTCTGGCGGGGTTTTGGTTTCAGCGCCAACTACACGCAGCTGAGCACCAAAGGTGACTACGGTGGTACGACCGTGACCACCCAGGTGGCGGGCTTCGTTCCGAAAACGGGCAATGTCGCCCTGACCTACCTGGGCTTCGGCTGGAACCTCCGGCTCAACGCGGTCTGGCGCGACACCTACCTCATCACCAACTCTACCAATCCGGCCCTGGTGGTCTACCAAGAGCCCAAGATGCAGGTGAACCTGAAGAGCCGCTACACCTTCTCGCGCAAGGTCTCGGTCTTCTGCGACATTGAGAACCTGAACAAGTCTCCGATCACCGAGACCTACGCCGGGACCAAGGATCGCCCGAATCAGACCCGCATTGTGGTGGCGAAGGTGGTCGCGGGCGTCACCGGCCGGTTCTGAGGCAAAGGGCAGGGACGCGCGTGTTCCCGCGGACGGCGCGGGACGCGCGCGGCAGCTCCCGCGTCCCGATCCGGTCGAGCGCGGCCGGCCAACCGTGCTTTGGCGGGGCCGGGCCTTTACAAATCCCGACGGGCTCCTTTGTTGAAGGGTTCCGGTGCGGCTCTGCCGCGCCACCCCTCCTTACCGACCACCAGACCCTTATGGAAAACCATCCCGCGTCCACCGGGGGCCAATGCCCCTTCCCGCATCTGCACGGCACGAAGGCCAAGCCGGCGCCAACCAGCCAGGGCGGGCGCTCGAATCGCGACTGGTGGCCGAACCAGCTGAATCTCCGCATCCTGCACCAGAACTCGACGCTGTCCGACCCGATGGGGCAGGGCTTCGATTACGCCCGCGAGTTCCGCACCCTCGACCTGGAGGCGGTGAAGCGAGACCTGCACGCGCTGATGACGGACTCGCAGGACTGGTGGCCGGCGGACTTCGGGCACTACGGTCCCTTCTTCATCCGGATGGCCTGGCACAGCGCGGGCACTTACCGGACGGGCGACGGCCGCGGTGGTGCGGGCGCCGGGCAGCAGCGGTTCGCCCCGCTGAACAGCTGGCCCGATAACACGAACCTAGACAAGGCTCGCCGCCTCCTCTGGCCGATCAAGCAGAAGTACGGCGCGAAGCTCTCGTGGGCCGACCTGATGATCCTCGCCGGCAATTGCGCGCTCGAGTCGATGGGTTTCAAGACCTTCGGCTTCGGCGGCGGCCGGGCGGACGTCTGGGAGCCCGAGGAGGATGTCTATTGGGGCAATGAGGACACCTGGCTGGGGGACAAGCGTTACGCCGGCGACCGCGAGCTGGAGAATCCCCTCGCGGCGGTGCAGATGGGCCTGATCTACGTCAACCCGGAGGGTCCCAACGGGAATCCTGACCCGGTCGCCTCGGCGCGCGACATCCGCGAGACTTTCGGCCGGATGGCGATGAACGACGAGGAGACCGTGGCCTTGATCGCCGGGGGCCACACCTTCGGCAAGACCCACGGTGCCGCCTCGGCCAGCCACGTCGGCCGGGAGCCGGAAGGCGCGGGCCTCGCGGAACAGGGCCTCGGTTGGGCGAACAGTCACGGTTCCGGCAAGGGTCCGGACACCATCACCAGCGGTCTGGAGGTCATCTGGACCACCACGCCGACCCAGTGGAGCAACAACTACTTCGAGAACCTTTTCCGCTATGATTGGGAACTGGTGAAGAGCCCCGCGGGCGCGCACCAGTGGGTGGCCAAGAACGCGCCGGAGACCGTGCCGGACGCCTTTGATCCGGCCAAGCGGCATCGGCCCACGATGCTGACGACCGACCTCGCGCTGCGGCTTGATCCCGCCTACGAGAAGGTTTCGCGCCGCTTCCTCGCCGATCCGAAGGCCTTTGCGGACGCCTTTGCCCGCGCCTGGTTCAAGCTCACCCACCGCGATATGGGGCCCAAGGTCCGCTACCTCGGGGCCGACGTGCCGCGCGAGGAACTGATCTGGCAGGATCCGATTCCGGCCGTGAATCATCCGCTGGCGGACGCGAAGGACATTGCCGCCCTCAAGGGCGACATCCTGGCGACCGGTCTGGGCGTGGCGGAGCTCGTCTTCACCGCGTGGGCCTCGGCGTCCACCTTCCGGGGTTCGGACAAGCGCGGTGGCGCCAATGGCGCCCGGATCCGCCTGGCGCCACAGAAGGACTGGGAGGCCAACCAACCGGCCCGCCTGGCCAAGGTGCTGCGGGCCCTCGAGGGCGTGCAGGCCGCGTTCAATGCCCGCGCCACGGGCGGCAAGCGGGTCTCCCTGGCCGACCTGATCGTCCTGGGCGGCGCCGCCGCGATCGAGCAGGCGTCCAAGCAGGCCGGCCACGCCATCGAGGTGCCGTTCACGCCCGGCCGGATGGATGCCACGGCCGCACAGACCGACGTGGCCTCGTTCGCGCCGTTGGAGCCGGTCAGCGATGGCTTCCGCAACTACCAGAAGACCCGTTACGCCCTGCCGGCGGAACAGCTTCTGGTCGACAAGGCCCAATTGCTGGGCCTGACCGCGCCCGA
>VHCY01000126.1 GCA_016871595.1 Verrucomicrobiota bacterium
CGCCGCCGAACTCCCAGGTGCCCGTGCCGGTGACGCCCCGGCGTGCCGCGGCGGAGACCAGCTGCGTCCATTCCGCGGGGTTGGTGATGCGCTGGCCCTGGGCGACGATCGCGGTGCCGGGCTGCCCCGGATCGTTGCTGGTGCGGCGCTCGAAGGCCGCGGGCGGCGGGGTGCTCGTGGCGCCCGCAGGGGCGAGCACCACGCGCACGCCGGGGAGGGAAGTGAATCCCGTCGCGGCGGTGGCCTGCACGGAGGCGGGGTAGCCCCACTGGATCCGCTGGTCAGTGCCGTAGACGGGCGCGCCCGTGGCCGGGTTGTAGCCCTGCAGGCGGTCGCGGTGGTCCATCCGGCGCGAGAACGCGCGCTGGGAGGCGAGCAGCGGCGCCCGATCGTAATGGTCGAACGCGAGCGTGCCGCGCAGGCGGCCACCCATCCCCGCGAAGCCCGTCGTGACGGTGGCCTGCCGCTCCCGCGCACCCCCGTGCTCGCGGAACTTCACCGCGCCGCTCACCTCGGTGCCGACCCACGCCTTCTTCAGCACCAGGTTGATGACGCCCGCCACCGCGTCCGCACCGTACACCGCCGACGCGCCATCAGTGATCACCTCGACGCGCTCGATCAGCCCGAGCGGGATCGTGTTCAGGTCGACGAAGCCCTGCCCGGTGGTCGACCCGCGGTTGCGCTCGGCGGCCTGCGCGACGCGGCGGCCGTCCACCAGCACCAGCGTCGAGCCGGAGCCGAGGCCGCGCAGGCTGACGCCGGAAACGCCCGTCTGGACGGGGGCGTTGGTGGCGAGAAAGGGGCTGGCCCCGGGCAAGGGCACGGTGGGCAGGGCGCTCTCCGTGCGTTGGCCGGCGGCGAGATTGAGGTCGTCGGGAGCGCTGTTGCGGCCGGCACCGACCCCGCCGTAGGTCTGCGGCAGCGTGCGCAGGAAGTCGGCGACGTTCATCGCCCCCGTGGCGCGGATGTCCTCGGCTTGGTACACCGAGACCGGCGAGGGGCCGTCGACCTCAGTGCGGCGGATCCGCGAGCCGAGCACGGAGAAAGCCTCCAGCTGGGTGGCCCCGGGCGCGGGCGGGGCGGGCGACGCGGCGGTGGCACCGACTGCCAGCAGCGGTAGGAGGAAGGCGGGGCGGCGCATGGAGGAGGAGCCTCGGGCATCGCGCCCGCGGCGGCGAGGCCAAACGTTCCCGCGCTGCCGGCTTGCCCCGCCCGCGCGGGGCGGGGAGAACCCGGGGGATGAACGCCCGCCCCCGCCTCGTCGTCCTCGACGGCCACACCCTCAACCCCGGCGACCTCTCTTGGGCCGCCCTCGAGGCCCTCGGCGACTGCACCATCCACGCCCACACCCCGCCCGCGGACGTCGTCACGCGGGCGGCCGGGGCGGCGGTGGTGCTCACCAACAAGACCCCGCTGCCCGCGGCGGCCTTCTCCGCGCTGCCGGACCTCCGCTACGTGGGCCTGCTTGCGACGGGCTACAACGTCGTCGACGTCGCGGCGGCCCGCGCCCGCGGGATCCCGGTGGCGAACGTCCCGCTCTACGGCACCGCGTCGGTCGCGCAGCACACGTTCGCGCTGCTGCTGGAGTTGACCCAGCACGTCGGCCGGCACGCGGCGGGCGTGCGGGCGGGCCGCTGGGCGGCGAGCCGGGATTTCTGCTACGCCGAGACGCCGCTGCTGGAGCTGGCGGGCCTCACCTTCGGCGTGGTCGGCGCCGGGCGGATCGGCTCGGCCGTGGCGCGGATCGCGGAGGCGTTCGGGATGCGGGCGCAGACGGCGGGGCGCGCCGGCGGCCGGGAAGAACTGGAACGCGTGCTGCGCGCGGCGGACGTCGTGAGCCTGCACTGTCCGCTCACCGGGGACACGCGGCACCTGATCAACGCGACGACGCTCGGGTGGATGAAGCCGGGGGCTTTTTTGCTCAACACGTCGCGGGGTCCGCTGATCGACGAGGCGGCGCTGGCGGCGGCGCTGCAGGCGGGGCGGATCGCGGGGGCGGGCCTGGATGTGTTGTCCGTGGAGCCGCCGCCGGCGGACCACCCGCTGTTCACGGCGCCGAATTGCCTGATCACCCCGCATAATGCGTGGGCGACCCGGGCGGCGCGCGGCCGGCTGATGGCGACGGCGGTCGCGAACGTGGCCGCCTTCCTCGCCGGCCGCCCGGAAAACGTGGTGAATTGAGGCGTGGGGCGCGGTTGGATGCCTTGGGGGGCTCGATGTAGCCGGGGCATCCTACCCCGGTAAATGGAGCGGAAACCCCTTCAGCGCCGCGCTCCCGCAGGCGAAGGAAATGCCGATGGGCCAGCCCGCTCCGGAGGTGCTTTCGTCCGCGTGGACCGGGGCAGGATGCCTCGACTACACCAGACCTGACGTCATGCCGACCTCGGCTCCGATTGGTTTGGGGCTCGATGTAGCTGGGGCGCGTCGCCCCGGTGATTCGAGGGTTTGACCCAGCCGGCGGAGCGATCCTCCACGGTCGGACGTGCTGGCGTCCGCGCTGGCCGGGGCGGCGCGCCCCAGCGACAACGAGCCCCCAGACCACAGCGAAAGCCGATTACAACCGGCCCTCCGCCCTCCGCGGCCTTCGCCTCCCGCGCAACGGCATTGCCTCGCGTCGGGCACGCGGCCACGGTGCCGGCGCCCTACCCTCCTATGCGCGCCCCGCTCCTCGCCTGCCTCACCCTCCTGGCCGCCGTGACCGCCCCCGCCGCCACCCCCGCCAAACTCCGCGTCCTCATCATCGACGGGCAAAACAACCACACGGTCTGGCCCAAATCGACCGCGATGATGAAGGCCTACCTCGAGCAGAGTGGCCGCTTCGAGGTCGCCGTCGCCCGCACCCGCTTCACCTGGAAGGGCGACAAATGGCTCGCCCAGTACCCCGCCCCCGGCGGCGGCCCGGTCCAGGACCTCAAGGAACCCCAGGCCGATCCCGACTTCGCCCCCGACTTCTCCCGCCACGACGTCGTCATCTCCAACTTCGGCTGGAAGGCCGCCGACTGGCCCGCCGCCACCCGTCAAGCGCTCGAGGACTTCGTCGCCCGCGGCGGCGGCTTCGTCTCGGTCCACGCCGCCAACAACTCCTTCCCCAACTGGCCCGCCTACAACCGGATGATCGGCCTCGGCGGCTGGGGCGGCCGCAACGAGAAGGACGGCCCCTACGTGTACTACGACGACCAGGGCAAGCTAGTGCGCGACCCGCGGCCCGGCCCCGGCGGCGCCCACGGCCCGCAGCACGAGTTCGTCCTCGAAGCCCGCGTGCCCGACCACCCGATCCTCCGCGGCCTCCCGCGCCGCTGGCGCCACCCGCAGGACGAGTGCTACGACCGCCTGCGCGGCCCCGCCGAGGGGATGACGGTCCTCGCCACCGCCTTCTCGTCCCCCGAGTTCAAGGGCACCGGCCGCCACGAGCCCGCCCTGATGGTGATCGAGTTCGGCCGCGGCCGCGTCTTCCACACCATCCTCGGCCACGAGGACTACTCCTTCGAGGGCGTCGGCTTCATCACCACGCTCCTGCGCGGCACCGAGTGGGCCGCCACCGGCGCGGTGACGCTCCCGGTCCCGCCCGACTTCCCCACCGAGACGCAGGCGACGCGCCGGCCCTTCGCCGGCCCGGCCGCCCGCTGAGCCCGCCCGGCCCGCGGATGGAGGCGCCGGCCAACTGGCTCCGCGTGGGCGCGCCCGCCGCGTCCGCGCGCGGAGGCGTGGTCCTGCTGCACGGCCGCGGCAGTTCCCCGGCCGACCTCGCGCGGCTCGCGGAGCACCTCGCCACGCCGGGCGTCGCGTTTTTGCTGCCCGGCGCCCCCGACGGCTCTTGGTACCCGCGCCGCTTCCTCGCCCCGCGCGCGGAGAACGAGCCCCACCTCACCGCCGCCCTCGCCACGGTGGCGGCCGCGGTGGGGGAACTGCTCGCCGCGGGCCTGCCGCCGGCCCGGATCGCCGTCGCCGGCTTCTCGCAGGGCGCCTGCCTCGCGTTGGCACACGCCTACACCGCCGCCCGGCCGCTCGCCTTCGTGGCCGGTCTGAGCGGCGCGCTCCCCGGCCCGCTCGACGCCCCGCGCGCGCCCGCCGCCCTGCCTGGGCTCCCCGTGCTGCTCGCCTGCGCCGAGGACGACGCCCACATCCCGCACGCGCACGTTGACCGCACCGCGGAGCAGTTCACCGCGGCCGGCGCGGCGGTCACGCGCCTCGTCTTCCCCGGCGCCCACCACGGCCTGTTCCCCGAGGAACTCGCCTGGCTGCGCCCCCAGGTTGCCCGCCTCGCGGGCTGAGCCGCCCCGCGCGCGCTCGACGCCCCGCGCCCCGGCCGCAAGCTGCGGTCACCCCGATGGACCACCTTCTCCTCACCCTGCTGGCGCTCGCCGCCACCACCCCGCTCGCCTCCGCTGCGGCGCCCGCTGCCGCGCCCCGGCCCGACGTGCTCTTCATCGCCGTCGACGACCTCAACGATTACATCTCCCCGCTCGATGCCCACCCGGGCGTGCGCACCCCGAACCTCGAGCGGCTCGCGCGCCGCGGCGTCACCTTCGCCAACGCCCACTGCGCTGCGCCCGCCTGCCACCCCTCGCGCGTCGCGGTGATGACGGGCGTCCACCCGGTGCGTTCCGGCCTCTACGTGAACCTCTTCGGCGCCCACGGGCCGCGCTGGCGCGACGAGTCGCCCGTCCTGCGTGACGCCGTCGTGCTCTCCGCCCACTTCCGCGCGCACGGCTACCGCGCGGCCGGCGGCGGCAAGATCTTCCACGCGCTGCAGTGGACGCCGGGCGATTCGCAGAACGACCCCGCCGCGTGGGACGAGTATTTCCGCGATCCGCTGGACCCGATCAGCGCCGACTGGCCGCGGCCGACGCTGGTGCCCGACGCCACCGCGGGCCTCACCCCGGGGCGGCCGCTCGGGGACCGCCAGTTCTTTGGCGCCGCGCCGCTCGACGTCCCCGACGAGGAGACGGGTGACCACCGCGTGGTGGACTGGGCGCGCGGGATCCTGGCGCGGCCGCCGGAGCAGCCGCTGTTCCTCGCGGTGGGCCTGTTCCGCCCGCACATCCCGTGGGAAGTGCCCCGCCGCTGGTTCGACCTGCATCCGCTCGAGAGCATCGTCCTCCCGCGGCACCGCGAGGACGACCTCGCCGACGCGCACGACCACGGCCGCACCGCGTGGCACCGCTGGGTGGTGGAGAACCGCCAGTGGGCGCGCTTCGTCCAGGGTTACCTCGCGAGCGTGAGCTACCTCGACCACCAGGTCGGCCGGCTGCTGGACGCCCTCGACGCCTCGCCCCGCGGCGCGCGCACGATCGTCGTGCTCTGGAGCGACCACGGTTTCCACCTCGGCGAGAAGGCCAACTGGGAGAAGTTCGCCCTCTGGGACCAGACCACGCGCGTGCCGCTGTTCATCCGCGCGCCGGGCGTGGGCGGCGAGGCGACGCGCACCCGCGCGCCGGTGACGCTGACCGACCTCTACCCGACCCTGTGCGAGTTGGCGGGCCTGCCCGTGCCCCCGCAGTGCGATGGCGCCTCATTGGTGCCGCAGCTGCGCGATCCGGCGGCCCCGCGGGCGCGGCCGGCGCTGACCGCGCACGTCTTCCGCGGTGAACCCGGGCCTTCGCAGGCCGTGGCCGACGAGCGCTACCGCCTGATCCGCTACGGCAACGGCTTCGAGGAGTTCTACGACCTCCGACTCGATCCGGACGAATTCGACAACCGGGCCGCCGATCCCGCGCTAGCCGGCGAACGCGCGCGCCTCGCGTCGTTTCTGGTCGCGCAGCCCGCGGTGAGCGTGGGCATCCCGGCCGGTTCCCCGCACTCGCTCCGTCCCGCCGGCAAGGCGCGCAAGAAGGAGCGTTGAGCGCCCGTGCCCGCCTCCCGCCGCCGCGTCAGGGCAGCGGGCCGGCGAGGACGGTGATCATCCGGTCGGGGTCGAGGTGGCGGCGGAGGGCGGCGTTCACCTCGGGGGCGGTCAGCGCCTCGACGCGGCCGGGGTAGGCGTCGATCCACTCCGGGCCGTAGCCGCGCTGGAGGCACGCGAGCAGCGCGCCCGCGAGGCCGTCGGTCGTGGCGAGGCCGAGCTGGAACGAGCCGGCCAGGGTGACCTTGAAGGCGTCGAGTTCCCCGGCCGTGACGCCGTCCGCGAGGAAGCGGCGCAACTCGCGCACGGTGGAAGTCTGGCCGCGCGCGAGGAGCTCGGGGCCGAAGGTGCCCTGGAGGGTCCACGCGCCGTCGACGTGGGTGTCGCCGCCGAGGGCGGCGCCGATGCCGTAGGTGAGGCCCTCGCGGTTGCGGATGATGTCGAGGAGCCGGGCCGAGAAGAACCCGCTGCCGAGGACGGCGGTGCCGGTGGCGACGGCGAGGTGGTCGGGGTCGCGGTGGCGGAGGCCGGAGGGTGCGCCGATGAGCAGCGCGACGCTCGTCTTGTCGGGGAGCGGGAGGCGCTCGACGCGGGCGGTGGCGGGGGCGGCGGCGGGTGGCGGGGGCGTCGAGGCGCGGCCGCCGGACCAGCCGTGGAAGCCCTCGGCGAGGGCGCCGTCGAGCGCCGCGTCGTCGACGTCGCCCACGGCCACGAGGCGGGCGCCGGCGGGGCCGTACTGGGCGGTGTGGAAGGCGCGGACCTCCTCGAGGGTGGTGCGCTCGAGGTCGGCGAGGTAGTCCTCGGGGGCGGGGCGGTGGTTGGGGTGGCCGGGCGGGAAGGCGGCGCGGGCGAAGGCGAGGCGGGCGCGGACGCCGGGGTCCTCGAGTTCGCGGCGGAACTGGCCGGCCAGCTGGCGCCGCGCCTTGGCGAACTCGGCGGGATCGAAGCGCGGGGCGCGCAGCTGTTCCGCGAGGAGCCCGAGCACGAGGGGCAGGTCGGGGCGGAGGCACTTCGCGGCCACGTCGACCGTGTGCGTGCCCGCGCTGAAGGTGACCGTGGCGCCGGCCTGCTCGAGCAGCGCGGCGACGGCGAACTTGTCCCGCGTGACGGTGCCCTGGTCGAGCAGCGCGGCGGTGAGGTCGGCGAGCGCGTGGCGGCCGGCGGGCTGGCCCACCGCGCCGCCGGGGAAGGCGGCGCGCAGTGTGACCACCTCGCGGATCGCGGTGGGGACCGTCACCACGTCGATTCCGGCGACCATGCGCCGGCGCGCGCGGGGTGCGACCGCGGTGGCCTGCCCCGCATTTGCGGTGGCCTGTCCCGCGCCTGCGGCGGCCGGTTCCGCGCGGTTCGTCCGGGCCTCGCCGGGGCGCCGGTAGCCGCGCGGGCCGGGTCCCGCAGTCGCGGGAGCGGTCGCGGGGTCCGTAGCGGTCGGCGCGACCGCGGGCGGCACGAACCAGCCGGTGGTGCTCTGGTCCTCGATGAGGTAGCGGGCGGCGACGCGTTGGACGTCGGCCGCGGTGACGGCTTCGAGGGCGGCGGGGAGGGTGGCGTAGAGGGTCCAGTCGCCGGCGGCGATGGCCTCGTTGAGTTGCCCGGCGATGGCGAAGGCGCCGTCGCGGCCGTAGGCGGTGGCGGCACGGAGCTTGGCGCGGGCGCGGGTGAGTTCCTCGGCGGACACGCCCTCGCGGGCCACGCGGGCGGCCTCGGCGCGGAGGGCCCGCTCGACGGGCTCGTGGGTGACGCCGGGGGCGAGCAGGGCGGTGGTGCTGAAGAGGTGGGGATCGTGGAAGAACCCGGCGCCGGCGGTGGCGTTGATGGCGAGGTTGGTGTCGACCAGCGCGCGGTAGAAGCGGCTGGTCTTCCCGGAGCCGAGGATCTCGGCGAGCACCTGGAGGGCGGGCTGGTCGGGGTGGCGGGCGG
>VHCY01000127.1 GCA_016871595.1 Verrucomicrobiota bacterium
GGTGGGCTCCGGGGAAAGGGCCAGGCACTCCGCGCGCCGCGGGCACGCGGGGCAGGCCGGACCCGGGTTGCGGTCGCGCCGCACGAGGCGCGCGCGGCCGGTGTCGGTGCGCTCGCCGCAGGGCAGGGTCGCGGCCGGCTCGGGCGGCGTGTGCTCGGTCCCGAGGGGCAGGCTTTCCTCGCTGAAGAAGCGGGCGGAGGCGGTGCGCGCCAGATCCCCGGCGTCGCGGCCCCCGCGGAGTTGCCGCAGCAGGACCGCCCACGGCAGGGGCGGCGCGCGGCGGAGGCGCAGCGGCTCGGCCCGGCGCAACCGCGGGGTTCCGGCGCTCACCAGCACGTAACCGGCCTCGTCCAGACCCCGGCGCCCGGCCCGCCCGACCATCTGGAGCAGGTCGTGCGGCGCGATCTCCCGCTCGAAGTGATCGTGGCGGTAGGCGGCGGCGGTGATGAGGACGGAGCGGAGGGAGAAATTGATGCCCGCGCTCAGGCCGAGGGTCGCGACCACGGCGCGGAGCTGCCCCGCCTTGGCGAGCGGCTCGATCACGCCGGCCCGCTGCGCGTAGCTCAGCCCGCTGTGGTGGAACGCCACCCGCGCCCGCAGCAGCCGCGCGAGGACCGGCCCGCACAGCTGCTCCTGCTCCGGCGTGAGGGTCAGCGGATCCGCGAGCGGCAACTCCCGCGCGAACTGCCGCGCCAGCCGCTCCGCGTCCGCCCGGTGCGGCGCGAACACCAGCACCGGACCCAACCCCTCGCGCAGCGCCCCCGCCACCCGCCGGGACCAGAAGCCCTCGATGCAACGCGGCAGGCCGTGCACGAGCTCGTCCACCTCGACCTCCTCCAGCTGCACCGGACGCTCGTGGTGCGCGATAACCTCGGGGTCGCGCCCTAACCGGCGGAACCACGCCGCCACGTCTTCCGGGTTGGCCACCGCCCCCGAGAGCAGCAGGAGCTGCAGGTCGCGGGGCGCCGACATCAGCACGCCCTCGTAGTGGTTCCCGCGGTGCGCGTCCGCCAGCCAATGGTACTCGTCCACCGCGAGCATCCGGAACGGCTCCCCGGGACCAGCCGCCGCCGGATCAACGATCCGCCCCTGCACGGCCTCGAGGGTGGCGACGACCACCGGGGCCTCCGGCCGCACGCAGAGGTCGCCGGTCGTGATGCCCACCTCCCAGCCGCGGGCGCGCCATTCGGCGAACTTGTCGTTCGCCAAGGCCCGCGTGGGCACGGTGAAGAGCGCCCGCCGGGCGAACGCCGTCTGCTCCACCCAGCGCTCGAAGACGTAGGTCTTCCCCGCCCCGGTCGGCGCGCTCACGATCACATCCCGGCCCGCCCGGAGGCCGTGCAGCGCCAGCGCCTGCCACCGGTCGGGCAGCATCAGCTTCTGCAGGCCGGCGAAGGCGTCGTGGAGCACGGGCCCAAGGTGCGCGGCGCACCGGGCCCGTCAATGGGCGGCGCGTTTCCCGCGGACCCTCGCCCGCCAACTCCGCCGCCTCAGGGCGCGGCCACGGTCGTGGCGGGCGCGATGCGGGCGATGCGCTCCGGCAGCAGGGCGTAGAGGGCGCCGTCCGGACCCGGCACGACGTGCCGGATGCGGCCGAGCTCCTTGAAGACGACCTCCTGGGCCACGACCTTGCCGTCCCGCAGCTCGATCCGGCGCAGCTCCTGCGCCGCGAGGGTCGCGAGGAACAGCTGGCCCTTCCAGCGCGGGAACAGGTCCCCCTCGTAGAAACTGATGCCGCAGACCGCGAGGGACGGCACCCAATAGGTCACCGGCTGCTCCATTCCCTCCTGGCTCGTGATCTGCGTGATCGCGTCGCCGCTGTACTCCATCCCGTAGGTGATGACCGGCCAGCCGTAGTTGCGGCCGCGCTCGACTAGGTTCAGCTCGTCGCCACCCCGGGGCCCGTGCTCGGTGCTGTAGAGGCGCCCGGTGCCCGGCTGGAAAGCGAGGCCCTGCGGGTTGCGGTGGCCATAGCTCCAGATGGAGGGAAGGGCCTTGGGATCCTTGACGAAGGGGTTGTCCGCCGGGACGCGCCCGTCGTCGTGCAGGCGGTGCACCTTGCCGATGGGCAGGCCGAGGTCCTGGGCCACGCTCTTGCCGCCGCGCTCGCCAATCGTGAGGTAAAGGAAACCCGCCCGGTCAAAGGCCAGCCGCCCGCCGAAGTGCACGCCGCCCGCCTTCACGTAGTCCTCGGTCCGCGCCTGGTAGATGTTCTCCTGCTCGACCAGGGTGTTGTCCTTGATCTTCCCGCGCACCACGCGGGTCAGGCTCACGGCCTCGCCCTTGGCGTTGCGCTGGGGATCGCTGAAGGCGAAGTAGACCCAGCCGTTGCGGGCGTGGTCGGGGTGCGGGACGACGTCAAACAGGCCCGCCTGGCCGCCGGTGTCGACCGCGGGGAGGCCGAGCAGGGGCCGCGGCGCCAGCTTGCCCTTCTCGATCAAAAAGGCGTGCCCGCGCTTCTCGGTGGCGAGCGCGAGGTCCGGCTTCAGGAAGGCGAGCGAGTACGGCTCCTTCATCCCGCCGACCCAAGTCGAGACCTGGTACTCGTGCAGCTGGCTGCGGGCGGTCACGAAATCCGCCGGCTTGGAGAACTGGATCTGCCCGGCCGCGTGCAACGCCCGCTGCTCGCGGATGTAGATGACCATCGCGCGGATCTCCTTGTCGGGGATCGCGCTGCCCCAGGCGGGCATCCCCTTCTCGGGAAACCCCTGGCGGATGCTGCGCTCGATGCTGGCGTCGTCCGCCCCCGCGGTCCACACGTCATCCAGCAGCGACCCGGCCTGCGCGCCCTGGAGCTTGTCGCCGTGGCAGTTCGCGCAGAGCTGCTGGTAACGCTGGGCGACATTGTTCGGCCGGGGCTGACCGGCGGAAAGGACGGCGGCGCCGGCGAGGGCGAACGCGGTGACAAGGGTGGTGCGGGGCAGGGTGATCACGGCGACCGAGGAAAGACGCATCGGCGCGCGGGGCGCAATCCCGGTTTCCGCCCGCGGGGCCGGGATACGGGGCGGTAACGGCAGGACTCAGTTCACGAGCAGGTGGAACACCCGCAGCGCCTCGCCCCCTGGTTCCCCCGCCGGCCGCGCCCCGAGCCGCACGCGGCACTGGTGCGGGCCGGACGGCAGGCCGTCCGCCAAAATCAGCGCCCACGGCAGGTGCAGGGTGGCGCTCCAGCGCGTCCAGGTGTCGACCGCGGTGAACGGGCCATCGTCGATGCTCACCTCGAGGCGCGCGGTGTCCGGTCCCGCGGTGAGGAAGAGGCCCGCGCCGGTGCCGGTGAAGGTGAAGGCAAACTCCGCGCCCGCGCCGGTGCCGACCAGCGCCGGCACGCCCGTGAAGCCCGCGCGCGCCGCCTTGCCGTCGGCCGGCCGCCACGCGGGATCGACGCTGAAGCCCCGCTCCACCCGCGCGGTCGCGGGGTCGACCAACCGCCCGCGGAAGTAACTCGCGGGGTCCAGCGGCGCCGCGGGGAGCGGCGGCAGGGCCCCCGGCTCCCGCGCGACCGCCCACGCCGCGTCCAGCAGCCGGCCGATCGCCGCCGCGTAGACCTCGTGGCCGAAGGGGGACGGGTACAGGTTGCGGATGTCCTTTTCCCACGAGAACTGCCCCGCCGCGATCCGCTCCGTGAGCTCGCGCGCGAGGTCGAGCGACGGATTGCCGTAGGCGGCGGCGACGCGCTCGTGCTGGCGGATGACCTCGGGCACCTTCCCCGCGCGATAAGCCTCGAGGTGCTCCGGCATCGCGAAGTGCAGGTGGACGATGCCCATCCGCGGGTTCGCCAGCCGCGCCTGCCGCACCACGCCCTCCATCCCCCGCAGCATCCGCGCGGGCTGGTCGGGGATGTTGCTCGCATCGTTCACCGCCGCCTCCACGAACAGGAGATCCACCTCGCCCCGCGCCAGCACGTCCCGGCTGAACCGGAAGGCGTGCGGGACGGACCCGAGGGAGCCGATGCCCGCCGCGATGAAGTCGAACTCGGTCCGCGGGAACCGCCGCCGCAGGTCGGCCATCACCCGCTCCCGCCAGCCGGTCATCGCGGTGATCGAGCCGCCCAGAAACGCCACCCGCGCCGGCCCGCCCGCCGCGAACCGGGCCCGCACGTGGTCCAACCCCGCCCGCAGCGTGAAGTAGTCGGTGGCGCCCGGGAGCCGAGCCGGGTCAAAGCCCGCGGGACGAACGGCCTCCGCGGCGGCGGCCGGGGCGGAAGGCGCGAGGAGCAGGGCGGCGAAGCCCACGGCCAGCAGGCCGGGCAGCCGGAAGCGGCGGGGAAACACGCGGGGCATCCCCCTCGATGGCGCCACGCGCGCCCGCGCGCAAGACCGCCGCCGGCCGGGGTGGCAGGTCACCCTTGCGCGGCGCCGCGGGCGGCCCCCGGCGTGAGGAAGGGTTGCAGCGGGCGCGATCGTCCCTTCCCTACCCGACTGAATGCCCACGCGCCTGCACCGCCTTGGCCTGCTCCTCGCCGCCCTCGTGGCGGCCGTGGGCGCCGGTGCGCGGACGCCCGTGGATCTCCTGATCACCAACGGCCGCATCCTCACGATGAACCCCGCGCGCGCGGTGATCGAGGGCGGTGCCGTCGCGATCCAGGGGGAACGGATCGTCGCCGTCGGCCCCGGCACCCTCGCCGCGGACTACGCCCCCGCCCGGACGATCGACGCCCGCGGCGGCATCGTGATGCCCGGGATGGTCAACGCCCACACGCACCTCGCGATGACCGTCTTCCGCGGCCTCGGCGATGACGTGCCCGACCGCCTCCGCCGCTTCATCTTTCCGCTGGAGCGGAACTTCGTCACCCGCGACGTCGTCCGCGCCGGCACCCTCCTCGGGCTGCTCGAGCTCATCGAGGGCGGGGTGACCACGTTCGCGGATATGTATTATTTCGAGGACGAGGTGGCGCGCGCGACCCGCGAGGCGGGCCTGCGGGCGGTGCTCGGCCAGACGATCGTCAACTTCCCCGCGCCGGACGCCCCCGAGCCCCACGGCGGCCTCGCCCTCGCCCGGGAGTTCATCGCCGCCTACCGGAACGATCCGCTCATCACGCCCGCCTTCGCCCCGCACGCGCCGTACACGGTGGACCGCGCCATCCTCCGCCAGGTCGCCGAGGCCTCCGCCGCCCTCGACGCGCCGGTGCTGATCCACCTGGCCGAGATGACGGACGAGGTCGCCACGCTCCGGCGGGACCACCACCAGACGCCGGTGGAGTACCTCGATGCGATCGGCCTGCTCAACCGGCGGCTCGTCGCCGCACACTGCATCTTCGTCACCGAGTCCGACCTCACGCTCCTTCGGGACCGCGGGGCCGGCGTCGCCCACGCGCTGGTCGCGAACCTCAAGTCCGCCAAGGGCGTGGCCCCGGCCCTGCGGATGTTCGAGCAGGGGGTGCGGATCGGGCTGGCCACCGATGGCCCGATGAGCGGCAACACCCTCGATATCATCGGCCAGCTCGGCTACGTCGCCAAGGTCCACAAGCTCGACCGCAAGGACCGCAACGTGATGCCCGCCGCCACGGTGGTCGAGATGGCCACGCTCGGCGGCGCCCGCGCCCTCCACCTCGAGGACCGCATCGGCTCCCTCGAGCCCGGCAAGCTCGCGGATGTCGTGATCGTGGACACCGAGTCGACCGCCCTCGTCCCGCTTTACGACCCTTACTCCGCGCTGGTCTACGCCGCGAGCCCGCGCGACGTCCGCACCACCATCGTGCACGGCCGGATCCTGATGGAGGACCGGGTCGTGCGCACCCTCGACGCCCCCGCGGTCAAGGCGGGGATGCGCGCGCTGGCCACCCGGATCAACGCGGCCCTCGCCGGCGGCCTCAAGTGAGCCGCCGCCGCCCCGGCCACACCCTTTTCCTGACACCAATGAACACCAACCACCCTAGGTTCCTGCTCGTCGCGGCGCTCGCCGCGTCCGCGCTTTCCCCGACGCCCGCGGCCCAGCCCGCCGCCCCGGCCCCCGCCGGCGCGCCCACCCAACTCGAGGCCGTCACGGTCACGGGTTCCAACCTCCGGCTCGGTGAGTCCACCGGCGCCGCCAACCTGCGCGTGGTGACCTCCGCGGAGATCGAGGCCTCGGGCCAGGTCAACCTCGCCAACCTCCTCCGCAAGATCCCCGAGCTCGGCGCGCAGGGCTTCGCCGAGAACCGCGTCAACACCTCCTCGCCCGGCACCGCCGCCGTCTCCCTCCGCGGCCTCGGGGTCAACTCCACCCTCGTGCTCCTCAACGGCCGCCGCGTCACCCCCGCCCCCTTCGGCCAGGGCGGTTCCGCCGCCGGCCTCGGCACGGAGCAGTTCGTGGACGTGAATATGATCCCGGTCGCCGCCATCGCGCGCATCGAGGTCCTCAAGGACGGCGCCTCGGCCGTTTACGGTGCGGACGCCGTGGCCGGGGTGGTGAACATCATCCTCAAGCGCGACCTCACCGGCGGCACCGTGAGCCTCTCCTACGGTGACTTCACCGGCGGGATCAGCGCCCCGACGCTCCGCGGCTCCTTCACCGCCGGCGCCAAGTCCGGCGCGACCACGCTCTCCGTGATCGGCGACTGGTACCAGCGCGACTCGTTCCGGTTCGGGGAATTCCCGCAGACGGTGAAGCGCCAGCTGCTCCTCGCCAGCAACACGCCCGGCTCCTTCGTCGTGCCCGCCGGCGCCACCGACCCGATCACCGGCCAGGTCATCCCCGCCGGCGCCGCGGCCGCCGCCCGCACGTTCACCGTGGACCGCAACGCCCCCGGCCCGAACGCCACCTTCACCCGCCAGCTCCAGTCGCAGAATACCTTCGACGCCAACGCCGCGATCCGCCCGCAGCCCGAGGCCGACCGCCGCGGCCTCGTCGCGAACCTGCGGCACGCGTTCTCGGACCGCCTCCACGCCTTCGCCGAACTCAGCTGGCAGCGCAATGAGAACATCGAGGGCCTCTCCCCCGCCCCGATCTCCACTCTCAACACGATCACGCTGCCCGCCACCAACCCGTTCAACCCCTTCGGCGTCACCCTCGTCTCCAACACCACGCAGACGATGTTCTTCCGCTTCCTTGAGCTGGGAGATCGTCTTACCACGACCACCAGCGAGATGACCCGTCTCGTCGCCGGGCTCGACGGCCGCCTCGGCGCCAGCTGGACCTGGGACGCCGCCGTCACTTGGAACCGCCAGACCTCGCACCTCGACCTCAAGAATTTCCCCGGGCAGGACAAGGTGAACGCCGCCCTCGCAGACCCGAACCGCGCCACGGCGCTCAACCTCTTCGCCAACGGCAACACGATCCGCAACAACCCAGCCACTCTCGCCGGGCTCGAGGGCGGCGTGACCCGCGATGCCCAGACGGAACTCGCCGCGGTCGATGCCCGCGCCACCGGGTCCCTCTTCACCCTGCCCGGCGGCCCGGTCGCCGTGGCCTTCGGGACGCAGGGGCGTGAGGAGCGCTTCCGCGACCAGCGCACGCGGGTCCAGCTGCTCAACCAGGGCGCGCCCGTGCCGATCGCCCGCGGCAGCCGCCGCGTGAGCGCCGCCTACATCGAGGCCTCGCTGCCGCTCGTCGGCGCCGCCCAGCGGATCAACGGGATCCACTCGCTTGAGCTGAACGCCGCCGGGCGAGTGGAGCGCTTCTCGGATGATGGCGTGGGCAATACCACGGTCCCGCGGCTCGGGCTGCGGTGGCAACCGGTGGCCGAGCAGGTCACCTTCCGCGCCTCCTGGGGCCAGGGCTTCCGCGCCCC
>VHCY01000128.1 GCA_016871595.1 Verrucomicrobiota bacterium
CTCAAGGACAAGATCGACGTGTCCGTGAATGTTTCCGGCGGCGGCGTGGCCGGCCAGGCCGGTGCGGTCGCCCACGGTATCGCCCGGGCGCTGCAAAAGCTGAACGCCGAGCACCGTCCGAAGCTCAAGAAGGGCGGCCACCTCAAGCGCGATCCGCGCGAGAAGGAGCGGAAGAAGGCCGGTCAGCCGGGCGCCCGCAAGCGCTTCCAGTTCTCCAAGCGCTGAGCGCGACCGGAGTTTCCTCTCCCCCGCCGTCCCTTTCCGGGACGGCGTTTCTTTTGGTGCGGCGCGATCCTGCCCCGCGAGCTGCACTTTTTTGTTGGCGAAGCGGAAGCGCTCGGCCTCTATCGCGGGCAAGATGAAGCTGTCCTCTGTCCGTTCCGCCGCACTCGCGTTCGCCTTTTCCGCCGCCGTTGCCCGGGCGCACCCCGGTCACGATGGGCACGAGGGCGGCGATTTCACCTGGGACTTCAGCCACCTCGCCTCCCATCCGCTGGCCACCGCCGCCTGCGTGCTGATGGTCGGCGCCGCCCTCTGGGCCGCCGTCGGCTTCCTCCGCTCCCGTCGCGCCAGCCGCGCCGTGGTGCGGAAGTGATCCGGCCCGCCGTCGCCCGTTCCGCCCCGGTGCCGCGCGCCGGGGCTTTTTTATTGGCCTGCCGCGCACGCGGTACCCGGCGTGCTTCCGCCGCGGCTGAACCGGCCCGGACGGAAGACCGCGACCCCCGTGCGGTAAGGCACGCGCAGGCGGTCGAGGAGTTGGCGCACCGCCGGCTCATCCGGCGCCAGCAGCCGCGTCGGCTCGGCACACAAGGGCAGGTGCTCATTGCCGAAGGCCCAGCCCACTCCGGCGGCGGCGGAGGCCGCGAGGGCGAGCGGCACCTCGACCACCGGCTCCTCCTGCTGGCAAAGGACGTAGCGCGCGATGGTGGTCTCGAAGATGGTGTCTCCCGCCCGCAGCGGCGCCGCGGCGGTGCAACGGAAGGCCCGACCATCGGCCGCGACCGCCTGCCACGCCGTGGTGGTGAGATCCCGGCGCGGAAGGGTCACCGCGACCGCGGGAAGACCGGCATCAAAGGCGGCCAAGGGGCCCTGAATCAGCTCCATCCCGGGAGCGAAGCCGTCCGCGGATGGGACGACAAGGCCTGCGTGCCCTTGCTGCGGCCCTGTTTTGCCGGGCAAAACAGGAATTTTTGAAGAAATCCCGCCGTTTGCGGGACGTTGGCCTGAAGTTTGCTAGTGGATGATCGTCTCGTTCATCCATCACCCTGATCCAATATGAACCATAAACTCACCCTCGTTCTCCTCGGCGCCGCCGTTGCCCTGCCTGCCTTTGGCCAGGCCCCGGCCGCCCCCGCCGCCGCCGCCCCGGCGGTCGCGATCACCGCCACCGGCACCCTCGTGACGCAGTATATGTTCCGCGGCCAGCGGCTGAACGCCGGCGGCTTCCAGCCGACCATCGAGGCGGCGGCCGGCGACTTCACCGCCGGAGTCTGGGGCAACTTCGTCATCGACGATCAGGTACCCGGCAGCTCCGACCCGGAACTCGACCTCTACGGCTCCTACACGGTGGCGATGGGGAAGGACCTTTCGATCGTCCCCGGGGCCACCCTCTACACCTATCCCAAGGCGGACACGGCGGCCGGATTTTACAAATCCACCTTCGAACCGAGCCTGGCCGTGAACTACACCGTCGAGGGCATCAAGTTCACGCCCAAGGTGTACTATGATGTCACCCTGCGCGGCGCGACCTACGAGGTCACGGCCGCCTACGCGGTGGCGCTGAAGGACTTGGGCACCGAGCTCGCGCTCACGGCGCAACTGGGGACGTTCCTGCTCAAGGACGCCGCCAATGGCAGCTCGCCCGCGGTCAAGTCGTGGGGTGACTACTGGCTGCTGGGCGCTTCGCTGCCCGTGCAGGTCAACAAGGAGTCCAAGGTCATCCTCGGCTTGGCGTACACCGAGGGCCGCGACGCCTTCACCAAGCAGGGCAATGCGCCCCAGTCCGTGAACACCCTCGCGGTTGGCCGCTGGGTCGCCTCGGTCGGCTACTCGGTCTCGTTCTGACGTCCTCCGTCGGCTTGCGGGCGGCGCTCCGGATTCCCGGGCGCCGCCCTTTTTTGCGCCCGGCGGGCGCGACTTCGCTCTGGCCTTGGTCCGGGGGTCGCGTGAGTTTCGGGGCTCCTCCCTTATGAAAGTCGGCATCGTTGGCGCCTCGGGTTATTCCGGTGAAGTTCTGGTCAAGCTCCTGCTCGGCCATCCCCGCGTGGAACTGGCCGCGGTCACCTCACGGAGCCAGGCGGGCAAGCGGCTCGCCGCCGTGATCCCCGCGCTGCGCGGGATCGACCGGGGACTGCACTTCACCGACTCCGACGCGGCCGCGCTCGCGGCCTCCGATCTCGACCTGCTGTTCCTCGCCCTGCCACACGGCGCCGCCGCCGCCTACGCGCGGGTGCTGGTGGCCGCGGGGAAGCGGGTCATCGACCTGAGCGCGGACTTCCGCATCGCCGATCAGGCGACCTATGAGCGCTACTACGGCCCGCATCCCGCGCCGGAGCTCCTGCCGTCCGCGCGGTTCGTGCTCCCGGAGCTGACCGCGCCCGCGTGGCGCACCGAGGCGAAGCTCGTCGCCGCGCCCGGCTGTTACCCGACCAGCATCCTCATCCCGCTCGTGCCGCTGTTGCGCGCGGGAGTCATCTCGCGGCAGCACATCGTCGTCAATTCCTACAGCGGGGTGAGCGGTGCGGGGAAGAAGGCCGAGGAGATGTACCTCTTCGTGGAGCGCGCGGAAAGCATCAAGGCCTACGGGCTGGTGAAGCACCGCCACCTCGCGGAGGTCGAGGAGCAGCTCGCGCTCCACACCGGCGCACCGACCGTGATCCAGTTCAACCCGCACCTCGCGCCGATGCGCCGCGGCATCGCCACCACCATCACCGTGCCCGCCGCCCCCGGGGCAGACCTCGCGGCGCTCCAGGCCGCGTGGCAGGCGGCCTATGCCGGGCGACCATTCGTCCAGGTGCTCGCCGCCGGGGAGACGCCCGACACGGCGCACGTCGTCGGCACCAACCGCGTGGACCTCGCCGCGGCGCATGACCCTCGCACCGGGAATTTCGTGATCACCGCGGCCGAAGACAACCTGATGAAGGGCGCGAGCGGGCAGGCGGTCCAGATCCTGAACCTCTGGTGCGGCTTCCCGGAGACGGCGGGTCTCGCCTGAGCCGGGCCCCCGCTCAGGAGCGGTAGTCGGCGTTCTCGCTCACGTACTCGTGGGTGAGGTCGCCGCCCAGGACGGTCGCGGAGGCCGCGCCGTTGCCGAGGGAGATCCCGAGCTCGACCGCGCGCTCGTGCGGCGGGAAATCGATGGGCGCGCTGAAGACGCCGTCGGCGCCCGGCCGGCTGGCGTAGAGCTCCGCCCCGCGGAGGTGGGCCACGAGCGCGGCCTCCTTCTCCGGGTTCAGGCGGAACACGCCGCCGGAGAAGATTTCGATCCCGCCGAGGGAGGCCCGCAGCCCGGAGAGGTCGGTGCCGGGGGCGTGCGCGCCCACGTGCTTGCCGATGGCCTGGATCAGGCGGCCCACATTTGGGTCGTTGCCCGCGACGGCGCACTTGAAGAGCGGGCCGTTGACGACCGCCTTGCCGAGGGCGCGGGCCAGCGTGAGGCTCGCGGCGTCGCGCACCGTCACCCGGATCACGTGGCGCACGCCCTCGCCGTTCCGCACGACGTCCTCCGCGAGATCGCGGCAAACCTGGTGGAGCGCCCGCTCGAACGCACCCCAGTCGGTGAAGGGCACGCGGCCCGACGACAGCGCGACCACGGTGTCCGAGGTGCTGGTGTCGCTGTCGATGCTGATGGCGTTGAAGCTGGCGTCGGTGGCGCGCGCGAGCATCTGGCGCAGTTCGGCGCGGGGCACGGCGATGTCGGTGAGCAGGTACACGAGCATCGTGGCGAGGTTCGGCTCGATCATCCCGGCGCCCTTGGCGATGCCGACGATGCTGCCGCCGCCGAGGTCGGCGCGGCGGACCTTGGGGTAGAGGTCGGTGGTGACGATGCCCTCGGCGGCCGGCAGCACGGAGCCGGGGGCGAGCGTGGCGACGGCGGCGGGCAGGGCGGCGATCATCGCCTCCTCGGGCAGGGCCCAGCCGATGACCCCGGTGGAGGAGGGGAGCACCTGGCGCGGGGAAAACCCGAGCTGCGCGGCGGCGGCGGCGCACACGCGCTCGGCGGTTGCGACGCCGTCCGGCGCGCAGACGTTGGAGATCTTGTTGTTGATGACCACGGCCCCGAGCGCGGGCTCCGCGAGCCGGGCGCGGCCGATGATCACCGGCGCGCCGGGGAAGGCGTTGCGCGTGAAGAGCGCGGCGAACGCGGCGGTCGGTTGGTCCAGCGTGATCAGCGTGAGGTTCATCCGCGCGGGCTTCGGCGCCTCGCGCGGCGTGAAGTCGAAGCTGGCGCGGCCGACGCGGAAACCGGCGGGCAGGGCGGATTGGGCCGCGAGCCACGCGCGGTGCGCGGCGCGGTCGGCGAAGGTGAGTTGCGTGCTGGGCACGCGAGAGAAGTGGGCGCGCCGCGGCGAGGTGTGAAGGCAAAACCGGCGCGCCGGGCCGCGCGAAGTTTTTGGTGGAAATGCGGGCCGCGTGTGCCTTAGTCGCCCCTCTTCGATTGAATCTGTGAACGCGCGCTCCGCCTTCCCCCGCTCCGCCCCGGCCGCTGGCCGGGCGTCCTGATCGCCCGATGAACGTCGCCGAAGTGACCGCCAAGGCAAAGGTCCTGCTCGAGGCCCTGCCGTACATCCAGGATTTCCGGGGCTCTACCTTCGTCGTGAAGTACGGAGGCAGCTTCATGGACGACCCCGACCCGGCGGCACGCACGCGGGTTGCGCATGACCTCGCCTTCCTCGCCGCCTGCGGGATCAACGTCGTGGTCGTCCACGGCGGCGGCAAGGCCATCACCAAGGCGATGGCCGAGTCCGGCCTCAAGGCCACCTTCGTCAACGGCCTGCGCGTCACCGACGCCGCCACCATCGCGGTGGTCAAGAAGACGCTCGACGAGATCGTGAACCGCGACGTCTGCGAGGCCGTGGCCTCGGCGAAGGCCCGGCCGAAGGGCCTCCCCGGGGACAGCGTGCTCGTGTGCCAGAAGCTGGCCACGGACGACGACGGTAACCCGGTGGATCTGGGTTACGTGGGCGATGTCACCGAGGTGAAGGTGAAGCTGATCAAGAAGGAGATCAGCGAGGGCTTCATCCCGATCATCTCGCCGGTGGCGGAGGGCTACGACGGCAAGCCCTACAACATCAACGCCGACCTGGCCGCCGGCCGGGTGGCCAGCGCCCTGCGCGCCCGCCGCCTCGTCTATATGAGCGACGTGCCGGGCCTGCTCTCCAACCCGGCGGATCCGACCTCCCTCATCTCCACGCTCAAGACCGGCCAGGTGGAGGAACTCAAGCGCCGCGGCGTGATCGACAAGGGGATGCGGCCCAAGGTCCAGAGCGCGGTGCGGGCCCTCGAGGAGGGCGTCCAGCGCGTTCACTTCATCGACGGCCGCCTCGCGCATTCCCTCCTGCTCGAGATCTTCACCGACCGGGGCATCGGCACCGAGATCGTGCTGGGCTGAACCGCGCCGGCCGGCCGCCCCGGGGCCGTTCCCGCCGGAGTCCCTTCCATTTCCCATGCATCCCTCCCCGGTCGTCCGCGCCTCCACCGCCGACCTTTATGACGCGCACGTGATGCGCAATTACGCGCGCGCCCCGCTCACGCTCGTGCGCGGCGCCGGGACCCGCGTGTGGGATGATGCGGGCCGCGGTTACCTCGACTTCACCTCGGGCATCGCGGTCTCGGCCCTCGGCCATTGCCACCCGCACTGGGTCGCCGCGGTGCAGCGGCAGGCGGCGGAGTTGGTGCACGTGAGCAACCTGTTCCGGAACCCGGGGCAGGGGGAGCTGGCGCGCCGGCTGGTCGGCCACGCCGGTCCGGGGCGGGTGTTCTTCTGCAACAGCGGCGCCGAGGCCAACGAGGGCCTGCTGAAACTCGCCCGCCTCCACGGGCGCCGGAAGGCCGGCGGCGTCGAGGGCAAGTGCTACAAGGTGATCTGCGCGCGGAACGCCTTCCACGGGCGCACGTTCGGCGGGATGAGCGCGACCCCGCAGGAGAAGATCCAAGGCGGCTTCCGCCCGCTCGTGCCCGGGTTCGCCTTCGCGGACCTCAACGACTTCGAGGGTTTCGCCCGCCTCGTGGACGACGAGACCGCCGCGATCTTCGTCGAGACGATCCAGGGCGAGGGCGGCATCCAGCCCTGCACCCCGGAATTCCTCTTGGGCCTGCGCCGCCTGTGCACGGAGCGGAACCTGCTGCTGCTGCTCGACGAGGTGCAGTGCGGCATCGGCCGCACCGGCCGCTTTTTCGCCTTCGAGCACGCGGGCGTCCGCCCGGATGCCATCGGGATGGCCAAGGGCCTCGGCGGCGGCTTCCCCATCGGCGCGATCTGGATCAGCGAGCCGCACGCCGACCTGTTCCAGCCGGGCAACCACGGCACGACCTTCGGGGGCACCCCGCTGGCCTGCGCCGCGGCCCTGGCCGTGCTCGACGTGCTGGAGCGCGAGGACCTGCTCGCGGCCGTCCGCGCGCGCAGCGCCCCGTGGCTCGCCGAGCTGCGGGCCCTCGCGGCCGCGCATCCGGCGCGGGTGCTGGCGGTGCGCGGCCAGGGTTACCTGGTCGGGCTCCAATTTGCGGCTGATCCTGCGCCGGTGCTGGCGGCCCTGCGTGAGCGCGGCCTTCTCGCCGCCGCGGCGGGGGGCAACGTCATCCGCCTGCTGCCCCCGTTGAACGCTTCACCCGCCGAGCTGGCGGAGGCGGTGGCGATCCTGCGCGCGGTGCTCGGCGCGGCGGCCTGAGCGGCGGTTTTTTCCTCGTTCGCCGCGCCGCCGCCGCCTAGGGTCCGACCCTTTCCGATGCCGCACTTCCTCCAAGAGACCGACTTCCCGCGCTCCGCGCTGCCCGGGCTTTTCGCCCTGGCCCGGGACCTGAAGCGCCGCCGCGGACGGCCGGGTTCCCGGCCCCTGGAGGGTCAGACCTGGGCCCTCATTTTCTCGAAGTCCTCCACCCGCACCCGCGTCTCGTTCGAGGTCGGCCTCCACGAGCTGGGCGCCCGCCCCCTCTTCCTCAACCGCAACGACATCCAGCTCGGCCGCGGCGAGTCGATCGAGGACACCGCGCGCGTCCTCTCGCGCTTCGTCCACGGGCTGATCGTCCGCACCTTCGACCACGAGGACGTCGTGCGGCTCGCCGCCGCGGGCTCCGTGCCGGTGATCAACGCGCTCACGGACCTGCTCCACCCCTGCCAGATCTACGCCGACGCTTTCACCCTCGCGGAACGCTGGACGCGCGGCACCTCCGGCGCGGCGCTGTTCGGCTCCCTCCGCGGGCGCAAGCTCGCCTTCCTCGGGGACGCGGCCTGCAACGTCGCCAGCTCCTGGATCCTCGGCGGCAACCTCTTCGGGATGAAGGTCGCCCTCGCGGGCCCGAAGGCCTTCGCGCCCAATCCCGCCGTCGACGTGCTGCTCCGGGACGCCGGCCTCACCGGCGGCTACACGTTCACCACCGACCCGTACGAAGCGGTGCGGGATGCCGACGTCGTCTACACCGACGTGTGGGTGAGCATGGGCAAGGAGGAGGAGACCCGCGCCCGCCG
>VHCY01000129.1 GCA_016871595.1 Verrucomicrobiota bacterium
CGGCCGGCGTCGACAGGTCGATGACCGGCGCGATCGCTCCACTGCGGCCACCCGCCGCCCGGCCCTCCTCGGACATCTGGTTGAAGATATCGTAGAGCGCGTAGTAGTCGCCCTGCGTGACGGGGTCATACTTGTGGTCGTGGCACCGGGCGCAGGACAGCGTGAGGCCCATCCAGATGGCCCCGGTGGTCTCGACCCGGTCGAAGACGTTCTCCACCCGGGTCTCCTCCGGGATGCGTCCGCCCTCACCGTTGAACATATTGTTCCGGTGGAAGCCGCTCGCGATCTTCTGCTCGCGCGTCGCCTCCGGCAGCAGGTCGCCCGCCAGCTGCTCGATCGAGAAACGGTCGAACGGCTGGTTCGTGTTCAGCGCGTTCACAACCCAGTCCCGCCACGGCCACATCGTGCGCTCCGGGTCACCTTGGAAACCGTTCGTGTCCGCGTAGCGCGCCGCGTCTAGCCAGTCCCAGGCCCAGCGCTCCCCGTAGCGGGGCGAGGCGAGGAGGCGGTCCACCTGGCGTTCGTAGGCGTCGGGCCGCGGGTCCGCGAGGAAGGCGTCCAGTTCCTCCGGCGCGGGCGGCAGGCCGGTGAGGTCGAGGCTGACCCGGCGAAGGAGGGCGGCGCGCGACGCCTCCGGGGAAGGGGCGAGGCCCTCACGCTGCAGGCGCGCGACCACGAACGCGTCCACCGGGTTGCGCACCTGCGGCGTCGACCGCCAGCCCCGGCGTTCCGGCACCTCCGGCACGGCCGACGCGACGGGCGGCGTGAACGACCAATGGCGGCCCCACGGCGCCCCCGCGGCAACCCAGCGGCGAAGCAGTTCCTTTTCCTCGGGCTTGAGCTGGCGGGCGGCCCGCGGCGGCGGCATCACCTCGTCCTCGTGCGCGCTGACGATCCGGTGGAGGAGTTCGCTCTCCTCCGGCTTGCCCGGCACCACGACCGCGACGCCCTCGCGGACCCGATACAATCCATCCCGCTCGTCGAGGCGGAGCTTGGCCTCGCGCGACGCGGCGTCGGGGCCATGGCAATGGAAACAGGCGTCCGCGAGGATGGGGCGGATCTGCCGGTTGAAGTCGATCGGCTCCGCGGCGACGGCGGACGAGGCGGCGCCGAGCAGGGCGAGCAGCCGGCGGGCCGCGCGGGGACGACGGGGTGACATCGTGGACAACATCAGGCGCCCGCTGGCGCGGAGTCAAACCCACCCGGTGCGCGTCGCGCAGAATCGGCTCGGCACCGTTCCAACGCGCCGTAAGCATCGCCGGACTTCCCCGCCGCCGCTCCCCTATGCCCCCCGCGCTCTCTCGTCGCACCCTGCTGAAGTCTGCGCTCGCCTCCGGCGTCGCCCCCCTGCTGCTTCCCCGGACGCTGTTCGGGGCCGCGGCGCCCTCCAGCCGGCTGGGCGTCGGCCTGGTCGGCAACGGCCTCATCTGCTCGAGCCATCTCGGCACCCTGCTCGGCCTGACCGACGAGTGCCGGATCCTCGCCACCTGCGACGTCAACCGCACGAAGGCGGAGAAGGTGCGCACCCGCATCGAGACGGCCTACGGGGCGGAGGCCAAGGGCAGCGTCGCCGTCTACGGCACCCACGAGGAACTGCTCGCCCACCCGGGGATTGACGTCGTGTTCGTGTGCACGCCGGACCACTGGCACGCCGCCGTGTCGGCCGCCGCGCTGCGGGCGGGCAAGGATGTCTACTGCGAGAAGCCGCTGACGCTCACGGTGCGCGAGGGGCGCGTCCTCACCGATCTCGCCCGGCGCCACGGGCGCATCCTGCAGACGGGCACCCAGCAGCGTTCGAACCGGTCCTTCCGCAAGGCCGCGGAGATCGTCCGCAACGGTTGGATCGGCCAGATCAAGCTGGTGCGCACCCGCCTCGGCCAGTTCCCGCCAGCCCTGCCCCTGCCGGAGGAGCCGGTGCCCGCGGGGTTCGATTACGACCGCTGGCTCGGCCCCACCCCGTGGCGCCCTTACAACGAGCGGCGCGTCAAGGGCGACTACGGCGGTGGCTGGCGCTGCTTCCTCGAGTACGGCGGCCGCAAGAACGGGGACTGGGGCGCCCACCACTTCGACATCATCCAGAACGCGCTCGGGATGGACCACTCCGGGCCCGTCGAGTTCATCCCCAAGGGCTTCGAAGGCTGCCGCTTCCAGACGCACGTCTACGCCAACGGCATCCGGGTCGAGCGCGACGACGACCTCCAGAAGTCGATGATCGAGTTCCAGGGCACCGAGGGAACCGTGTGGGTCTCGCGCGACGACTTCCTGGAGACGAACCCGCCCGGACTGGCCGCGCAGCCGCTGCGCGGCGAGGATGTGCACCTTTACGCGAGCGATCACCATCACCTCGACTTCTTCCGGTGCGTGCGCACCCGCCAGCGGCCGATCGCCGACGTCGAGATCGGGCACCGCAGCGCGACCGTCTGCCACCTGAATGTGATCGCGGCCCAGCTTGGCCGCCCCGTCCGCTGGGACCCCCGCGCCGAGGCCGTGCTCGACGACCCCGCCGCCAACACGCTCCTCGATCGCCCCCGCCGCGCCGGTTACGCCCTTTGAAACGCCCCGCTCCCGCTATGCGCGCCTCTTCCTCCCTGACACTCCTTGCCCTGCTGGGCCTGACCAGCATTCCCGCCGCCGCCGGCGAACCAGCCGCCGCCGCGCTGGAATCCCTCACCTACTCCGGCGACCAGTCCGCCCTTGAGGCGCTGGACCGGGAAGTGCGCGCGGCCGGGCGGGATGCCCGGAAACTCGTCGCGGTGGAGGAGCGCCTCGTCGCCCTACTCCGCCGGCCCGAGCCGACGTTTGCCGCACGTCAGGCGGCCTGCCAGCGCCTCGCCCTCGTGCTCGCGAGCGGCCCCGGGGGACCATTGCGGCCCGCGACCGCCCGGACCCTCTCCGGAATGCTCACGGAGGAGCGGGACACCGATCTCGCCCGCCAACTGCTGGAACTGGTTCCCGGCCCGGCGGCGGAGCGCCTGTTGCTCGACGCCCTGCCGAAAACGACCGGTCGCCTCCGCCTGGGCCTCATTGATTCCCTAGGGCGCCGCCGCGATGCAGGGGCGGTGACCGCGCTCGCCACGCTCCTCGCGGATGCCGATCTAGACACGGTGCAGGCCACGGCGACGGCCCTAGGCCGGATCGGAACCGTGGCCGCGGAGGCCGCGCTGCGCGGTGCCAGCACGGTGCCCTTCGCCATCATCGGCGCGGCCCGCCTGGAGGCGGCCACCCACCTGCCAGCGGCGGAAGCTCTCCCCGTCCTGCGGGCGCTCGCGGGCGACACCCAGTTGCCCGTGCCGGTTCGCACCGGCGCGTTCCGGCTCCTGCTCGATCGCGAGCCCGCCCTCGCCCCGGAACGCATCCGCGAGGCGCTGGCCGGCCCCGCCGCGCCCCGCCGCGCCGCGGCCATCGAAGCGCTCGCGGACCGTCGCGACGCCACCCACCTTCCGGCGGTCGCGACCCTGCTGCCCAACCTGGATCCGGTCACGGCGGCCGGAGCCGTCGCCGCGCTCGGACGCTCGGGACTCGCCGACGCCGTCCCCGCGGTGCTCGCGGCCACGGGCCACGCGGACGCGGAAGTGCGCACGGAGGCGGTCAGCGCGCTGGGCTCGCTGCCCGGGTCGCGCCCCGTCGTCGACAAGCTCCTCGAACTCGCCCCGAGCCTGAGGGAGGCCCGGCAAAGCCTGACCCGGCTGAAGGGCGCCGAGGTCGCCGGGATCCTGCTGGAAGGCGCCGAGCGCGGGCCCGAGGCGCGCCGGCTCGCCTGCTTGGAGCAATTCGCCCTGCGCCGGCAGACCGAGGGTCTGGGGCTGCTCCGGCAACTCCGCGCCGACCCCTCCACGGCGGTGCGCGGCGCCGCCGCCGCGGCCCTCGGCGACATCGGCCCTTCGGCGGACCTCGCGCTGCTCACCGACTGGGCCGCGCAGGCCCAAGACGAGGGCGAACAGGGCCGCACCCTACGCGCCGTGGTCACGCTCCTGCAGCGTCACCGGACCGAGCCGGGGCTCGCGGGCACCTTCTTCGCCCGGCTGGAAAAGGCCCCACCGGACGTCGCGCAGCGCCTGCTGCCCGCCCTCGTCAGGCTGGGAACGCCCGAAGCCGCGGCGGTCGCGGGACGCCTCGCGGCGGCCGCGGATGCGACCCTGGCGAAGGCGGCGGTCGAGACGCTGGGACGTTGGCCCGACGCCAGCAATCTGGCGGGGCTCGCCGCCGCGGCCGAGAACGCGCGCACCCCGGAGATCCGGGCCGCCGCCGTGGCGGCCGGCCGCCTGGCGTTGGAGCGGGATCGCACCGCGTGGACTCCCGGCACCACCGCGTTGTTCTGCCGCTTTATGGAGGCTGGCTCCAAGGAGGATGACCTGCAGTTGCTGCGCGTGCTGGCGCGCGCGAACGACCCCACCGCCCTGAAGTACGCGGAGGGACTGCGCTCCGATCCGTTTCTGGGCGCCGAGGCCGCCTACGCCGCCGAGGTGGTCCAGGCCAATCTCGCCGGTCGACCCCGTGCCCGCGCCTCCCAGGGCTCCGGTCTGGGCAACCTTTTCGACGGCAAGACCACCACCCGATGGAGCACGCCGGCGCTGGGGGAGGAATGGCTCGAGCTGGATTTCCGCGTCGCGCGGCCGCTGCGCGAGCTGACGTTCGACCAATCCGGGCGGGCGGCGGAATTCCCGGAGCAGTACGAGGTCCACGTCACCAACGATCCCGCCGTTCCCGGTCCGGTCGTGCTTTCCGGCAAGGGTCAGCGGAACCGCACCGTGCTGAAATTCCCCTCGGGCACCCGCGGGCGCTACGTGATCGTGCGCAACGTCGCGGCCCGGACGGAGACCCCTTGGACCATCTGCGAGGTGCTGGTGGACTGACGGGATGTCCGCCTCCCCCAACCGCCGCCCCTGGCGGGCGAACGAGGACTGGCTGGCCGTCGTCACCGGCGGCGCGCTCCTCGCCGTCGTCGCGCTGCTGTGGCGCCCCGCCCTCCCGTTGCTCAAGTGGGGCGGGAGCGCCGGTACGGAGAAGCTGCTGGCCGGGGCAAACCTCCTGAAGCTCGGGACGCTGGGCGCCCTGCTGCTGGGCTGCTCCGCGATCGCCTTGACCGGCACCGGCCTCACCTGGCGCCGGCTCCTGCCCGGCTTCGCCGCGGTCTTCGCGCTCGCGACGTCGGCGCAGGTCCTCGCGGGGCACGCCGCGATCGAGGCGCTGGGGCTCGAGCACGTCATCTTCAGCCTGTTCCTCGGGCTCCTCGTCAGCAACACCTTCGGCGTTCCCGCGTGGCTCGCGCCGGCGGTTCGGACCGAGTTCTATATCAAGACGGGGCTCGTGATTTTAGGCTCCTCCCTGCTCTTCCAGGAAATTCTGCAGGCGGGTGCGCTCGGGTTGGTGCAGGCGGTGCTGGTGGTGTCGGCCGTGTGGGCGTTCGCCTTCTGGCTGGCGCGGCGGTTGCGCGTCGACGACGAGTTCGCGGCGATGTTGTCGACCGCCGTCTCCATCTGCGGGGTCTCCGCCGCGATCGCGGCCTGCGGGGCGATTCAGGGCGACCGGCGGAAGCTTTCCTACATCACGACCCTCGTGCTGCTCTGCGCGGTGCCGATGATGGTGCTGATGCCTTGGGCGGCGAAGCACTGGGGGATGGACGAACTGGTGGCGGGGGCCTGGCTGGGCGGCACCCTCGACACGAGCGGCTCCGTGGTGGCGGCGGGCGCCCTGATCAGCGAGCCGGCGATGAAGGCGGGCGTCATCGTGAAGTTCTCCCAGAACGTGCTCCTCGGCGTCGCCGCGTTTTTCCTTTCCGTGTGGTGGAGCCTGCGCGGTCAGAAGGACGGGGCGAACCCGCGGGTGGGGGCGTCCGTGATCTGGGAGCGGTTCCCCAAGTTCCTGCTCGGGTTCATCGCCGCCTCGCTGGTCTTCTCGTTCCTGCTCGAGCCGGCGCGGGTGAAGGAGGCCAAGGGCGTGCTCTCGGGCCTGCGCAACGCGTGGTTCGCGCTCGCGTTCGTGTCCATCGGCCTAGAATCCCGCTTCCGCGACCTGGTGGGGCTTGGCGGAGGCCGGCCCGCCGTCGCCTTCCTCGGGGCGCAGGCCTTCAACGTGGTCTGGACGCTGGTGCTCGCGTGGCTGCTCTTCGGCGGCGTCTGGTTCGCGGCGCCCGTGTTCCGCTGAGCTCCGGGTCCGGGGCCTTGTTTTCGCATCGCCTCGCCGGCGCGCCCCGGCCCAGATGCCGGGATGCCGCTCGCGTACTGGGTCCACAACCTGGATCCGTTCCTGATCCGGTTCTCGGAGCACTTCGGGGTCCGCTACTACGGGCTCGCCTACCTGCTCGGCTTCGCGGCGGCCGCCGGACTGCTGCTCCTGTACCATCGCCGCGGTCGCTCCCCCTACGGCCCCGGGGCCATCTCGGATCTGATCACCGCCCTCGTGCTCGGCGTGCTGCTGGGCGGGCGCCTGGGGTACTTCGTGCTCTACCGGCCCGAGGTGCTGCGGCATAGCCCAGCCGAACTGCTCCGGCTCTGGGAGGGAGGGATGGCGAGCCACGGCGCCTTCGTCGGCGTGCTCCTCGCACTCGTGTGGTGGAGCCGGCGGCACCGCGGCCCGCTGCTGGGCGTCGCGGATCTTGTCGTGACGACCGTGCCCGCCGGACTTTGTCTCGGCCGGATCGCGAATTTCATCAACGGCGAGCTGGTCGGCCGGATCACGCACGTGCCCTGGGCGGTGATCTTCCCCGGCAACGAGTTCGACCGGCAGCTCCTGCGCCCGTTTCCGCGCCACCCCTCGCAGCTCTACCAGGCCGCGCTGGAGGGACTGCTCCTCTTCCTGTACCTCCAGTGGCGTTTCTGGCGGGGGCGGCCCGAAACCCTCGGCCCCGGCCGGCTGAGCGGGGAATTCCTGCTCGGCTACGCCCTCGCGCGGATCCTCGGGGAACGGTTCCGCGAGCCCGACGCCCCGCTGCTCCTCGGCCTCAGCCGCGGCACGTTCTATTCCCTCTTCCTCGTCCTCGCCGGGGCCGTCCTGATCCTGCGCAGCCGGCGCCCGGCCGCGGGCGGCGGGCGACCCGCCTGAAACCGGCCGGGGTGACCGTCCGGCCGACCCGCCCCGGGCGAGCTTTTGTTTGCCTCCGCCGCGGGCGTTCCGACACCCTCCTCCCTTCCTATGCCCACGCTCAAGTTCGCCGTTCTCGCCGGGGACTACATCGGTCCGGAAGTGATGGCCGAGGCCCTCCGGGTCCTCGCCCACGTCGCCCGGCAGGAAAACCTCACCCTCGACTACCAGGAGGCCGAGGTCGGCGGCGCGGGCATCGACCGCCACGGCAAGGCCCTGCCCGACTCCACCCTGCGCTGCTGCGAGGCCGCGGACGCCATCCTCTTCGGCTCGGTCGGCGGGCCCAAGTGGGAGAACCTCCCGCCCAAGGAACAGCCGGAGCGCGCCGCCCTCCTCCCGCTGCGCAAGCATTTCACCCTTTTCGCCAACCTCCGGCCCGGCCTCCTCTACCGCGAGCTGACCGACGCCTCCCCGCTCAAGACCGAGCGCATCCCGCAGGGCATCGACATCGTCTGCATCCGCGA
>VHCY01000130.1 GCA_016871595.1 Verrucomicrobiota bacterium
TCTTCACCGGGGACAACGACTGCGACCAGGGGGACGAGGAGCGCTTCGTGCACGTGCTCGAGGGCGGGGACAGCGGCTGGCGGGTGGGTTACCAGTTCGCCCCGCTCGGCAAGGCGGGCCCGTGGAACCTCGAGCGCCTCTGGCACCCCCGCCACGAGGGCCAGCCCGCGTATATCGTGCCGCCGATCTTCAACCTCGAGGACGGACCCTCGGGCATCGAGTACTACCCCGGCACCGGCCTGAACCCCTCGTTCCGCGGCCACTTCTTCATCACCCACTTCAAGGGCGCGGTCGCGAGCAGCGGCATCCACACCTACACCCTCAAGCCGCGCGGCGCCTCGTATGCCGTCGCCACCGCGCAGCCCTTCCTCCGCTCGGCCCTGCCGACCGACGTGAAGTTCGGCCCCGATGGCCGCCTCTACACCGCCGACTGGGCCGACGGCTGGCCGAAGTCGCGCCGCGGCCGCATCTACGCGATCTCCGACCCCAAGCACGCCCAGGACCCGCTCGTGCGCGAGACCCGCGCGCTGATCGGCGGGGACTGGACCCGCCGCCCGGCCGCGGAACTCGCCCGCCTGCTCGGCCACGCCGACTGGCGCGTGCGGCTCGAGGCCCAGTTCGAACTGGCCGGCCGCGGCGACACCGCGACCCTCGCGGCCACCCTCGATGACGCCCGCCAGCCCGAGCTGGCGCGCCGGCACGCCCTCTGGGGCCTCGGCCAGGTCGGCGCCCGCCAACCCGCGGCCCTCGCCTCGGTCCGCAACCACGCGCGCCACGCGGAGCCGGCCCACGCCGAGCTGCGGGCCCAAGCCCTGCGGGTGCTGGGCGACGCCCGTGACGCGGCCGATGCCGAACTCTTCCTCGAGGCGCTCGACGCCGAGCCCCTGCGCGTCCGGTACTTCGCCGCCCAGGGCCTCGGCAAGCTCCGCCACGCCCCCGCCGCGGCCGCCCTGTTCGCGGCGCTCGACCGGAACCACGATGCCGACGTCGCCCTGCGCCACGCCCTCGTGATGGGCCTCACCGGCGGCGCCAACCTCGCCGCCCTCCGCACCGCCACCCACGACGCGTCCCCCGCCATCCGCCTCGGCGCCCTGCTCGCCCTGCGGCGCCTCGGACGGCCGGAGGTGACGGACGTCCTGCAGGACACCGACCCCGCCCTCGTGCGCGAGGCGGCGATCGCCATCAACGACGTGCCCATCGCCGAGGGCTACGTCGCCCTCGCGGCGATGATCGACGGCCCGACGCGCGACGAGCCCGTGCTGTTCCGCGCGCTCAACGCCCACTTCCGGCTCGGGCGTCCCGCCAACGCCAACGCGCTCGCCGCCTACGCGGCCCGCGCGGACGCCCCGCCCCCCGCGCGCGCCGAGGCCCTCGCCCAGCTCGCCCAGTGGCCGAAGCCCCTCCAGCGCGACCGCCTCGTCGGCGTCCACCGCCCGACCGCCTCGCCCACCCGGGACCGGACCGTCGCGACCTCCGCCCTCACCCCGGTGATCCCCCGCCTGTTCGCCCCCGGCACCCCCGCCGAGGTGCTGTCCGCGGCGCTTGAGGCGCTGCAAACCCTCGAGCTCGAGGGCGCCACCGACACCCTGCTCGGCCTCCTGCGCGACGACTCCCGGCCCGCCGCCAGCCGCGTCGCGGCCCTGCAGCTCCTCGACCGGCGCCAGGACCCGCGCCTCGCCGAGGCAGCGCGCGTCGCCGGCGCATCCCGGGACCCAGCGCTGCGGCTCGCCGCGCTGCCGCTGGCCACCCGCCTCGCCCCCGAGACGGCCGTGCCGGTCCTGACCGCGCTGGTGGAGCGGGGCACGCCGGCCGAGCAGAAGGCGGCCTTCCGCAGCCTCGGTTTCTCCCGCCAGGAGGCCGCAGATGACCTGATCGCCGCGCAGCTGCGCGCCCTCGCGGCCGGCCGGGTCGCCCCCGAGGCGGAGCTCGAGCTGCTGACCGCCGCCGAGCGGCGCACCGGCCCCGCGGTCAAGGCCCTGCTGGCCGAGCGCACCGCGCGCCTCGCCGCCGCCACCGATCCCCTCGCCGCTTTCCACGCCAGCCTCGCGGGCGGCGACGCCGAGCGCGGCCGCCGGGTGTTCGAGAACCAGCCCGTGCTCGCCTGCATCCGCTGCCACCGCGCCGGGGGCGAGGGCGGCGACGCCGGCCCGAACCTCGCCGGCCTCGGCGCGCGCGCTTCCCGCCGCGAGCTCCTCGAGTCGATCATCAAGCCCAACGCGAAGATCTCCCCCGGCTACGACACGGTCGTCGTCACCCTCCGCCACGGCAGCACCGCCGCGGGCATCGTGGCCGCGGAGACGGCGGACCAGCTGACCCTGCGCAACCCGGAGAACCAGCTGGTGCAGGTGGCCAAGGCGGACATCGCCCGCCGCGACGGCGCCCCGTCGGGGATGCCCGAGGTCTACGCCTCCCTGCTCTCCCCCACGGAGCTGCGCGACGTAGTCGAGTACCTCGCCTCCCTGCGCGGCGAAAGCCGGCCGGCGACCAACGTGCCCCGCGCCCTGCGCGGACCGCCGCCCGCGCCCCGCGCGGAATAGACCGGCCTTTCCTCCCGCGGCCGGCGACCCCGCTCAGCCGCCGCGGATTTCCTGGGTGTAACTGACGCCAAGGAAAGCGCGGGACACGCGGCTCTGGTCGAGCAGGTGCCGCATATCCCGGAAATCGCCCTGCTCGACCACGCGCGCGACCTCCGCCGCGAGGTCGGCCGGGCGCTCGTTCCACACCTGGGGGGAGAAGAACACCGCGTGGTTGTGCAGCAGATGCGGCTTGCCCGCCGTGTTGTCGGGATGGCGGTAGAACGCGCGGTCGACCGCCGCGGGGTCGAAGGCGGAGAGGTCCGCCTGCAGGTCCACGCCCACGCCGCAGAGGAGGCCGGTGACGCCCCGCCACCGCGGGTCGCGGTCGCCCGCGAACCAGTCCGCGAGGTTGTCCGCGTGCAAAATGGTCTGGCCGTTCGCCGGCTGGAACCGGCGGATCGGGGAGCGGCGGATGCCGGCCCCAAGCACCGCGGTGAACTCGGCGCGGCCGGCGAGGCCGATGACGCCCCGGTAGTCGGGCCGGCGCGCGCGGGCGACGTCGAACACCTGCCGGTAGAGCTGATCGATGCGCAGCCCCTCGGGATCACGGGCCTCGACCAGCAGGCACTCGTCGAAGCCACCGTGCAGGGCCGCGTTGAACCCGGTGCGGAGCGTGACCGCCCGCGACGCGCGGCGCGGGATCAGGAAGTCGGGCGTGTCGCCACCGTCGGTCGGCAGCCAGACCATCGTGCCGCCGATGGTGATCATCTCGCCCATAATCGGGAAGTAATCCTCCAACTCGTCCCCGAGCGCGCCGCACCCGATGGAGTACTCGGTCTCGTCGAACCGCCGTGACACGACGTCGGCCTCGTCGAGCGAGGCGTGGAGGATGTGCTGCACGTGCCCGAGAATCTCGACCACGCCGCGGGTGCCGCCGGGGCCGGGCACGGCGGTGAAGGCGGCCCCGGGAGTTTCCCAGCGCTCGAGGCCGGCCCAGCCCGCCACGGCGGCGGCGGCAGCCAGGCGGCGGCGGGCCTCGGCCCGGGCCGCGGGGAGATCGGCGAAGGCCGGCAGGTGCGGCGCGAGGCCCGCGATCTCGATCACGCCCCGACAGTACTCTTGGACGGAACAGAGTAGCAACGCGCCGCCCCGGCCCTGCAGCACCCGCAGCGCGCCGGTGAACACCCGCAGCGCCGCACTGCTCAGGTAAGTCGTGCCGGCGAGGTCCAGCACCACCACGCGGCAGTCGGGAGCCGCCACCCGCGGCTCGACCGCGGCCGCGAGCGCCCGGGATCCCAACGTGTCCAGCCGGCCCCGCACCGCCAGGACGGCGAGCGCGGGGGTATCCTCGACGGGAGTGAGTTCGAGCGGTGAGGCCTGCATCGCCCGCAGGCTCAGCGCGGCGGCCTCCCCCCGACGAGCCTTTTTCCCGGCCGCCGCGGGCTCCGCCCTTGTCTCGCCGCGCCCGGGGCGCCAGCCTCCGCCGCACCCCGATGATTCCGCGCCTCCCCCGCCCGCTCGCCGCCCTGTTCCTGCTCGCGCTGCCCGCGCTCCTGTCCGCCGCCGCCGCGCCCCGGCCCAACGTCGTGCTCCTGATGGGCGATGACCACGGCTGGGACGAGACCGGCTACAACGGCCACCCGCACCTGAAGACGCCCGTGCTCGACGAGATGGCGCGCACCGGCCTGCGCCTCGACCGCTTCTACTCCGGCGGCGCGAGCTGCTCCCCCACCCGCGGCACGGTGATGACCGGCCGCAACCACAACCGCTACGGCATCTACGCGCCCGGCTGGTCGCTCCGGCCCGAGGAGGTCACCGTCGCCCACCTGCTCAAGCGCGCGGGCTACGCCACCGGTCACTTCGGCAAGTGGCACCTCGGCGCCGTCAAAGCCGCCTCGCCCGTAAACCCCGGCCGGATGGGCTTCGACACCTGGGTCTCGCACGACAACTTCTTCGAGCTCGACCCGCACCTCTCGCGCAACGGCGGCCCGCCCGAGCGCATTGTCGGCGAGAGCTCCGAGATCGTGATCGCCGAAGCCATCCGCTTCATCGACCGCGCGCAGGCCGCCGGCCAGCCCTTCCTCGCCGTCGTCTGGTTCGGGTCGCCGCACGAGCCTTACCAGGCCAAGCCCGAGGACCTCGCCCTCTACGACGACCTGCCCGCCGACATCGGCCAGCGCAAGGTGCGCGTGACCTCCAACCGGACCGGCAAGAACGTCGACCGCCTGCAGCGGGATGTCCTGCGCGAGCGGTTCGCGGAGATCTCGGCGATGGACCGCTCGATCGGCCAGCTCCGCGCCCACCTCCGCCGCCAGGGCCTGGGCGACGACACCCTGCTGTGGTACTGCGGCGACAACGGCACCCCGCCGGAGGCGGTCGCGACCGTCCCGTTCCGCGGCTGGAAGGGCAGCGTGTACGAGGGCGGGATCCGCGTGCCGGGCGTGATCGAGTGGCCCGCGCGCCTCCGCCAGCCCCTCGCGACCAAGGTCCCGGCGGTGACCAACGACATCCTCCCCACCCTGTGCGACCTCGTCGGCGTGCCCGTGCCGGCGCGGCCCCTCGACGGCACCAGCCTCGTCCCGCTGTTCACCGGCGCGAGCCCGGCGCGGACGGCCCCGCTGGTCTTCTGGAACGCGCGCGCCCGCGGCGGCCCCGCGGCCCGGGCGAAGCCCTACCTCGACCCGGAACTGCAGCGCGGCACCACCCCGCTGGTGAAGCTGGGCCCCGACGGCACGCCGACCCGCAACTTCCAGAACGTAATCCAGACCGAGGTGACCGCGGAGGATTACAACGGCGAGCGGGCCATCGTGGAGGACCGCTTCAAGCTGGTCGTCGACGGCACCGCGGCCGGGAAGACGGAGCTCTTCGACCTCGCGGCGGACCCGGCGGAGAAGACGGATGTGAGCGCGCGCCACCCGGCGGAGGCGGCGCGGCTGGCCCAGGCGTTGCGGACCGCGCAGGAGTCGATCCTGCGCAGCCGCACCGGCGCGGACTACCGCTGACGCCGCGGGTTGCATCGGCGCGGGGACGGTGCAGCTTCGCCGCCCGATGCATCACGCCGCGCTCTTCACCCCCGTCCGCCTCGGTGGGCTCTCCCTGCCGAACCGGGTCCTGATGGCCCCGCTCACCCGCTGCCGCGCGGACGAGCGGCACGTGCCGACGCCGCTGATGGCCGAATACTACGCGCAGCGCGCGGGCGCGGGCCTGCTGATCGCGGAGGCGACGATGGCGATCGCGGGGAACTCCGCGTTCGGCGGCCGCGAGCCGGGCATCCATTCCCCGGAGCAGGTGGCCGGCTGGCGCGCCGTGACCTCGGCCGTGCACGCGCGCGGCGGGCGCATCGTGCTCCAGCTCTGGCACGGCGGCCGCGCCTGTCATTCGCTGCTCAACGGTGGCGCGCAGCCCGTGGCCCCCAGCCCGGTCGCCATCACCAACGACGAGATCCACACCCCGGCCGGCAAGAAGGCCTACGAGGTGCCGCGCGAGCTGCGCGACGATGAGCTGCCCGGGATCGTGGCCGGGTTCCGCCAGGCCGCGGCCAACGCCCTCGCAGCCGGCTTCGACGGCGTGGAGGTCCACGGCGCCAACGGTTACCTGCTCGACCAGTTCCTGCGCGATGGCTGCAACCGGCGTTCCGGCCCCTACGGCGGCCCCGTGGCGAATCGCGCGCGGCTGCTGCTCGAGGTCGTGGACGACGCCGCCGCGGTCTGGGGCGCGGACCGCGTGGGCGTGCGGATCTCGCCGCTCAACGGCTTCAACGGGATGTCGGACCGCGATCCGGTCGGCGTGACGCGGCACGTGGCGGCGGAGCTCGACCGCCGGGGGATCGCGTACCTGCACGTGATGCGGGCGGACTTCACCGGGCAGCATCACGGCGACGTGGTGACGCCCGCGCGGGCGGCGTTCCGCGGGGCGTTGGTGGGCAATATGGGTTACGGAGCGGAGGAGGCGGCCGCGGCGATCGCGGCGGGGACCTATGCGGCGGTGGCGTTTGGCCGGGCGTTCATCAGCAACCCGGACCTCCCCGCGCGCCTGGCCGTGGGCGCGCCCTTGGCGGACCCGGATCCCGCGACCTTCTACACCCCGGGCCCCCAGGGCTACACCGACTACCCGAGCCTGAAATAAGCCGCCCGGGACCCAAAGGGGACCGCCCCGAGCCTGCCGAGGGGCCTGCCCTGAGCCGCCTGCCCTGAGCCCGCCGAAGGGCCCGCCCCGAGCCTGCCGAGGGGCTCAGAAATACTTCTTCACGATCCACTCCGGCTGCCACTGGTCAGTCTTGCGGGGCTTGCCGGTGAGGTCGATGGGCGGCGGGAGGCGTTGGCCCTCGGGCAGCGCCACCTTGTCCCCGACGCGTTGCTGCCAGTCCCGCATCAGGCCGCGCAGGCGGGCGACGTGGGCGGCGTGGGCGGAATCGTCGTAGACGCTGCGCGTCTCGTGGGGGTCGGACTCAAGGTCGAAGAGCTGGCTGAAGCCGAGCTTCGGGTAGCAGATGAGTTTCCAGCGCTCGTCGCGGACGGCGCGCTGGACCTCGAGGTAGGGCAGAAAGACGGAGTCGCGCACGCGTTCGCGGCGGCCTTCCCAGATCGGCCGGAGGCTGGCGCCAGCGAGGTCGGCCGGGGCGGGGAGGCCGGCGACGTCGCAGAGCGTAGGGAAGAGGTCGAAGAGGTAGGTGAAGGCGCGCGATTCGCGGCCGCGGGGGATGCCGGGGCCGGCGAGGATCAGCGGGACGCGCATGCTGTGCTCGAAGACGTTCTGCTTGCCGAGCAGGCCGTGGCTGCCGAGCGCGAGGCCGTTGTCGGCCGCGTAGACGATGAGCGTGTTCTCCGCCCGGCCGGTGCGGCGCAGGGCGTCGAGCAGGCGGCCGATCTGGGCGTCGAGGTGGGCCATCATCGCGTAGTACTCGGCGAGCTGGTCGCGGATCATCGCCTCGGTGCGGGGCCAGGCGCCGAGGTTCTCGTCGCGGCCGCCGTTCATCGCCC
>VHCY01000131.1 GCA_016871595.1 Verrucomicrobiota bacterium
AGGCGTTGTGGTAGGTGATGCGGGCCTGGCCGGTGAGGCGGTGGGTGGCCTCGTCGAGGGTGGCCTCGATCACGTGGTCGGCCCGGTTCTGCCAGTAGGCGGGCCCGGGGGCGCCGGCGGCGTTCCGTTGGGCGTTGGGGGTGGGGAGGAGCTGTTCCAGCTGCTGGAAGCGGGCGGCCGGGTTGGCGGTGGCGGCCAGCGGGGAGAGCGCGAGCAGCAGGGCGAGGGCGCGGGACGACGGCATACGACGGGCCTACCGGGCCGGGCCCGCCGTCGCCAGCGCGGAGTTGGGGCCGGGGGCGGGCGTGATTCTGCCGTTGCCGGGGCGAGCGGCGGGCCTAGCGTGCGCGCAAATGGTCAAAGGTCAGAAGGTCATCTGCGTGAACGACGTGTTCTCCCCCACGGTGCGCTCCCTCTACAAGCAGCTCCCCGTGAAGGACACGATCTACACCGTGCGCGAGGTGTTCCTCGGGCGGGAGAAGATCGTCAAGGGCGGCGACAGCGCCACGGTCGGACTGCTCCTCGAGGAGCTGGTGAACCCGAAGGACCCGTTCCACCAGGGCGAGCAGGAACTCGGCTTTAGCTCCGAGCGGTTCGCGCCGCTCAACGAGCTGCCGGACGAGAAGGCCGAGGTGGAGGAGGTCGTCGCCGTCGGCGGCTGGGCCCCGGTCCCCGCCTGAGCGGGGACGCGGGCCGCGCCGGGCTCAGACGAGCGACCAGGGGGAGCGCATCGCGCGGCCGCGCAGGCGGTTGGCCATCGCGTCGCCGACGAACTCCTCCTTCACGGGGTCCCACTTCAGGGGCCGGCCGAGCACCATCGCAATCTGGCCGAGGTTGCACACGGTGGTGGTGCGGTGGCCGATCTCCACGTCCGCGATCGGCCGCTTCCGCGAGCGCACGCAGGCGAGGAAGTTCTCGTGGTGGTCGTTGCTCAGCTCCAGCTGGATCTTCTTCCCGGAGGCCTGCATCTCGCGGAGCAGGTCCGGATTCGAGGCGGTCATCCGGTTGCGCGAGATGTCCAGCCAGCCGCGCTCGCCGATGAACCGCGAGGTGCCGCCGCCCTCGTAGCGGGTGCGGCAGGTCATCGGCACGCCGTTGGCGTAGCGCACGGTGAAGTCCACCTTGGTCGCGTTTGAGAACAGGCCGCTGCTCGGGAATTCCCCGCGCCCCTCCACCGCGACCGGGCCGCCTGCGTCCGCGTCCATCGCCCACTGGCCGATGTCGAGGTAGTGCGCGCCCCAGTTGGTGACCTGGCCGTAGGCGCTGTCGGAAATGAAGCGGAAGTTGTAGTGGCAGCCGAGCGAGGAGTACGGGCGCCACGGGCTGGGCCCGAGCCACATCTCCCAGTCGAGGCCCGCGGGCACCGGCTCGGCCTTCCAGGTGGCGCCGACGTGCCGGTTGTTGGGTGGGATGAAGCACTCGATGCGCTCGAGCTTCCCGAGGCCCTGGTTGCGCACGTACTCGGCGACGTCGTGGAACCGCTTCATCGAGCGGTGCTGGGTGCCGTGCTGGGCCACGCGGTTGTACTTGCGCGCGGCGGCGACCACGGCCCGGCCCTCCTCGATGGTGAGGGTCATCGGCTTCTCGATGTACACGTCCTTGCCGTGGCGCATCGCGTCGATCGCGACCAGCGCGTGCCAGTGGTCAGGCGTGCAGATGAAGACCGCGTCGATGTCCGGCCGGCGGTTCAGCTCCCGGAAGTCGGCGTACGCCTTGCAGTCCTCCGTACCGTAGGCGCGGTTGACGCGGGCGGCGCCCTCGTCGCGGCGCTCGCGGTCGACGTCGCACACGGCGAGGATGCGCACGGTCTCCGGCTCCCCCAGGAGTTTGCCGTAGTGGCTGTCGGCGATGTTGCCGGAGCCGACGATGCCGACGGTGATCTTGCGGCTCGGGGCGTTGGCGCCGCGGAGGCCGGAGGGGAGGATGAGGGGCGCGACGGCGGTCGCGGCGGCGAGGCCGGACTGCTTGAGGAACGCGCGGCGGGCCAGGGGAAGCGGGGGCGTCATACGGGTCAGGCTTTGAGTTGTTCGAGGGCGCGGGCCGCGGCGTCGCGGACCACGGGGGCCTCGGAAGGGTTGGCGCGGATGCCAGCGAGGACGGCGCGCACGGTGGTGTCCCCGCGCAGCGCGATGGTGCCGATCAGGCCGGCCTTGGCGGGGCCGGAGAGGGAGCCGAGCGCGTCGCGCAGGGCGGCGTCCGCCTCGGGGCCGGTGACCGGCTGGAGCGCGTAGCGCGCGTCGTCGGCGGACTTGGGGTCCTTGAGCAGGGCGGCGAGCACGGGGACGCTGCGCGGGCCGGCGACGAGGGCGAGCATCTGGCAGATGAAGGCGCGGCCGGCGTCGGTGAGGCCGGCGCGGCGGAGGGCGTCGAGCAGGCGGCCCTCGATGCGTTCGCGGTCCTCGGGCAGGGCGTCGAGCACCTGCTCGCGCACGCTCCAAGCGAAGCTGCGGTCGCCGCCGTGCTCGAGGCGGGTGCAGGCCTCCCAGGGGTCGGGCGTGCTGCCGAAGTTGGATTTGCGGTCGGCGCTCCGGGCGGCCTTTTCCGCGTCGGTGGCGGTTTTCTTCCGTTCGCTCATAGGGTGAGGGGGTTGAGGTTCACGGAAGACCCGAACCACGGCGCCCGCAAGGGCATTCCCGGCGTGGCGTCCCGCTTGCCCCCGCGGCCGCGGCCGGGCAACGCTCGGGGATGCCCCGCCTGCCCCTGCTCGCCTGCCTCCTGCTCGCCCCCGGCCTCCACGCCGCCGCGCCCGCCATCCCCATCAATTACGACGAGGCCAAGGTCCCGCCCTACACGCTGCCCGACCCGCTGGTGGCCGCCGACGGCACGCCCGTCCGCGACGCCGCCGATTGGCGCGCGCGCCGGCGGCCGGAGCTGCTCGAGCTCTTCGCCCGCGAGGTCCACGGCCGCACCCCCGGGGGCCGCCCGGCGGGGATGCACTGGGAGGTCACCGGCGTCGACCGCGCGGCGCTCGGCGGCAAGGCGGTGCGCAAGGAGGTCACGCTCTGGTTCACGGCCCGGCGCGACGGCCCGCGGATGCACCTGCTGCTTTACCTCCCCGCCGGCGCGCGCGGCCCGGTGCCGGCCTTCCTCGGCTACAATTACTACGGCAACGCCTGCGTGCACCCGGACCCGGGCATCTCCCTTTCCACCGCCTGGATGCGCGCGAACGCGGAGTTCGGCATCGTGGCCAACCGCGCGACCGCGCGCACCCGTGGCGTCCACGCGGCGCGCTGGGACGTCGAGACCGTCGTCGCCCGCGGTTACGGGACGGTCACGGCGTATTACGGGGACGTGTGCGAGGACCGGCCCGAGGGCCTGACCGGCGGGGCGGGGGCGGTGTTCGGCACCTCCGCGATGGAGGCGCGCCGGCCCGACGAGTGGGGCGCGATCGGGATGTGGGCGTGGGGCCTGAGCCGCGCGCTCGACTACCTCGAGGCCGACGCGGATGTCGACGCGCGCCGCGTGGCGGTGCACGGCCACTCGCGGCTGGGCAAGGCGGCGCTGTGGGCGGGCGCGCAGGACGAGCGGTTCGCGCTCGTGATCGCCAACAACTCGGGCGCGGGCGGGGCGGCGCTGAGCAAGCGCGACTTCGGCGAGAACGTGGCGCGGATCAACACGTCCTTCCCCTTTTGGTTCGCGCGCAACTTCCGGGCGTACAACGGCCGCGAGGCGGCGCTCCCGGTGGACCAGCACCAGCTGGTGGCGCTGGTGGCCCCGCGGCCGGTGCACGTCGCCAGCGCGACCGAGGACGCGTGGGCGGACCCCCGGGGCGAGTACCTCTCCGCCGTGCACGCGGCCCCCGTGTACGCCCTGTTCGGCCGCGCCGGCCTGCGGGGCGCGGCGATGCCCGGCCCTGACGAGGCGGTGCTCGGCGACGGCCTCGCGTACCACCTGCGCACGGGCAAGCACGACATCACGCCGCGCGACTGGGCGCGTTACCTCGAGCACGCCGACCGCGTCCTGCGCCGCTGACCGCGCCGCCGGCTCAGCTGAAGATCCGCGGCACGAGGTGGCCGTGGACGTCCGTCAGCCGGTAATCCCGCCCCTGGAACCGGTAGGTGAGCCGCGTGTGGTCGTAGCCGACGAGGTGGAGCAGGGTGGCGTGCAGGTCGTGCACGTGCACCGGGTCGCGGGCGACGTTCCACGCGATGTCGTCCGTCTCGCCGATCACCTGCCCGCCCTTCACCCCGCCGCCGGCGAGCCAGAGGCTGAAGGCGTTGGGGTGGTGGTCGCGGCCGGTGATGGAGCGGGAGCCGGGGCGGTTCTCGCCGAGGGCGGTGCGGCCGAACTCGGAGCCGCACACCACGAGCGTGTCCTCGAGGAGCCCGCGGCGCTTGAGGTCCGTGACCAGCGCGGCGATCGGCTGGTCGGCCATCAGGCAGTTGTGCGGGAGGTCGCGGTCGAGGTTGCTGTGGTGGTCCCACGAGGCGTGGATCACCTGCACCACGCGGACGCCGCGCTCGACGAGGCGGCGGGCCATCAGGCAGTTGCGGGCGAAGGTCCCGAAGAGCCCGGTCCCGCCGAGCGGGTTGCCGCCGGGGGCCTTGGGCTCGGACCGGTTCACGCCGTAGAGGTCGAGCGTCTCCTGGCTCTCGCCGGAGAGGTCCATCAGCTCGGGCGAGGCGGTCTGCATCCGGAAGGCGAGCTCGTAGGCGGCGATGCGGCTCTCGATCTCCGGGTCGGCGGCCTCGGCCTGGCGGAGGGCGTTGAGCTCGTTGACGCCGCTGATCGTGCGGCGCTGCATCCCGGGGGTCACGCCGGCGGGGAGGTCGAGGTTGAGCACGGGGGTGCCCTCGTTGCGGAACATCACCCCCGAGTGGTGCGAGGGGAGGAAGCCGCTGGACCAGCTGGCGGAGCCGCCGGGCACGCCGCGGCCGACGCACACGAGCACGACGAACTCGGGCAGGTTGCGGTTCACGCTGCCGAGGCCGTACGAGAGCCACGAGCCGAGGCTGGGCCGCCCGGAGATGGCCGAGCCCGTGTTCATCAGCAGCTGGCCGGGCACGTGGTTGAACTGGTCGGTGTGCATCGACCGGATCAGGCAGATGTCGTCCGCGATCGAGCCGAGGTGGGGCAGCAGGTCCGAGAGTTCCATCCCGCACTGGCCGTGCGGCCGGAACTTCCGCGGCGAGCCCATCAGGCGCGCCGACTCCTTCGCGAGGAAGGCGAAGCGCATATTGGCCAGCATCGACTCCGGCAGCGGCTGGCCGTCCAGCGCGTTGAGCTTCGGCTTCGGGTCGTACAGGTCCATCTGGCTGGGCCCGCCCTCGAGGTAGATGTAGATGCAGTTCTTCGCCCGCGGCGCGTGGTGGGTGGGCACGCGGCCGGGGCCCGTCGCGGTGTTCGCGAGCAGGCCGTCGGCACCGAGGAGGTTGGAGAGGGCGAGGGCGCCGAGGCCGCCGCCGGCCCGGGTGAGGAACTGTCTCCGGTGGAGCGCGGGCGGGATCATTCGCGGGTGATGAACTCGTCGAGGTTGAGGAGCAGGCGGGCGGTGGCGAGGAGGGCGGAGCGCGCGTCGCCGAGGGCGAGCTGGTCGTCGTGGTGGCGCCGCAGCGCGGCGAGCTCCGCCGCGGCGGGCGGGCGGCCGAGGCAGAGCGCGAACCCGTGGCGCAGCCGCGCGTCGAGGTCGCCGGGCGCCTCCGCCAGCCGGCCCGCGAGGGCCTCCGCCGCGGCCACGAACACGGGGTCGTTCAGCAGGGTGAGCGCCTGCAGGGGCGAATTGGAGCGCTCCCGCTGCAGGCAGGCCACGCTCGCGTCGGGCGCGTTGAAGGCCGTGAGCATCGGGTAGGGGACGTTGCGCCGGAGGTGGATGTACATCCCGCGCCGGTTCGCCTCCGGCCCCTTCGTCTCGGGCCAGGCGCGGTAGCGGCCGAACGCCAGCACGAACTCCGGCAGCGGCGGGTGGATGCTCGGGCCGCCGATCCGCGGGTTCAGCAGGCCGCTGCTCGCCAGCGCCACGTCGCGCACGATCTCCGCCTCGAGCCGGTGCCGGCTCTGGCGCGCCAGCAGCACGTTCAACGGGTCCCGCTCCTCCAGTTCCGCGCGGCGCCGCGAGGCCTGCCGGTAGGTGTCCGAGGTCACCAGCAGCCGGATCAGCGCCTTCCGGCTCCAACCCAGGCGCACAAACTCGGTCGCCAGCCAGTCGAGCAGCTCCGGGTGCGACGGCCGCTCGCCGAGCGCGCCGAAGTTGTCCGGCGTCGCGACGAGCCCCCGGCCGAAGAGTTGGAGCCAGACCTGGTTGACCGCCACGCGCGCGGTCAGCGGGTGGGCCGGGTCGGTGATCCAGCGGGCGAGGTCGAGCCGGTCCGCGACGGCGCCGCGGGCCCGCAGCGGCGGGAGGACGGCCGGCGTGCCCGGCAGGACCTCCTCACCCGGCCGCTGGTAATCGCCGCGCAGGTGCACGCGCGTCTTCCGCTCGTGCGCCACCAGCACCGGCGCGGCGGTCCGCGGGAACTCGGGCCGCTTGGCGAAGTGCGCCGCAAGGGGCTGGTGCAGTTCCCGGCCGCGCTCGTCGTCGAACCGGGCCACGTGGCGTGCCAGGGCGAGCCGGTCCTCCGGGGAGCGCTGGTCCTCCGGGGTGTCGAGCACGGCGAGGATCTCGTCGGGGAGCGGGCCGGGCTCGAGGGGGCCGGGGGCGGTGGTGGCGGCGAGGCGGAACCGCGTCAGGACGCCCGTGATGCGGTGCTCGAGCTCGATGAACAGCTCCGTGCCGGGCGCGAAGTCCCGCGGCTCCGTCAGCTCGAAGACAATGGCGTGGGCGCGGTCGGTCTGGCCGGCCACGCCCCAGCCGGTGGTGTTGTCACCGTCGAGGGCGTGGGCCGCCGGGGTGGCCTTGGCGGCGAAGTCCGCGCGGGCGGCGGCGAACGCCAGCCGTTCCTGGGCGCCCCCGGGCGCGCGGGCGGTGACCGAGAATTCCGCGAGGTGGAAGTCGCCGCCGCGGCTGCGGCCCGGCTTCTCGCCGAGGCCCGCGAGCGCCTCGAGGCGGAAGCCGGTGACGCCCGGCCGCGCGAACGGCGCGCGCACCACGTAGCGCGTGCGCACGGGGTCGCGCTCCCCGGTGGTGACCGAGTGGTCGGGGTTGGGCGTGAGGAGGCGTTCCTCGTCCTCGGTGATGAAGTGGATCTCCTCCGGGCGGAGCAGGGTCCAGCGGGCGGCGGGCAGGGTGAGGGCGCGCGACCAGTCCGGCACGCGGGTGGCGGCGAGCGTGGCCACGTGCGCCGTGACGGGCGCCTCGAGGCGCGTCCGCTCCGCCTCCCACTCGGCCCGCTTCCGCTCGTAGGCCGCGAGCTCGGCCGGGCGCGGCGCGGGGACGTCGCGTTCGGCGGTGCGGTTGAAGAACGCGTAGAGCTGGTAGAACTCGCGGATCGAGACCGGATCGTACTTGTGCGTGTGGCACTCGGCGCAGCCGACGGTGAGCCCGAGCCACACCGCGCCGGTGGTCGCCGCGCGGTCGACGGCGTTCTTCACCCGGTCGAGCTCGAGGTCCGCCC
>VHCY01000132.1 GCA_016871595.1 Verrucomicrobiota bacterium
CCGCTCGCTGCTGCCGCTCCGCGTTCCCCGGGGGGTGATTCCGCGTCGGCCGAGCGTGCCGGGGCCGCCCGCGTGTCCGCGGTCGCGCCGTCGGCTTCCGCCTCCGGCGCGGTCTCTGCCGCGGGGGACGCGTCGCGTGATGCTGCCGTCGCTTCCCTGCCTGCGACCCCAGAGGAGTCGCTTCTGCCCGAGCCCGCTCCGGTCAACTTCGCGGACAACTATGTCGTCATCGGCGGCCATCGCGCCCATCCGCACCGACTGCTCGGCCGGGTGAAGGAGGGCGCCGCGGGCGCCGCCTCCGCTGCGCTGGCCGCCGAGGAGATGGGCGTGTTGCGCCGCTCTGCCCTGAGCCCCGGTGACGAGACCTTTTCCGCCGTCCGGCCTGTACTCACTCCGGTCGCTTCGCGGGCCGAGGCCGAGTCGCGCGGCGAGGCGTTGCAGCGCCGCATCAAGGCCCTGCTCGATTCAGGCGCCTTCGACTACCTCGAGCCCGATTACCTTGTCTCGGTGCAACAGACCGCTCCCGCCGATGCCGCGTTTGCCGACGGTCGTCTCTGGGGGCTGCGCAACACAGGACAAAACGGCGGGCTCGCTGGCGCCGACATCGACGCGGTCCGAGCCTGGGGTCTGACCACCGGTGCCGTCGAGGTGATCGTCGCCGTCATCGACAGCGGCGTGCGCTACACCCACGCCGATCTTGCCGGGCAGATGTGGCGCAACCCCGGCGAGTCCGGCGCGCTCGCGACCAACGGGGTCGATGACGACCGCGACGGTGTGGTCGATAACGTTTTCGGGCTGAACGCGCAGAAGGGCAGCGGCGATCCGATCGACGAGCACGGCCACGGCACGTTCTGCGCTGGCATTATCGCAGCGCAGGCCGATGGCGGCGGGCCCGCTGTCGGCGTCGCCCCGCGCGTCCGCATCATGGCTTGCCGTTTCCTCGACGCGCAGGGCATCGGCGCGTCCTCCGACGCCATCAAGAGCATCGGTTTCGCGGTCGCGAAGGGCGCGCGCGTCCTCAACAACAGCTGGGGCGGGGGAAGCTACAGCCAGGCGATGTTCAACGCCATTCTCTCCGCCCGCGCGAAGGGCGCGATCTTCATCGCCGCCGCAGGCAACGAGGGCACCGACAACGACCGCATCCCGCTCTATCCGGCCGGCTATGCCGCCGATAGTGTTATAGCGGTGGCCGCCCTTGATCGGGCGGACAAGCTCGCCGATTTCTCATCGTACGGCGCCAACCGCGTGCACCTCGGCGCGCCGGGAGTGGGCATCTTCTCCACCAGCCGCGCCTCCGACGCCGCCTATGTCTCCAGCAGCGGCACCAGCGCCGCGGCCCCGCATGTGTCGGGTGTCGCCGCGCTCGTGCTCTCGCGGTTCCCCGGCCTTCCGCTCGCCGAATTGGGGCAGCGCATCCTCGCCGGCGCCGCGCCTGTCGCGGCGTTGCGCGGCAAGACCGTGACGGGCGGGCGCCTCAATGCCTACGCCGCGCTCACCGGAGCCCCCGACGGCGTGCTCGAGCTTTCCGTCACTCCCGCCGCCGGCACGCTCGTCGCGCCCGGATCGACCTTCCCGGTCTTTGTGCGGGTGCACGATATCGCCGCGGTCACGAACGCGACCGTGTCGCTCGTGACAGGGTCCACCTCCGCGCCGATCGAGCTCCGCAACAATGGCATCGCGCCCGACGCCCAGGCGGCCGACGGCATCTACAGCGCGAACGTCACCGCGCCGTCGGGCGTCGCGGAATTCACGCTCAAGCTCACCGTCGCTGCTCCGGACAAGAAATCGGCCGAGCTCGCGGTCACGCTGCCGCTCCGGTCGCCGCCCGCCAACGACGCGTTCGCGAAGCGTCTGCCACTCGCCGGTCCGTCTGCCTCGACCACGGGCTCCTCGGAGGGCGCGACGCGCGAGGCGGGCGAGCCCGTCCACGCCGGCCGGGAGGGCGGAGCCTCCGTCTGGTGGACGTGGACCGCGCCCGTGTCGGGCAAAGCCGCGGTGACCACGCGCGGCAGTTCCTTCGACACTTTGCTGGGGGTCTACACCGGCGCCTCCTTCGATCAGTTCACGCGCATCGCGCAGGACGACGACAGCGGGGGAAACACGACCAGTGCGGTCGCCTTCAACGCGGTCGCCGGCACGGCCTACGCTATCGCCGTCGACGGATACCGTGGTGCCTCCGGGGCGGTGAGTCTCTCCGTCTCCCTGGCGCCGGAACAGCCTGGCGCAGCTCCTGCAAACGACGCGTTCGCCAACGCCGCCTCACTCTCCGGCTCCAGCCTGGTGCTACTTTCCTCGAACTCGGGCGCTACGCGCGAGGCTGGTGAATCCGAACATGCCGGCGCCGCTGGCGGCGCATCCGTCTGGTGGCGCTGGAAGGCTCCGTCTGCCGGTCTCGTCACGGTCGCGACGGATGGCAGTTCCTTTGACACCCTGCTCGCGGTCTATGCCGGGTCCGCGCTCGACGCGCTGACTGCGGTCGCCGCCGACGACGACAGCGGTGAGGGCCCGCGCAGCCTCGTCACGTTCACCGCCGGCGCGGGAAAGGAGTACCGCATTGCGGTGGACGGGAAGGCTGGTTCGACCGGTGTCGTGGTGCTGCGTCTCTCCCTTGCTGCCTCAAAGCCGGCTCCGGCCAACGACGCCTTCGCCGCGCGGATCGCCATCTCCGGCGCTGCCGACCCCGCCGGCGCGGTCCGCGTCTCCGGCGCCAACGTGGGCGCGACCGAGGAGGCCGCTGAACCTGACCACGCGGGAAATCCCGGCGGACGTTCCGTCTGGTGGACATGGACTGCGCCGGGCGCCGGCATCGCCACCCTTTCCACCGCCGGCAGCTCGTTCAACACTGTCCTCGCGGTTTACACCGGCGGAAGCCTTGCCTCCCTCGTGCCGGTCGCCGCCAACGACCAGGATCCGGCGGGCGGCAACACGAGCCGCGTCTCCTTTGCGACCGCCGCGGGAGTGACCTATCAGATCGCGGTCGACGGCGCCCGCGTTGGCCTCGTCGCGGAGTCGGGCTCCATCGCGCTCCGCTTGGCGCACGCCGCCGGTGCCGTGGTGCCCGCGAATGACGGTTTCGCCGCCGCCGCCGCGCTTCCCGGCATTCAGGCGGCGTGGAACGGCTTCAACATTGGCGCCACCGCTGAAGCGGGCGAGCCCGACCATGCTGGCCTCGTCGCCACGCGCTCCATCTGGTGGACGTGGACCGCGTCGAGCGCGGGAGTTGCTATGGTCAGCACCGCGGGCAGCGGCATCGACACGGTGCTGGCGGTCTACACCGGCAGCTCGGTTTCTTCGCTCACCAAGGTGGTCGCCAACGATGACGATGGCACCCAGCGCACCAGTCGGGTGGTGTTCAAGGCTTCGGCGGGCACCATCTATCGCATCGCGGTGGACGGCGCGGGAGGAGCGTCGGGCCAGATATCGCTTTCGCTCCTGCTCGACGGGGCCGAGGCCGGGCCGGCCAACGACGCCTTCGCCGCCGCGGCGCCGATTCTGTGGCCCGCCGTGACCATTGCCATCGCGCCGCCGCCGCCGCTGACGGTCTCGGTGAGAGGAACCAACGCGGGCGCGAGCCGCGAAGCGGGCGAACCGGTCCACGCTGCTCGCGAGGGCGGGGCTTCGGTCTGGTGGAAGTTCAAGGCGCCGCAGGGCGGCGTCTTGGAGATCAACTCCGCCGGCTCCGGTTTTGAGGCGCTGCTTGCATTATACCGCGGCGATGCGATCGATCGGCTTACGCCGCTCGGGTCCGACTCCGGCGCGCCCGGCCGGCCTTACGCCGCGGTGCGCGCGTTCCTGACCGCCGGGGCGACCTATTTCATCGCGGTGGATGGCGCCGGGGGGGCGCAGGGCCCAGTCGCGCTCCATTTGAAGCTCGAGACCGCGCGCGAGCTCTACGCGACCCACTTCGATCTGTTCCCGGCGGGGGTCGACAAACTCTTCGGCTTCGACGGCTGGTCGGGCGTGGTCGACCCTGGCTCCTCCGGGATCAGCGAGTCCGCCGCGGGCTCCAAGGTCGCCTGGATCGGTCGTGTGGCCGCATCGACCCGCGACGTCGTCGCGGTACGCCGGCCGATCAATTACGACCCTCTTGGCTCGGGCACGCCTGTGGTCGTTTTCTCGGCTGACGTTGAGCTCACCGCCTCGACCAACGGCCGCAACGATGGGTTTGAATTCGCGGTGCGGAATTTCGCCGGGGAGACGCTCGGCGCCGTGCGCTTCAATCTGGCGGATCGTTCCGTGAGCCGAGACGACCGCGGCCCCGCGCTGGCGAAGTCCCCGGTGGTGCTCGTGGCCGGGGAGTCGCGCCGCCTCGCTGCGACGATTGATTTCGGGCGGAATCGCTGGAGCGTCACCTACGGCGCGGAGGCACTCTGGACCGACCAGCCGCTGACCGCGCGCACCGGCGTCGCCTTCGATCTCGGGGACATCACCGTGGCGTGGCGCATCGCCGCCCCCGGAGCGCCAGGCGACAATTTCCTCTCGTTTGACAACTATCGCGCGGCCGTCGCGGAGCCAATCACGCTTCTCCTGCAGCCGCGCGACCAGTCGGTCGTTGCGGGGCAACCGGCGTTCTTCACGGTCGCCGCGGCCGGTGCGCCGCCGCCGCAGTTCCAGTGGCAGCGGCGGACGACTGCGGGAAGCACGTTCTCCGACCTTGCCGAGGGGAGCGACTACGCGGGGGTGCGTTCACCCAAGCTCACGGTGAGGAGTGCGGGCGTGGCGATGAACGGTTACGTCTTCCGGTGCGTGATCAGCAACGGTCAGGCCGCCGTGCTGACCAGTTCCGCGGCGGTCCTGACGGTCGGCAAGGCGACGCAGACCCTCGCGTTCATCGATCCGCCGCAGGACCGTCCTTTCAGTCCGCAGCCGATCGGGCTCCGGGCGGTTTCGGCCAGCGGACAACCGGCGGTGTTCTCGGTTCTGGGCGGGCCGGCGCGGGTGGAAGGAAATCAGCTCACGCTCACCGGCTTGGGCACGGTGAAGATCAGCGCCTCGGTTCCGGGTACGGACTCCCTTTCCGCCGTGGCGTCGGTCGAGCACACGTTCACGGTCTTTAAGGCGATTCCCGTCATCACGTGGAACCCGCCCGCGCAGGTGGCGGCCGGCACCGTGCTTTCCGCCGCGCAGCTCAACGCCACCGCCGTCCCGGGCGGCGGAGCGTTCGTCTATCAGCCGGCGGTTGGCACGGCGCTCGCGACGCCCGGCCCCGTGCAGCTCGCGCTCAAGTACTCTCCGGCCGCCGCTGATGCCGCCACTTACGAGTCGATCTCCGTCACGCGCGTGGTGCTGGTGGGTGGGGTCGCGGGCGCGCCGCTGATCGTGCGCCAGCCGGTCTCGCAAAAGGTGCCCCTCGGCGCGCCCGTTTCCGCCGAGGTGGTCGCGGTGGGCGACAACCTCGCGTTCCAATGGTTCAAGGATGACGTCGCCGTGAATGGCGCGACCAAGCCGTTTCTCGTGATCGCCGCGTTCGCGGCTTCCGACGCCGGCACCTACCGCGTCGAGATCAGCGGCGGCGGGGTGAAGGTATCCTCTCAGCCCGCGGTTCTGAGTCTCGCCGGCGCGGAGATTTCCGCTGTCCACGCGGTCGTCGGCACGGTCTCGCCGTCTTCGGCCACGGTGACGATCCGCAACACGCTGAGCTACCCGGGCACGCCGTCGGGGCTCGGTTGGTCCGTGCTCATTCCGCGCGGATGGTCGCTGGCCGCGGTTTCCGGCCAGACCGGGGAAGTCGCCCCGGTGATCGGCACCACCGACGTGCTGGAGTGGGCTTGGACCACCGTGCCCGCGGGGCTGGTGTCGTTCACGTACACGCTCAGTCTGCCGGCCGGGGAATCCGGCGCGCGTTCCGTCTCTGCTTTCGTGGTGCTGCGCGGGGCGGGGGAGGGCGGCGCCCTCACCAAGGTGCTGGTTCGCCCTGATCCGCTGCCGGTCGCGCGCGGCCGGCGGCACGACGTCGATGTCAACGGCGACGGCCGCATCAGCCTCATCGAGCTCACGCGTCTGATCGAGCTTTACAACACCCGCAACGGCACCGCGCGCACCGGCGCCTACTCCGTCGCCGCCGCGGACAGCGAGGACGGCTTCAATCCCGAGCCGCGGCGCGCCGTCGCCGTGGTCGCGACTCTCAACCGCCATCACTCCGCCGACACCGACCTCGACGGCAAACTCAGCCTCACGGAGCTGACTCGCGTGATCGAGTTGTACAACTCCCGCACGGGCACGACCCGCACGGGCGACTACCGCGAGAGCGAAGGCACGGAGGACGGTTTCGCCCCTGGACCGTGATGGGAAGAGAGGAAGACGGGGAAGACTTGGAAGAGAGGAGTCCTCTCACTTCGACCGTTTATCCTCTGGTCGATTGGTTTCTTGGTTCTCTCCGTGCGTTTTTCGAGGTGCCCCCGTCTCCCCGGTCTCAACGGTCGCCCAGGTTTCGTTGGGCTTTCCGGGCGTGCTGCGGGAATCCGTCGGGATCATCGGAGGACTTGTTTGCGCTGGTGAGACGTCGCGCTTTCTTTGGGTGGTGCTTCTCGCTTCGCGCCTTCCTCCGCTCCCCAGCGCCTCGCTCCTTTTTCGGATGCTGATTTTTCGCCGGCTTGCCCCCCACGCTTTCTGCCTCCTCCTCGCCGCCGCGGGACTTCGCGCCCAGTCGGCCACGATGACGGCCGGCGCTTCGACCTACCCTGCCACCGCTGCGCAGGTGACCCTAGACGTTTCCATCAACTACGCGTCCGTGGCCGCGCCAACGGCCATCGGGTTCACGATCAACCTTCCGTCCGGTTGGGCTTTGGTCAGCACCACTGGAGCCAACGTGCCGGAAATCCGCTCGCGGGTGGGCGACGTCGGGACCTTGGAGTTCGCCTACGCTTCGCTTCCTCCCGGTTCGGCGGCCTTCAGGGTGGTTGTTTCCCATCCGGCCGGCATGTCCGGCTCCCAGACGATCCGCGGCGCGGGACTGTACCGCTCTCCGCTGCGCAACCTTCCCGTGCCCGACATTGTGCTCGTCCCCGAGACCTCTCCTCCGGTCATCACCCGTCAGCCATCGGGTACCAACGTGACGGCGGGGCAGTCCGTTTCCTTTTCTGTCGAGGCTTCCGGTTCGCCGGTCCTGACCTACCAGTGGCGGAGGGATGGATTGGCTCTGGCGGGAGCCAGCGCGGCCACGCTCAACTTGAGTGCGGTTTCGGCTGCCTTTGCGGGGTCCTATGACGTGGTCGTCGCCAATCCAGGCGGAAGCGTCACCAGCTCGTCCGCTGCACTGGTGGTCACCGCCGCCGTCGTCGCCCCCTCAATAGTGGTGCAGCCCGTTTCGCTGGCGGTTGCCCCCGGGGTGTCCGCTTCCTTCTCGGTAAGTGCCAATGGTTCCGCCCCCCTTGCTTACGAGTGGCGGAAAGACGGGGCGGTGGTGGCGGGAGGCACGAACGCCACGTTGTTTCTACCTGCGGTGTACTCCCCGTCGGCCGGAGTTTACTCGGTGGTGGTTTCC
>VHCY01000133.1 GCA_016871595.1 Verrucomicrobiota bacterium
CCTACTCACCCAGACATTGCTTTAAAAAGAAACCAACCAATCCCCCTTCGGCCTTGACCAAGCCGGCTTCATAGCAGCTGGGGCGCGTCGCCCCGGTCGTGACGGACGGAGGCTAATGCCGGGCGAAGATCGCTGCGCCGACTTGGCTACTGGCTGAAACCGGGGCAGGCGCGCCCCATCTACACCAAGCCCCCAGACCAATCACGATCCCGTCCCTCCATCCCCTAGTCCCTCCGCCCTCCGCCCTTCGCTTTCCCAACCTTTCTCCTGCCTCAATCCTTTGGTTATCGTTCGGTAATCCTGCGGTTTGTCAGAGGTAAATTGCAAGACGCACTCGGCAATAACCGATGGACAACCGCAAGATGACCGAAGGATCACTGGACCAGCACTGGAGGCACCCCGCACGCGACCGCCCCTCCCCCACGGGAAAGCCCGGGCGCCGATTGACGGCCCGCGGGGCTTGGCTCCACGCTCCCGGCCGCCTCCCCCACCCGTCCCGCCCGCCCCGATGTCCCGCCGCTCCCTCGCCGGCCTCGCGTTCACGCTCCTCGCGCTGCCCAGCGCCGGCACGGAGGCGGACCTGGCCGCCGCCCGCGCCCTCCTCGCCGCCCGGCAACCCGCCGAGGCCCAGGCCGCCTTCGAACGGCTCCACGCCGCCGACCCCACGCACGCCGAGGTCAACCACGCGCTCGGGCAACTCGCCAACCGCCGCGGCGACCCCGCCCAGGCCATCCGGTACTTCACCGCCGCCGCCACCGCCGAACCCCACTCCGGACGCCACCAGCAGGGCCTCGGAGACGCCTATGGCCGCCAGGCCGAACGCGCCGGCATCTTCGGCGGGCTCGGGCTCGCCCGGCAGTGCGTGGCCGCCTACGAGCGCGCGGTGGCCCTCGAGCCGGGCAACGTGGAGTTCCGGCTCAGCCTGCTCGAATTCTACCGGCTCGCCCCGGCGATCGCCGGGGGCGGCGCCACCAAGGCCCGCGCCCAGGTGGAGGCGATCCGTCAGCTCGACCCGGTGCGCGGCCGCATCGCCGCCGCCACGCTGCTCGCGGGGGAGAAGCGGACCGCGGAGGCGTTCGCGGAGCTGGCCTCCGCGCTGGAGGCGCAGCCGGATGATGTCGTGGCGCTGTACCAGGTCGGGCGGCTGGCGGCGCTGACGGGGCAGGAACTGGAGCGCGGCGCCGCGGCCCTGCGGCGCTACCTCGAATTGCCGGAGGGGATGCTGCCGCAGGCGCCCGGACACGCCTCCGGGCACTGGCGGCTCGGGCAGGTGCGGGAGCGCCAGGGCGACCGCGAGGGGGCCCGTGCGGCATTCGAGGCGGCCCTGCGGCTGGAACCCGGCTTCAAGCCGGCCGCGGAGGCGCTGCGGCGGCTGCGCTGAGGGAGGCGGCCGGAGGGGGGGGACGCAGCTTTTTGGGGCTATCCCGGCATTGTCGGGCCCAAGGCGATGGCCGCAAAAGGCTCAAAGGGGGATTGGGCTCGGACCACGTTGCGAAGGGCGTCTATAGACGCCGCGGCGATGATGCGGGGAGCGCTCCAAGACGAGGGATCCGATCCAAGGCAACGAGCACGCCCGTTTGAGCCCTCTCCGTGCCCACTCCCGCGGCGTCTATGGACGCCACGCACGGCCGCTCCTCCACCCTCGATCCTTTTGCGCCTTTTGTGGCTATCCCGGCAATATCGGCCCTCAGGCGATGGCCGCAAAAAGGCTCAAAGGGCTCTGGGGCCCGGACCACGTTGCAAGAGGCGTCCATAGACGCCGCGGCAATGATGCGGGGAGCGCTCCAAGGCGAGGGATCCGATCCAAGGCAACGAGCACGCCCGTTTGAGCCCTCTCCGTGCCCACTCCCGCGGCGTCTATGGACGCCACGCACGGCCGCTCCTCCACCCTCGATCCTTTTGCGCCTTTTGTGGCTATCCCGGCAATATCGGCCCTCGGGCGATGGCCGCAAAAAGGCTCAAAGGGCTCTGGAGCCCGGACCACGTTGCAAGAGGCGTCCATAGACGCCGCGGCAATGATGCGGGGAGCGCTCCAAGACGAGGGATCCGATCCAAGGCAACGAGCACGCCCGTTTGAGCCCTCTCCGTGCCCACTCCCGCGGCGTCTATGGACGCCACGCACGGCCGCTCCTCCGCCCTCGATCCTTTTGCGCCTTTTGGGGCTATCCCGTCGACGGACTCAGCGCCAGTTGAGCACCAAGCGGGTGAAGTAGGAGGTGTCCATCTTCTGCACGCCAAGGCCCGGCTCGCTGTTGAAATCGTTGGCCAGGCCCAGACGCAGCTTACAGTTCGGGTTGGCCAACGGCAACTCATAGAAGCTCTCGTGCATCGCCCGGTAATTCGAGAAGTCCTCAAACGTCGGTACCACGGTCAGACGGTTCACAAGGACCGAGTTCGCCAGCTCCAAACGATGCGAGAAGCCGAAGTCGAGACCGGCGCTCTTCACGTCGATCGTCGCCGGGTTGCGGTAACCCTCGAAGCGGAAGGAAAGACCGAAACGGCCCGTGAGCGTGTGCTTCGGCGCCTTGATCACATCATACCCCATACCCGTCGCAGCCACGTTGTAGAGGTCGATGTCCTTGATCCGGTCGAACCCACCCTCGTCACGGACGTACCAGGAGAAATTGCCCTTGAAGTTCACCTGGTAATCCACCCCCGCCTTGAACTGATCCGCCGACTTCTCGTCGTCCTTGTTGCCGTTCTTGCCGTTCACATCGGTGCTGGCCTCGTAGGTCCAGCCGCGCTCGAGGGCGGCGACGGCGGGGTCCTTGCCGCCCGCGGCCCACGAGGCGGCGACCTTGCTCACGTCGGACGTGAACTCGCCCTCGGCGTTGGCCACGCGCACGCGGCCGGTGCCGGGGCTGGAGACGACGCCATCGACCCGGGTGCCGTTGGCGAAGCGCACCGCCACCGGGGCGTCGGTGGTGATCGCGATCATCTCGGCCTGCTTGAGCGTGACCGTGCCGGCGAAGTCCGTGGCCAGGACCACGCTCCCGCCGTCGATGCGGGTGATCTTGCCCACGAGGCGGGAGCCGCCGCGGAGCTCGACCACATCGGCCAAAAGCAGGGCGGGCCAGAGGAGAAACGCCGCCACGAGGGCGGCCGGGAGGGACCGGAGGAAGGAGGGTTTCATAACGCGGAAGGGTTTGCCGACGAACGCCCCAAAAAGTGATTCCGGGTCGGGCAGGGTCAACGACTGCCCCGAATTTGCGGGTGACCGCGGGGCCACCGGGGGCTCGACAGCGGGAGACGCGGGCGGTTGCCTTGCCGCCCAGAACCGATGCCTGCCGCCACCGCCACTCCCGATCGCCCCGCCCTGCTGGTCGCCGACCAGTGGCGGGAGTACGCGCTGCTGGACTGCGGGGACGGCCTGAAGCAGGAGCGGTGGGGCGAGTACACCCTCGTGCGCCCGGACCCGCAGATCCTGTGGCCGCGGCACGGGCGGGAGCGGGGCGCGCCGTGGGAGGAGTGGGACGGCTTTTACCACCGGAGCGAGCAGGGCGGCGGGCGCTGGGAGTTCCGGCGGACGCTGCCGGACGCGTGGCGCCTGCGCTACGAGCCGTTGGACCTGACCTTCCGCATCCATCCGACCTCGTTCAAGCACACGGGGCTGTTCCCGGAGCAGGCGGTGAACTGGGAGTGGTGCGCGGCGCGCATCCGGGAGCGGCGGGCGACGCCGGCGGAGCCGGTGCAGGTGCTGAACCTGTTCGGCTACACCGGGGCGGCGACCGTCGCGGCGGCGCGGGCGGGCGCGGCCGTGTGCCACGTCGATGCCGCGGAGGGGATGGTGAAGTGGTGCCGCGAGAACGCCGCCCTCAGTGGCCTGAGCGAGGCGCCGATCCGCTACCTGGTGGACGATTGCCTGAAGTTTGTGCGGCGCGAGGTCCGGCGCGGGCGCACCTACGACGCGATCATAATGGACCCGCCGACCTACGGGCGCGGGCAGGCCGGGGAGATGTGGCGCCTGGAGGACCACCTGTGGGAGCTGCTCACCGAATGCGGGCGCCTGCTGGGGCCGCGGCCGCTCTTCGTGCTGATCAACGCCTACACCGCGCGCCTGTCCCCCACCGTGGTCGCGAACCTGCTCGCCGAGCTGATGTCCGGCCGGGGCGGGAAGATCACCGCCGGCGAGGTCGGCCTGCCCATCCAGCGGGACGGCAAGGTCCTGCCCTGCGGCATCTACGGGCGCTGGCAGGCCTGAACCCCTCTTCCCCCACCCATATGTCCACTCCCACCGTTTACCGGTTCTCGTTCGGTCCCTGGAACATCAGCGAGGGCGCCGATCCCTTCGGGCCCGACGTCCGCGCGCCGTACCCGCACGACCGCAAGTTCGCGCTCTACCGCCCCTTGGGGTTCGAGGGCGTGCAGTTCCACGATGACGACGTGGTCCCGGACCTCGACGCGCAGACGGCCCCGCAGATCGCGGCGCGGTCGGCCGAGGTGGCGCGGGTGCTGCGGGACGAGGGCCTGACCCCCGAGTTTGTGGCGCCGCGGCTCTGGTTCGCGGCCCAGACCGTGGACGGCGCCTACACCGCGAACCGGGCGGAGGACCGGGCCTACGCGTGGGAGCGGACGCGCAAGTGCATCGACATCGCGCGGGCCATCGGTTGCCGGGCGATCGTGCTCTGGCTGGCGCGGGAGGGCACCTACGCGCGCGAGGCGAAGGACGCGCGACTGGCCTACCAGCGGCTGCTGGAGACCGTGAACCAGATCCTCGGGTACGACCGCGAGGTGGAGGTGTGGATCGAGCCGAAGCCGAATGAGCCGACCGACCAGGCCTACGTGCCGACGACGGGGCACGCGGTGGCGTTGGCGTACGCCTCGGCGGACCCGCGGCGGGTGAAGACCGTGATCGAGAGCGCTCACGCGCTGCTGGCGAATTTGGACCCGAGCGACGAGATGGCGTTCGCCCTCGCGCACGACAAGCTGGGGAGCGTCCACCTGAACGATCAGAACGGCCTCAAGTACGATCAGGACAAGAATTTCGGGGCGGCGAACCTGCGGGCGGCCTTCAACCAGGTGCGCGTGCTGGAGGAGGGCGGCTACGGGCGGCGCGGGGAGTTCGTGGGCCTGGACGTGAAGGCGATGCGCACGCAGGCGGGCAGCCCGGTGACCGACCACCTGCGGACCAGCCGGGAGCTTTTCCTGCACCTGGTCGACAAGGTCCGCACCTACGACCGGACGCTGGTGGAGCAGTGCCGAGCGGCGCGGGACTACGAGGCGCTGGAGCGCTACACTTTGAAGCACCTTCTGGGCGTGGGCTCCCGATGAGCGAGCGCATCCCGATCCCGGTGGTCGCGGCGTTGCTGGAGGACGCCGATGGCTACTTTTTGATTGGACGGCGACCGCCGACCAAGCCGCTGCCGATGCGGTGGGAGTTCCCCGGGGGCAAGGTGGAGCCCGGGGAGACCCCGTTGGAGGCCCTCGCGCGGGAGCTGATGGAGGAGCTCAGCATCCGGGTGATCCCCGGGAAAGCCTGGCCGGTGTACCTGCACCATTACGAAAAGGTGACCGTGGAGATGCACGCGTTCACCTGCCGCCTGGCGCCCGGGAGCCCGGCGCCCTACGCGCACGAGCATATGGGCCTGGTGTGGGTGCGGCCGGATCAGATGGCCGAGTACGACCTGTGCCCGGCGGATCTGCCCCTGATCCCGTGGCTGAAGGAGGAAGCCCGCACCCGGGCGCGCCCGTGAGCCTGCCGCTGACCGCCGTCTCCCGCCTGCCCGCGCCGGGCGACAACGTCGCGATCGCCATCCGGCGGTTGGAGGCGGGGGAGGTGCTGGCGTTCGCGGGCGGGGACCGGGCGCTGCCGCACACCGTGCTGGAAGGGCACCGGTTCGCGGTCGCGCCGATCGCGGCGGGGGCGCCGCTGCGCTCGTGGGACTATCCCTTTGGCCGGGCCCTCGCCGCGATCGCGCCCGGCGATTACGTGGCCAACGCCTCGATGCTGGAGGCCCTGCGGGTGCGGCAGGTGGCGGGCGCGCGGCTGCCGGAGCGGGCGAATTTCGCGGACGTGCTGGCGCCGTACCAGTTTGACGCGGCGGGGTTTCGTCCGGGGGCGCCGGTGCCGCCGGCGGAGGCGCCCCGCACCTTTGCCGGTTACCGGCGGCCGGGGCGCCGCGGCGTCGGCACGCGGAATGTGATCGCGATCGTCGGCACCTCCTCGCGAGCCGCGAGCTACGTGCGCCTGCTGGCGGAGCGCCTGCGTCCCCTGGCGCGCGTGCACCCGGAGTGCGATGGCATCGTGCCCATCGCGCACACCGAGGGCGGGGACCGGGAGGAGCCCAACAACGGGCCCGAGATCCTGCGGGCGCTCGCCGGGTTTTTAGTGCACCCCAACGTGGGGGCGGTGCTGGCGGTCGACTTGGGGGTGGAGCCGGTGAACAACGCTCGGCTGGAGCGGTTCATGCGGGCGGAGGGTTACCCGCTGGAGGCGGTCCGCCACGGGTTTCTGACTTTGGGCCGGGGGTTGATGGCGGATCTGGCGGAGGGGGAGCGGCGGATCCGGGAGTGGTTGCCCGCGGTGGCGGCGGAGCGGCGGACCCCGGAGCCCCTGAGCGGCCTCCGCATCGCCCTGCAGTGCGGGGGTTCGGACGCGTTTTCCGGGGTGTCGGGCAACCCCTTGGCGGGGGCTTTGGTACACGAGGCGATCCGCCACGGGGCGACGGGCGTGTTGACCGAGACCGACGAGACGATGGGCGGGGAGGAGCACCTCCTGCGGAACGTGCGGGACGAGGCGACGGCGCGGGCGTTCCTGGCGATGCTGGACCGGTTCCACGACAAGATGGCGTGGCACGGGCTGACCGCGGAGAGCAATCCCTCGGCGGGCAACCGCTTCCGGGGGTTGTACAATATCGCGCTCAAGTCGCTGGGGGCGGTGCACAAGAAGGATCCGCGCAGCCGGCTCGATACCGTGATCGAGTACGCCCAGCCGCTGCGGGAGCTGGAGGCGCCGGGTTTCACCTTTATGAACGGCCCGGGCAACGACCTCGAGGGGATCGCCGGGCAGGTGGGGGCGGGCTGCAACCTGATCCTGTTCGTGACCGGGAACGGCTCGATCACCAATTTCCCGTTCGTCCCGACCCTCAAGATCACGACCACGAGCCGGCGGCACGAGCTGCTGCGGAACGAGATGGACCTCAATGCCGGACGCTACCTGGACGGCGAGCCGATGGCGGCGGTGGTGGCGGATGGGTTTGTGCTGCTGCTGGCGACGGCGGGCGGGGCGCGGACCCAAGGGGAGCGGGCGGGGCACGCCCAGGTTTCCCTGTGGCGCAACTGGCGGCAGACCGACACCTCGCGCCTGGCGGCGTTGCGGGCCCGGACCGCGCCGGACGGGCGCCCGCTGGCCGTGGCTCCGGCGATGGCGCCGCGGCCCGCGCCGCCGGCCTTGGCGGTGTTCCGGCGGGCGGATGGCCGGCACGCGACCGAGCGGGTGGGCCTCGTGCTGCCCACGAGCCTGTGTTCCACCCAGATCGCGCGG
>VHCY01000134.1 GCA_016871595.1 Verrucomicrobiota bacterium
GCGCGCGATCTCGGTCACGACGTGCCGCGCGCGCCGCGCGAGGCGTTCATCGAGCCTTGCGGCGTTGGTCGCCAGCAGCTCCGGGCTCGCGTCGCGCAGCGTGGAAACGCCCAGCGCGCGGGCCGCCGCTTCGCAATCCTCGCGCCGGCGGCGGTATTCCCCGTCGGCAAGCGCGTGCTTCACGCGGGTGTCCGCCACGACGATCGACCAGTCCGGCGGCAGGGGCACCGGGGTCACCCGGAGGTCGCGGCAATCGATGAGCAGGGCGTGGCCAGCGCGGCCGGCGCCCACGGCCAGTTGGTCCATCAGTCCGCACGGGACGCCCGCGTGTCCGTGCTCCGCCTGCTGGCAGAGCTTCGCCCGTCCGATGGGGTCCAGGCCGCGCCCGCTCAGGCCCTCTAGGAGGAGGGCGGTGGCGGTCTCCAGCGCCGCGCTGCTGCTGAGGCCCGCACCGAGGGGCAGGTCACCGGCGAAAAGCACGTCGAGGCCGGGCACCTTCCAGCCCCGGTCCCGGTACTGTGTCAGCACGCCCAGCACGTAGTTCAGCCAGTGTTCCGCCCCGGCGCGCGGGCCGAGCGCGTCCACGGGCACCTCGACCGCCGCGACTCCCGGCGCCTCGGAGACGAGGCGCAAACGGCTCGTGCCGTTGGGCGCGGCCGCGGCGTGGATCGCGCGATCGATGGCCACGGGCAGCACGAGGCCGCCGACGTAGTCCACGTGCTCCCCGATCAGGTTCACCCGGCCGGGAGCGCGCACGCGGAGGGCGGGGGCGGTCCCAAAGCGGGCCGCGAACCGGGCGGAGAGGGAGGGCGGGGTGGGGGAGAACATCAGCGCGGAGGGGAGGAGCCGGAGCATTTCCTTCGCCCGGAGAGCGCCTCAAGGGAATTCGCGCCGGACTTGCCGCCGCCGTCCCCCGCGGCCCACTCTGGGGAATGCCCCCGCGTCTCCTCGTCGTCCTCACGGTGCTCCTCGGTTGGCTCGCACCCGCGGCGGAGCCCCGCCCGCCGCTGGCCCACGCGCACAACGATTATGAGCATCCGCGGCCGCTGTTCGATGCCCTCGACCGTGGCTTCAGCAGTGTCGAGGCGGACGTCTGGCTGGTGGACGGCGAACTGCTGGTCGCCCACGACCGGCGGGATGTCCGTCCCGGTCGCGACCTGCGCAGTTTGTACCTCGAACCGCTGCGGGCGCGCGTGCGCGCGGGGGGCGGGACCGTGCATCCGGGGCGACCGGACTTCGTGCTGCTGGTGGATGTGAAATCCGCGGCGGCGCCGACCTACGCGGCGGTCGCAGCGGCGCTGGCGGAGTATGCGGGGATGTTGACCGAGTTCGAGGGGGCGCAGGAAACCCGGCGGGCGGTCACGGTGATCCTTTCCGGCAACCGCGACGAGGCGGCCTTGCGGGCCGCGCCGCGGCGTTGGGTCGCGATGGATGGCCGCCGCGTGCACCTCGACTCGGAATTGCCGGCGACGCTCATCCCGTGGATCAGCGAGAACTGGCGCACCTTCTCCCCGTGGCACTGGACCGGTCCGATGCCCGAGGAAGTCCGGAGCAGCCTTCGGGACTGGGTGGCGCGGGCGCACGCGCGAGGCCGGCGGGTGCGGTTCTGGAACGTTCCGGACACCCCCGCGGCGTGGAGCGAGCTCCGGGCCGCCGGCGTGGACGTGATCGGCGCCGACGACCTGGCGGGCCTGCAGGCCTTTCTGGCCCGGCCCTGAACGCGTGGCGCCGCGTTTGACAAGTGCGGCGACCCTACCAGCTTCCGCGGTTCCTTCGTTGCAATCACTGGGGCGTAACCTATTTTCCGTGAGCGTTCTGGGCCTCTTCCGGGGTGTCGGGAAGCGGCTTTCCTGATGCACTTCCTAGTCGAAATCCTGATCCTTTTCCTGCTGTTGCTGGCGAATGGCGTGTTCGCGATGGCCGAGATCGCGATCGTCTCCGCGCGCAAGGCGCGGCTGAAGAAGCTGGCGGACGAGGGTTCCGCGCGCGCCCGGGCTGCCTTGGCGTTGGCGCAGGCGCCGGAGCGGTTCCTTTCGACGGTGCAGATCGGCATCACGTTGGTCGGCATTTTGGCCGGCGCGCTCGGCGGGGCGACCCTCTCGGGCAAGCTCGCGCCCGTCGTGGCCCGCGTGCCCGCGCTCGCCCCGTATGCGGAGCCCATCGCGATCCTCATCGTGGTCGGGGCGATCACATTCTTCTCCCTCGTGATCGGCGAGCTCGTCCCGAAGCGGGTCGCCCTGAGCAACCCGGAGGGCCGCGCGATGCTCGTCGCCCGGCCGATGACGGGCCTCGCGCGCCTGGCCGCCCCGTTCGTCTGGCTGCTCACGATCTCGACCAACCTCGTGCTCAAGGCGTTCGGGCTGGGCCGCGAGGTCGACGCCCCACCGTCCGCGGAGGAGGTGACGCATATGATCGAGCAGGGGGCCAGCGCGGGCGTCTTCCACCGGGCCGAGCGGGCGATGGTCGAGGGGGTGCTCCGTCTCGATGAACGGCCGGTCACGGAGATTATGACCCGCCGCACCCGCATCGTGTGGCTGGATGTCGACGACACGGACGAGGTGAACTGGCGCAAGATCGTCGCCAGCGGCCATTCGCTCTTCCCGGTCTACGAGGGCACCCGGGACAACGTGCTCGGGATGGTCAGCGTGAAGGCGTTGTGGGCCAACGCGGCGGCCGGGGTGCCGAACAGCATCCGCCACCATCTCCAGGCGCCGCTGTTCGTGCCCATCACGATCAACGCGATCCAGCTCCTAGAGTCCTTCAAGAAGACCGGCAAGCACCAGGCCCTCGTGACGGACGAGTTCGGCAGTGTGCAGGGCCTCGTGACCCTCATTGACGTGATGGAGGCGATCGTCGGGGACCTGCCGGAGCCGGGGGATCGGCGCGCACCTGAGGCGACGCAGCGCGATGACGGATCGTGGCTGGTGGACGGCAGCATGACCGTGCGGGATTTCCGCGCGCGGCTCGCGCTGCCGGAGCTGCCCGGGGAAGCGGCGGAGAGCTTTGAGACCGTGGGTGGATTCGTGCTCGACCGGCTCGGCCGCATCCCGCGGGTCAGCGAGGCCTTCGAATGGGGTGGCTGGCGTTGCGAGGTGGTCGATATGGACCGCCACCGGGTGGACAAGGTGCTCGTCTCCCGCTCGGGCCCGGGCGCGCCGGCCGCGGTTCCGGCGCAGCGCGCCTGATCCACCGGGCGCTGGTCAAAGGCGCGTTGTGACGCTGAAGGTCCAGGTCGTCGGTTCCGCGTAGCGGTAGATAAAGTTCGGGCGGTTCTGGGTCGTGTTGAACGAGGTCGCCCCGGTGACGCGGTAGCGGCCGTCCCCGACCATCACGTCGTACACGTTGCTGAGGCCGAGGCGGAAGGTCGACTGGTAGCGTTGCAGGAGGCGGCGATCGTACATCAGGTAGGCGTGCAACGGGAACGAGGCGCCGGCCCGGTAGGGCTGACCCTCGCGGATGTAGACGTTGTAGTCCGGGGTGAAGATCCCGTTGAGGCCGACGCGGAACCCGCGGACCCGGGGCACCTGGTAGTCGAGCACGAAGCTGCCGGTGTAGGGCACGCTGCGGCGCCCGGCCACCTCGTCCGTGAGCGTGTTCGAGGTGAGGACGTTGCGGGCGTTGGCGAGCACCGCCGGCTGCTCGGCCATCGTGCGGTCCCCTCCGGGCGCGTTGGCGGCGGCGGTCCGCTCCTCGGCGGCCGTCAGGTAGGCCCGGAACCGCGAGAAGTCGGCCTGCGCCCGGACGCGGTTCGCGGAGAAGGAGACCCGGGACTGCAGGCCGAGCCAGCGCTGGCTCTGCAGCGTGAACTCCACGCCGCGCGACTGCTCGTTCGAGTTCACCGTGCGGCGCTCGTTGTTGAGCCCGTTCACGACCTCGAGGTAGCGGGGGTCGCTGGGCAGGACGTTGTTCGGGTTGATGAGGTCCTCGAGCTGCGTGAGGTTCAAGACGTCCGGGTTCCAGGCGTAGGCGGCGTTCACGCGCTTCGTGTCGTAGAGCGAGAATGTCGCGGTGAGGCGCCGGGGCAGCTCGAGGCGGAGGCCCACCTCCTTGGTCTTGCCGCGGACCGGGCCGATGTCCGGGCCGTAGAAGACCTGCCGCGACTGCCAGTTGAAGGACTCCGAATGCGAGGCGATCACGACGATGCGGGCGCCCTCGCCGCGCCAGGCCTCCACCGTGAGCCCGGCCATCTTGCTCTGCGCGGAGAGGTTGAAGCGCGGATCATACTGGTAGGCGCCGGGACTCTCGTGGGGCATTCCCGGGTGCACGAAGATGCCACGGGCGTCGGTCGCGTAGGCCGACTCCTTCGGGATCTTGCGGGTGAGGGCGTTCCAGCTGACGCCGACCAGCGTGTTGACCCGCCCCTTGAAGTATTCGCCGGAGAGCGAGGCCGTCTGGGTGCGCGCGTAGCGGATGTCCACGAACGGGCCGGTGACGGTGGTGCTGTGGTAGAAGGCGGGCTTGAAGTTGTCGGTCACCGGAAGGTTCGGCACGAGGAACTGGTCGAAGAACTTCTCCGAGCCGAAGGCGGGGTCGTCGAGGTAGGCGCGGAGGCGGATGCCGTTGTTGACCGCCAGACCCGGCGCCGCCGAGTTGTAGAGGCCGAAGCGCTCCGAGAGCTTCAGGTCCTTCTGCTGCAGCGCGGTGACGACCAGCAACTGCTTGCCGAGTCGGCCGAAGTCGAAGGGGTAGACCGCCGCGAGGCGGCCAGCCTTGACGACGTTGCCGAAGACCTTGAAGGCCGCGCCGCCGAAGGCCGCGTCGATGTAGGGGCGGCCGGCGCCGTCCACGCTCAGCACGGGCGGCGTCTGGCTGGTGCCGAACGAGTTGTCGTTCCGGTCCTCGTGCTGGAACTGCTGGTTGTAGGCGAACTCCAGCGCGAGCTTCCCGATGCGCTGCTCGATCGTGACGTTCGCGACGTTGAAGATGCGGTTGTTGTAGTCCACCGCGCCGAGCATGTTCGAGTACTGGTCGAAGCCGCTGAACGTGCGGAAGGTGCCGTTGGGGAGGCGCACGGCCTGGGTCTGGCCCTGCAGCAGCGAGACCTGGTTGCCGGTCGGCCCGCTCCGGTCGATCGCGAGCGGCGGGTTGGTCGCGGTGCGCTGGATGATTTCACCGTCGGAGGTGACGTACCACTGGTTGTTCGTGCTGAACCCGCGCCCGGCCGCGGCGACGTCGTTGATCGCGAGCGCGCTGTCGGCGCGCATCCGGTAGGTCGTGCCGCGTTCCGCCTCCAGCCGGATGGAGGTGGTCTTGAAGGGCTCGTAGGTGAGCGCGATGTGGCCGGCCCGGAAGACGTCGTTGGTGCCGCGGACGTAGGTCCGGTTGCGGCGGTTGGCCAGGTTCAGGCGGAGGAAGACCTTGTCGTGCAGCCGGCGGTTGGCATCGAGCTGGAAGCGGAACGTCTCGTAGGCGCCGTAGCTGGCGAAGAGCTAGGTCGCGTTCCGCGCGCGCGCCTTCTTGGTGTAGACCGTGGCCTGGCCGCCGGGCGAGGAGTCGCCGAACATCAGCGAGTTCGAGCCCTTGGCGAAATCGTAGCGCTCGACGTTGTAGGCGTCCGACGGGACGTACCAGGTGAAGAAGTTCCGGGAAATGCCGCCGGTGCTGAGGCCGCGGTAGTTCACCCGCTCGTCGTTGCGCGACTCGAGCCGCGGGGTCACGTCCACGCCGGCCACGAAGCGCGCGGCGTCCTCGAGGCTGAACGCGCCGAGGTCGCGCATAAACTCCGAGGTGATCACCTCGACGTTCACCGGGACCTTGAGCAGTTCCTGGTTGGTGCGGCTGCCGATCAGGGTGGTCGTGGCCTGCCACGCCTTGTCGTCCGTGTCCGCCACCGTGAAGGGCGAGAGGGTCACGACCTCGGACGGCGAGGGGGCCGGGGCCGGATCCGCGGCGTGAGCAAGGGGAGTGGAGAGCGCGGCAATCAGGCCCGCTAGGGTGCGGCGGGCGGGGTGTAGGGTGGGCATCGGGTGGATCGGGAATCAGGCGGGACCGTTGGGTAAGCCCGTCTTCCCGGGACCAGACGCATCGGCGGCGAAAGTGTTGCGCTCTCGGGCCGGCGTTGACCTCGCCGGGCGCTGAGCTCTGGCTCAGGGGCGCAGCCGGCCTTCCGGAGCCCCCGATGACCCCCTCACGTGTTCCGTTCCCGTTGATCTGGATCCTTTGCGCGATCGCCGGCGGCGGTTCCCTTCCAGCCCAGCGCGGGGACGCGCCGGACGCGCGGCCGCGGCCCGCCGCCGATCAGCTCGCGCTGTTCCACCTGCCGCCGGGATTCGCGATCCAGCTGGTCGCGGCGGAGCCGGCCCTCGGCAAGCCCCTCAACCTCGCGTTCGACGCCGCCGGCCGGCTGTGGGTGACCACCACACGGCATTACCCGTGGCCGGCGCGGACCGACGCCCTCGGCCGGCCCATCGCGGACTTCACGCGCGACTGGGAGGATAACCACCTCGCGTTCCGCGGGCTGGTGCGGCCGCCGGAGCCGGAGACGCAGGCGCGTGACCAGTTGCTCGTGCTCTCGGATTTCGACCCGGCCACGGGACGCGCGGGGCGCGTCCAGGTGTTCGCCGATGGCCTCAACATCCCCGTGGGGGTGGCTCCGTTGCCGCGGGCTCCCGGGGCGCGGGGCGCCGCCGTCATCGCGCATTCGATTCCCGGCATCTGGCGTCTCGAGGACTCGGATGGCGACGGGCGCGCCGACCGCCGGGAGCTGCTTTACGACGGATTCGGCTTCAAGGACACGCACGGAATGGCCTCCAGCTTCACCCCGTGGCCCGACGGCTGGATCTACGCCACCCACGGGTTCGCGAACCGCAGCGAGATCCGGGACCGTTCCGGCCGCGTGACCAAGCTCGAGAGCGGCAACACGTTCCGTTTCCGGGCGGATGGTTCGCGCCTCGAGCCGTGGGCCCACGGCCAGACCAATCCGTTCGGCCTCGCGTTCGACGCCCGTGGCGACGTTTTCACGGCGGACTCCCATTCCAAGCCGGTCTACCTGCTCGTGCGCGGCGGATACCACGAGGGGATCAACCGGCAGCACGATGGGCTGGGTTTCGCCCCGCCCATCACGCTCGACAGCCACGGCTCCAGTGCCATCGCCGGGATCACCGTGTACGCCGCGACCCAGTTCCCGGAGGAGTACCGGGGCAACGTGTTCAACGGCAATCCGGTCACGCGCCGCGTCAACCGGGCGAGGCTGGACTGGACGGGGTCGACGCCGAAGGCGGTCCGGCAGGCCGACTTCCTCACCTGCGACGATCCCGCCTTCCGGCCCGTGCAGGTGGTGCTGGGGCCGGATGGGGCGCTTTGGATCGCCGATTTCTACAATCCCATCATCGGGCACTACGAGGTGCCGCTGACGCATCCCGCGCGGAACCGGACCCACGGTCGGAT
>VHCY01000135.1 GCA_016871595.1 Verrucomicrobiota bacterium
GTGGTCGAAGAAATGCTCGGCCTGCTGGGCCAGAAGCTAGACCTGCTGCTGCGGTTGAAGCTGGAGGTTGAATTGGGCCCACGGGTGGCGGGCAAATCCGCCGCGGAGGCCAATGTCGAAGGAGGTCTCATTTTGGACGAGATCCGCGAGGTGGTGAACGCGAATCTCGCCTGCTTCGAGACTGACGCAGTGAAACCGCGATCCCCGCCCTCAGCGTGACCGGCTTCGCCTTGGCGATTCCGCAAATCAGAGGGGCGTGCTCCGCGGCGGTGAGGGTGCAAAACTGGCGGAGAATTGGCGGAGCAAATAAAAATGAAAAAATCCCAATCGCTCGTAAGTGATTGGGATTTAACTGGCTGCCCGGGCTGGGATCGAACCAGCGACCAAGTGATTAACAGTCATTTATCACCAAGGTTTGGACGCGTTGAGGTTTGTTGCGATGAGTTGACTTAGCTGCGGTGTTCTCATAGTTAAAAGGCAGTGAAAACGCTCAACCTATCGCAACAGAACACGGCGCATCACATCCCGGAAAAGCGTCAAGTAGACGACAAGCCCAAGATTCGCGGTAGAATCCGTAGTGGCGAAGGCACCGTCGCCTATTGGAAGTCGCGGCTTTTCCGAAACAGCTACAGGGCAAAGGACGGCAGAACGATCGAACTGCCCGAATACTACGTAAGGCTACGTCGCGACGGTCTCACGAAGCGCGTTAGGCTTCACACTTCTGAGAAGGACCAAGCCGCCGAAGAGGCGTTACAGTTGTCCGAGGCTTTACGGCGGAGTGGCTGGAGCGCAATCGTAGCCGGTCAAGCGCGGCTACCGTCATCTCCTTCAATCGATGCCTTTTGCGAGGCTTACAAGGGGGCAGCTGCAAGCATGGAGCGGCCGCCTCGCCCGATCTCGGTAAACCAATACCTCCGTCACCTTAGGCAAATCTGCACCCTTGCCGGGGTAAAAAACCTTCGGGAGCTAACGCCGGAGGCAATCGAAAGGGGGAGGGACAAATATCGAGCGTTGGGGCGGGCCGCTAGTCGCAGCGATGGGGCGATTCAAAACTCGCTCGGCATCATAGTTAGGAACGCTGCCGCATGCTTTTCAAAGGAATCGAGGTCGATCTTAGCTCGTAAGGGGCTTGAAGTGGAAAACCCATTCGCCGGGATTCCGCGGGGGCAGAAGATCGAGGCGACTACCTCGTTGCCGCGTGAAATCGTCGATCGGATTTGGAAGGAATTGCCGCTATTGCGAGACGGCAACCCGGAGGCTGAGTCACCGAACCTCGTCCGATTCAGCAAGAACTATCGGAAGGCGCACGGGGGGCGAAAAGCGCGTTGGCTTCCCATCGACTATCGCAAGCCGCACCCCGAAGCCTATTGCGCGATTCTTCTTGGACTAGGTCTTGGCTTGCGTGCCAACGAAATCGACAAGGCGCGGTGGAGTTGGTTCAGGTTCGACGGGCGAGGGGCTTGTTTTCTCGAAGTCCGGGAGGAGTCCGATTTCGCGCCCAAAGGCGGCACGATGAGGGTTATTCGAGTACCCGTGGAGCTGCATGAGGAACTATCGAGAGCGCGGGCCGACCTTGAATCACCGTACGTTCTAGGTGGGCAGTCCAGCGACGCAGTCAAAGCGACTGGGTGGGGCTACAGGCGACGGGATGTGCTGCGCGTCGCCAACTCGTGGCTTCGTGAACGAGGGATCGAAGCCGAAGATGTTCGCGGAAACCCGCTGCATCGACTGCGAAAACAATTCGGGTCGGAAGTAGCCACGGGGTTTGGGCTATTTGCGGCGCAGAAACTTCTTGGACACTCATCCCCGACGGTGACCGCCAAGTACTATGCCGCGCAGACTGAACTGCCGCAGTTAACGCACGTACGAGTCGCGGGGTGATGCCATGGGTACTAAAGTTCCAGCCCGACTAGCCACGACCCGCAGAAAAGTGGGAGGCAAGCGTCTCACGCATCTTGCCCAGTCGGTCGGTGATCCGATCGACCTCGGCGCCAAAACTGCATCGAATCTGGGAAAGTCCTGCAACTCTGCGCCCGAGTGTGATCGTAACGTGGAAAGGATGATCCCTGAATTGCTGGATCAGGACAAGCAAAGCGCCCGGCAGGGCCTTGGGCAGGGGCTGCTTGATTTGAAGCTACAGCTTTCTCTCGCGCGTCTTCCCCGACGTTCTGATTTTGGAAAGCGGCTAATCGAGATAGTCCGTTCTTCTTCAAAGCAAGATAAGGAAAAGGCGCCTATGGCCGCAATTGCCGTAGATGCTTTGGCGGCTTACGACTCGGCCCGAGAGGGTATCGCGGACGCTAAGTTGAAGGAAGCGTTTGAAGCAGCGGTCGTCTTTGGGCGTTGCATCGGCCGCCTAGAGGAGAGGATCGGAGGCGCTGCCCCGAGGCGGGGAAAGGGTGCGGTCAGGGCTCAGCTCTTGCGGGCGTATCAAGAATGGCAGCGTGATCCGTCGAAGGAAAAGGGCCCCAAGTTCGATTTAGAGACGGCTATGCTGTACTCGACGGAGCTAACACTTCGAGGCCCTCGTTCACTAGCTAACATGATCAGCGAACTTAAAGCGGAGGAAAAGAAACACGCCGCGTGGCTTCAAAGTGTGCGCAGCCGACCAAAACATTTGCTTTTGGCTACGGTTGAGGACTTCGACGGAAAATTTCTATCCGGGGAAGGCTTCCCCTGAGGTCGTAGAATTTACCGGCGGTCAGAGGGTGTCATTTCGTTGGTGTGCAATCCATCACACCAATGAATAACCCATCACAACCTACTCGCCCTGTCGCGCCCCCTCGGAACACCGATGATGTCTCCCCTCCGCTCTGCTCGGAGGGAGCTTATCTTTCAACTGCCGAAGTCGGGTCTCGTCTGCGGTTTCATATCGAAAGCGTCCGGCGGATGATACGCGACGGGCGCCTGCCTGCCATTCGCATTGGCAAACACCTGCGAGTGCCGCGCGCGGAAATGGAGGCTTATGAGTCAGCTCACCGTTGTAGGTTACCTGCACGCGGCCCCATGGAAGGAGGCCGCTCATGAGCCTCCCAACAAAAAAAGAACCCTCCGGCGTTGGCGCGCACGGAGGAGTTCAATCTAACCCTGAACTTCGTGGCGGAACTGTTGGTTTGTTGCATGGTCAGGTCAAGCAATCCGGCGATCCAGAACATACGCCCCAGCAGTCTCTATATTCCGCCGCGCGAAAGCTAGTCGCCGCCGGGTTTAGTGTCCTTCCGGTAAACGATGATAAGCGTCCGAATCTGAGAACTTGGAAGGAGTATCAGAGCCGAATCCCGAACGCGGAGGAACTGGAGAGTTGGTTCCTGAATAGTGATTCCTTCGGCGTGGCCGTCGTCTGCGGGCGCGTTTCGGAGCACCTTGAGGTTATTGACCTCGATGCGAAAAATGATACTTCGGGCACGCTTAACAAAGCCGCCGAGGCGGCAATTCGTGAGTTGGCCCCGGGGCTTTGGGAGCGGCTTGTCATTGAGAAGTCTCGGAGTGGCGGACTTCACCTCTACTTCCGATCGCCGAGCCCGGAGGGCAATTCCAAGCTCGCCCATTGCCCTAATATGGACGGCAAACCCAGTGTGATCGCGGAGACACGCGGCGAAGGAGGGTACGTAGTTTGCGCCCCGACTCCGGGATATGTCGTGATTCAGGGAAGTCTCGATTCGCCACCAGTGCTTACTGTCGAGGAACGGGAGGACCTGCTGGCCGCCGTCCGCACATTAGATCGGACACCAGAAAAAGTATCTCATCCCTCACCGGTACCGGCAAAGCGCACTGATTCCAAAACTCCGTTGGACGACTTTAATGAACGCGGCGACGCACTGGAGGTGCTCCTTCGTCACGGATGGAAGGTTGGGAATGAGCTTCCAGACGGCAGGCGTTACCTGCGCCGACCGGGCAAAACGGACAAGGGCTGGTCCGCGAGTTGGAATCACAAGGGACGCGGGACCATGACTGTTTTTTCGTCGAACGCTGAACCATTCGAGACCGCCCCAACTTCATACAGCCCGGCGGCGATCTACACCCTGCTTGAGTGCGATGGTGATTTCAGTAGGGCCGCAGCCGAACTAAGGGAGAAAGGGTATGGCAAGACAGAGGTGGCGCCCGACCTGAGGGAGCGCCTGCTCGCGAGAAGGTTCAATCACGCCTCGGCACCTCCTAAACCCGCGCCTCGGTTCAAAATAAGCGGTAAGACCGTCTGTACGGCTGGCAACCTGACGTCGATCTCGGCTCAGGCAAAGGTCGGTAAGTCGGCCTTCGTCGGAGCTGCGATTTCAGCGATGATTTGTGCTGAATCTGGGAAAAGCGATCGGGACAACCTTGGATTAGCTGCGGTCGCGCCTGAAGGCAGGCACCTCCTGCACTTCGACACCGAGCAATCGCCATACGACGCGGACAGGTTGGTGCGGACGGCTCTCAGGAGGGCTGGCGTTGAAGTTCCTCCGGACTTCATCGCCTCGTTCGGATTGGCAGGTTTCTCCGCGCCAGACCTTCAGGCTTCGCTGGAGATGCAGATGGAGGATTTGGCCCAATCGGGAGGTAATTACGCGGTTATAATCGACGGAGTCGCTGACTTGGTCACCGACGTGAACGATCCGGCGGAGTGCAACGAGCTCATCGCCCGGCTTCACGCCCTCGCGATCACATACGACTGCTCCATAATTTGCGTCGTCCACGAAAACCCCGCTCAGGATTCGGGCAAAATGCGTGGGCACCTCGGATCTCAGTTAGAGCGGAAGTGTGAATCAAACCTGAGGCTCCAGAGGACCAAGGAAAAGGAGATCACTTTGGTCTCAGGCGACAAGATGCGCGGGGCCCCCATAACGGAAAACGAAGGGCCGAGGTTCCGATGGTCGCTGATTGAGGACATGCACGTAAGTATTGAGACGAAGGCGAAAACCAAGGAGTCCGAGAAACGGGAGCGTCTAGAGTCCCTTGCGGAAGACGCTTTCAATTCATCTGGTAAGGATTCTCTGCGATATACTGATCTCGTTGGGAGATTGCGCGATGGGAGCAAGTTCAGTCAATCGACAGCGGAGGATTACGTGAGACAGATGCGCGCACTCAAGGTGGTGTTCAAGATTCCGGAGACCGGGACTTTGATCCTCAATCCGATCTGATCCGGAACCCCGGACCCCGGATTACCCCAATTTACCCCGATTTCGGGGCAATGGAATACAACCCCGATACCCCGGGGGCTTATATGTAAGCCCCCGGGGACCGGGGTAAATGGAGGTCCATAAATGCCCCAACCCGTTCCATGTAACCATAACCTAAAAACTGATTGATATGTCCAAGACCAAACGAGACCTGCTGCTGGCAACCACCCGTATGATAGCCGAATACTCCAACCCGTCAGGCGCGCCTGCCCTCGGGCTTACCCTGCCCAAGGAGATCCTGAACGCGCCTAGACTGAACGAGACGATCACCGATGAGGATTACGCGTGGGAGATAGCCAAGATCGGGGCCATGCTGCCCGACATCTGCGCGTATCTGAGCCAGCACCGGATATCGCCGGAGAACCTGCGTCGCTTCGAGAAAGGGAGGAACTGAACGCCATGAATACCGCAAGAACGCTTATGCTTCCGCCCGGCCTTTCGATTATCGACGACGAAGTCGCAGCTCAAAAGGCACTCGCGATATTAGGCATACGTGGACTGTGCCCCGCTGAGTCCGGGTGTTCAGGACCGGCCAGCCGCCACATGCTCTACGAGTACCACCCAACCCACTGGCTCCTGATCGGTGCGCACTCCGGCTACGCCGATCCCGCCAAGAACGGTCACGAGATCCTGTGCCTGCCGCGGGATGAGGTATCGGAGCGGGATGCAAGGTCCCTCCTTGCACGCACCGTCTCGATAAGCGCGAACGGCGCGTCGTTGCAGGTGGGGCTCATTCCCATCGACTAGCTGTGGGGATGGCTCGCCCGTCCAAAACCCCGCAAAACGCAAGGAAACCGCCTTCCCGGGGCCTTCGGGAGGGCGGTCTGGGCTCCGAGGCCCCGCCATCGGCTCAACGGCTGTTGACCCGCCGTCCGGCGGCAACGACGATTGGTCGGGGGCAAGCAATGCCGGCGAGGTGGCCAGTGTCGCCGCCCGCGTGGGTGCCTTTCCGCTTCCCGCGGGCTCAAAGGATGCCGCGATCCTCGTCTCACTGGCGCCGGGGAACTACACCGCGCTGGTGTCCGGCGCCGGGGAGTCCTCAGGAATCGCGTTGGTGGAGGTCTACGAGGTCCCCTGAGCCTCGACCCCTTCCGCCCCCTCCAAAGGCCCGGAAACGGCCTTGGACGGCGTTTTTGAGGCATCCTGCGACGAGACGATGTTCTGCACCGTCACGTTCAGGGCCTGCAGCATCTGGGGATTCCAACGGCCGTTCCCTGAATCCACTCCCGCCGACTCCTTCAACGCCTTGGGGATACCCACGACCCCGACCTCTTTCAGCGCACGGGCCACGTTGCCCATCGCGAAACTGACCGTGTTCAGGGTGTTGGCTCGGGTGTTGACCGACTTCTTGGACTCCACCTGATCGACGATCTCCTGCAGCTTGCGCACCGTCTCCAAGGCGAGGTTCGTGAAGCTGCCCATCACCGCGTGGTCCATCCGAGCGGCCCTCAGGAGGGCCACCGCGGCGTCCCCCTGCTTCAGCTGTTCCTCGAGGTGAGCCGCACGGAGCGCCGCCCATCCCTCGTCGCTCGATGCGCGTTTGATCCGGTCTTCTGGAATTCGGAACTCCGCTGCCAGCTCGGCGTAGGTCGCCCGCTCAGGTCGGGTGATGAAAGCGGTCCGCAGCGGCACCCAGTCGAATGATCTTAGAGGGATTACGGTGGGTCTCATAATCGACTTTGTAATCACCCCTTATGTTAAGGTCAAAGATGATTACTTATTAACATATATCGAACGCCCCCTCTCAGCATGGTCCGCGTAGTACATCCTAGCCATTGATCGGCACCGGTTGGGTCGAGATGACGCCCATCCAGAGGCAGAAATCGAAGGCCGCATGAGCGATCAAACGTGGTTGGTCTTGGCGGCAGTAGATTGCGGCGTAATCTCGTCCGTACCGGAGCGAAAAGAACTTCAGCGCCGCTCGATCCGGGCGAATCGCTCCGTCCGGAGCCACAGTGGTGAGAACGCACGAGCGGTAAAGGCCGGTGAAGGTCTTGAGTTCCCTCTCCTGCAATTCACCGATCATCAGCCTGACCATCTCTCCGTGGTGCTTCACTCCGCGTCGGCCCCCGTGCCAGCCAGTCTCAGCCCAGACGCGCAGGTCCCACGGATTGGAGAGCGATCGGACGATCGAGAGCACTTCCTTGGACGACCCGACCATGACGCGTTGGAGGACTGAACCCGGGGTGTAAAAACTGGCCATGTACT
>VHCY01000136.1 GCA_016871595.1 Verrucomicrobiota bacterium
ATCCCGCCGCCCACGGCACGTGGTACGCCCCCGGCGACGACGAACCGCCGGATACCCTTCCGCCCGCCGCCGTCGCCGCCCGCTGACCCCGCCCGTCGCCCTCCCGCACAAACGGCTTGCCCGTCGCACCCGGACCAGAGGAGAACAACCCCTTGCGCCGGCCGCGTCCGGCCCTCCCTGCCTTCTCCCAACCAATGCGTCCTCTGACCCTGCTGCATCCCCGCGCGCTCGCCGCGCTGGTCCTCTTGCCCCTCGCCGGACTCCACGGCGCGGCCCCGGCCACGACCGTGATGTCGCCCTTCAAGGTCGAGGCCGAGACCGGCGTCGACGGCGTCCGCATCCAGCCCTCGGCCGCCCTCCTCAACCCCTATCTCCTGGAGCAGCACGGCATCCAGCAGCTGCAGGACCTCTCCGGCGCCGCCCCCAACCTGTTCCTCAGCAACAGCGACACCCGGGGCTTCGGCGACATCATCGCCCTCCGCGGGGTCACGAATTCGATCTTCTTCAGCTCCCCCGGCGTCGCCCTCTACATCGATGACGTCCCCAGCGGCTCCGTCTCGGCCTACCCGAGCAGCCTGCTGAACGTCGACCGCCTCAGCGTGAAGGCCGGCCCGCAGATCGCGGACTTCGGCCGCAACGCCGCCGGCGGGGTGATCGAGGTCCGGACCCGCGAGCCCGGCAACCGCCACCAAGGCAAGATCCAGCTCGATTACGGCTCCTTCAACGCCTCCTCCGCCCAGGCCGCCTTCGAGGGACCGCTCTCCGCCACCACTGGCTACAGCGTCGGCCTTGGCCTCTCCGACCGTGAGGGCTACCTCACCAACACCCTGCTCAAGCGCACCGCCGACGACCGCCGCGCCGTCTCCGCCCGCGGCGCCCTCTTCTGGCGCCCCGATGCGGACACCCGCGTCCGCCTCGCCTTCCGTCACGAGACCTCCAGCGACGACGCCACCCGCCTGAGCTCCCTCTTCAGCCCCGACCGCCGGGCCACCGCCGCCAATATCAACGGCGAGACCAATGTGGAGCGGACCCAGTTCTCCGCCCAGCTGCGCCGCCGGTTCGCCTGGGGCTCCCTCGTCGCTACCTCCGCCCGCCAGGAATGGAAGCTCGACCCCTCCCTGACCGACCTCGACCTGTCCCCGCTCTCGCTCGGCTCGTCCCGCGTGGTGCAGGAGGAGCAGCTCTGGACCCACGAGGTGCGCCTCGAGTCGAACGCCCCGGCCACGCAGGCCCGTTGGCGCGCGGGGCTGTACTATTCCGATCAGGACACCACGGGTGACGCGCAGCGCGAGTTCCTCGTCCCGCCGAACCAGTTCGTGCCGCCGGGCTTCATCCAGAGCGAGCGCACGCGCTTCGACCTGGGCCAGCGCACCTGGACCGCCGTTGCTGGCTGGGACCAGCCCCTAACCGCCGCCACCCTGCTGCGCCTCGGCGCGCGGCTCGAGGATGACGCCACCTCGATCGACCGCACCAAGGTCAGCTCGAACAACTTCCGCTTCCCGACCCCGCCGGAACCGCGCCTCGTCCGCGACCAGAGCGAGACCCTGGTCTCGGCCAGCGCGGGCCTGCAGCACCGGATCTCCCCGTCCCTGAACCTCGTGGCCCGCACCGCGGTGGCCCACAAGCCGCAGGGCTACAGCGGGTTCACCGCGAACCCGGCGCTGGCCCGCTTCGGCCAGGAGCGCCAGTGGGCCCACGAGGCCGGGCTGACCTTCGGGGACCAGCGCAGTCGCTTCGGCGGCAGCGTCCTCGCCTACTGGTCGGTGATCCGCGACTACCAGTTCGAGCGCACCGTCCCGAACTCGACCGACTACGTGGTCGTGAACGCCCCCGAGGTGCTCTCCCGCGGCCTCGAAGCCAAGGCGATGTGGAGCCCGGTGGAACGCGTCTGGTGGGACCTGCAGCTCGGTTACGCGATGACCACCTTTGAGGACCACCGCGACGCCAGCGGCGCCAAGGTCTGGGACAAGCAGGTGCCGTTCGTGCCCCGCTACACGCTGCGCACCGGCCTGACCCTCGACCTCGGCCACGGCTGGTCGGTCAACGGCAGCTACCAGGCGACGGGCCGGACCTCCTACGACGAGCGCAACACCGCGACGTTCCAGCAGAAGGCCTACGGGCTGGTGAACGCGCAGGTGCGCTACCGGGTGCAGGGTTGGACCGTGGCCGTCTACGGCCACAACCTCACCGACCGCCGCTACGACCAGTTCATCAACCCGGAAATCTTCGCCGGCAGCCCCGGCGCGCCCCGCCGCTACGGCGTGCAGCTGACCTTCGAGTACTGAGGCCAGGGCGATCCCGCCGGCGTCGACACAGGCTCGACGCCGGCCGTTCCGGGCCTTTGGGTGCGGGCGCCGCTCCGGCCACCCCCGATGCCCCTGACTCGATTCCCCCCGAGCCTGCTTTTGCTCCTGGCGCCGGCGTTCGCCGCGCCGGTCGAGGATCCCGCCACGCGGGCGGCGCTGCCGGAGTTCGTCGAGATCCCGGCCGCGCGCCCCGCGGACCTCACGCCCGCCGCCCCGGTGGATCCGGCCCCGTTCGGCCGCTGGGACCGTTCCCAAGGGGACGCCGGTTCGCGGCGTTACTCATCCCTGCGCCAGATCAACCGCACCAATGTCCGCCAGCTGGAGGTGGCCTGGACCTACCGCTCGGGCGACGGCCGTTCGAACGTGCAGGCGACCCCGGTCATCGTCGATGGCGTGCTCTACGCGCCCACGCCGGGGCGTGCGATCGTGGCGGTGGATGCCGCCACCGGCGCGGAACGCTGGCGCCGCACCTTCCCGGAGAACCAAGGCAAGCGGCTCCAGGACCTGCCCGCGCGCCGTGGCCTCGTGTACTGGCCGGGCGACGGGCCCCATCCGGCCCGGTTGCTGGCGGGCGTCGGGGACTGGTACTACGCGCTCGATCCGCGCACCGGGGAGCCCGTGGCGGGCTTCGGCGAGGGCGGGCGCACCGCCATCCCCACCGGCTCGACGGCGGCGGGGGTGGTTTACCGGCACGTGTTCGTGACCTGCGGGGTCCTCGGGGACGCGTTTGGTTACGATGTCCGGGACGGCCGGCTGCTGTGGCGCTTCCGCTCCATCCCGGCCGCGGGGGAGTTTGGCGCGGAGACGTGGGATGGCCCACAGCAGGGCGCGAACGGCTGGAGCGGCCTCTCCCTCGACGAGGGGCGCGGCCTCGCGTTCGTGGCCTTCGGCGCGCCGCGACCGGATATGGTCGGCGTGGGCCGCTGGGGCGATAACCTTTTCAGCAACTGCGTGGTGGCGCTCGATGCCCTCACCGGGGAACGGCGCTGGCACTTCCAGGACGTGCGCCACGACATCTGGGACCTGGACGTCTGCGCGCCGCCGAACCTCGTGACCGTGAACCGCGACGGCCGCCCCGTGGACGCGGTGGTGGGTCTGGCCAAGTCGGGGCACGTCACGCTGCTGGACCGTTTGAGCGGGCAGCCGTTGTTCCCGTGGCAGTTGCGGCGGGCGCCGGTGTCGGTGCTGCCGGGCGAGCGGACGTCCCCGTACCAGCCGGATCCGGTGCTGCCGGAGCCGGTGTCGCGGATGGAATTCGAGCCGGGGATGATCACGGACCGGACCCCGGAGGCGCGGGCGTGGGTGGAGCAGATCGTGGCCCGTTCGACCTACGGGTTCTTCCAGCCGTTTACGGAGGGGAAGCCGAACCTGTTCATCGGCTCGCGGGGTGGCGCGGAGTGGTCGGGGGCGGCGGTGGACGTGCCGACCGGGCGGCTTTACGTGACGTCGAACCGTTGGGTCTCGAAGATCACCGTGCTGGCGAACGAGGACCGTGAACGGGATCCGCGGCATCCGCCCTCGGCCGGGGAGCGGCATTACCAGGCCCATTGCGCCTCGTGCCACGGGCCGAACCGGGGCGGGATCGGCGTGGCGCCGCCGCTGTACGGGCTGGGGCGGAGGCTGGACGACGCGCAGGTGCGGGAGCTGCTGCGGACGGGGCGCGGGGCGATGCCGCCGGCGCCGCCGCTGGCGGAGGCCGCCCAAGGCGAGTTGCTCGATTACCTGTTCCGCCGGAACCAGCCGCCCAGCCGCGGCGCCCGGCCGGACCAGGATCCGGCGCGGCCCGCGTACAGTTTCGACAGCTTCCAGTTCCTGACCGATCACGAGGGTTATCCGGGCATCAAGCCACCCTGGGGGCTGCTGAACTGCTACGACCTGGGCACTGGCCGGATCCTCTGGCGGGTGCCGCTGGGCGAGTTGCCGGCGCTCACGCGGGCGGGCGTGCCCAAGACCGGGACCCACAACCTGGGCGGCGCGACCGTGACCGCGGGCGGTCTGGTCTTCGTGGCGGGGACGGAGGATGAGAAGCTGCGGGCGTTTGATGCGGACACGGGCGAGGAGCTCTGGTCGGCGAAGCTGCCGCACGCGGGCACGGCGGCGCCGGCGGTGTATGCGGTCGGAGGCCGCCAGTTCGTGGTGATCACCGCGACGGGTGGCGGCCGCGTGGGCGGGCCGTCCGGTCCCGGCGATGCCTACGTGGCCTTCGCCCTGCCGCGCTGATCCGAACCGGAAGGCGCTGCTGAGGCCTCAGCCGCCTACCCGTTCTCGAGCGTAGGGCGTTCCGACCACTTTCTTATCCCATTTTCAGGGATACAGTTGACTCCAGACCAGACTTGGTCTGGTCTGGCTGGTGATGAAGCTGGTCAACATCCAAGCCGCGAAAACCCATTTGTCGCGTCTGGTCGACGAAGTGGTGGACGGCGAAGAGGTCGTGCTGGCGAAAGCCGGCAAGCCCTTGGTCCGGCTTGTGCCCTTCGTGGAGGCGCAGGCACCGCGCGAGGCGGGACTCTTTGCCGGAGAGGTTGGGGAAGCGGCGGATTGCTGGGTCACGGACGAGAGCGGCTTAGAGGCGGCGATTGATCGTCCCCTGATCGAGGGCCTCGTGGCGGAACCGCCCCCGCCGGCCAAACCCTAGCCCGATGCGCCTGCTGCTCGATTCGCACGTGATCGTCTGGTGGGGGGCATTCCCCGCCCGCCTGCGGCCGGAAACGGAGGCGGCCCTCCGTTCGCCGGCCAACGAGGTATTCCTCAGCGCCGCTTCCGTCTGGGAGCTGGGTCTAAAGGTGGCACGCGGCAAACTCAGCTTGCCGGCTGACTATGCGGCGCGGTTACTCGCTGCGGGCTTCGAGGAGTTGCCGGTGACCGTCGCGCACGCGGACCGCGCGATGCATTTGCCCCCCTTGCACGGGGATCCCTTTGACCGCCTCCTGATCGCACAGGCTTTGGCGGAGGGCATGGTCCTCGTGACGAGCGACCGCGCCATCACGGGCTACGGCGTGCCCTTGATGCCGGCGTGAGTGCCGGCCGGCCGAGGGGTCGCGGATCAGAACCGGAACGAGCTGCTCAGCGTCCACACCCGCGGGGGGCCCACGCGGTACTGGGCCACTCGGTACGCCTTGGTCAGCTCCGCTCGCACCGGAATCAGGTCCCGGGCCGTGTGGTTCAGATTTTGCCCGCGCAGTTCGAGCGTCCACTCAATCCGCCCGCGGTACAACGACCGCTTGTGCCGGATCCACGCGTCGATGTTCGTGATCGCCGGCGCGATGTGCGGGCGATCGATGTCGGCCACCAGGGTATCGCCGACGAGCTCCGTCGGATAACCGATGACCGCACCATCCTGCCAGCGTACGGCTGCGCCCACCCCAGAGCCCTCGAGCAGACCGCGGGTGAACGTGTAATTGGTCACGAGGTTTACCCGCCAGGCGCGCTGCTCGGTCGAAGCGCGCCCCTCTTGGCGCTTCTGATTGCGGTAGGACGAGAGCACGTTCGTCTCCAGCCACTGGGCGACCGTCATTTGCGCGTCGCCCGGGACCGGCGCGGGGTAACTGATGTAGCTGGGCGGGACGGTGGCCGGATCGTTGAAGTAACGTAGGTGCCCGATCAGGCCGCCCGACCCCAGGATCGGCTCCACCTTGGCCCACAGCTCCGCGAAGCGCGGGCCATAGTTGTCGATCACGGTCTCCTGGTTTGCGACGTTCAGGGCCAGTCGCCAGCTGGAACTCGGGTTCCAAGTGAGCTCCAGCTCGGTGCCGCGACCCACGACATCCTGGGTGTCACCGAGGTTGGGGAGGTCGGTCCGCGCAAAGTCGCCGCCCGCGGCCGGCGCGTCGAGGCTGGCAGAGGTCCGCGTGCGCGGCGGGATGATCGCGTTGAGCCGGCCCAGCGCCTCCACCGCGAGGGCGTAATTGGGGGTCGTCGCTCCTTGATTGCCGAGCCGCTGGGCCTCGATGAGGAACTCCAGCGGCTTGAGGATGCCCTGGTTCACGAGGGTGGAGTACTTGGTGCTCGCGGCCCCATTGACCAAGTCGCACTCGTAACGGTTGAGGCGCAGGACGAGCTTCGAATCGAGGAGGTTGAGGGTCACGCCGTACTCGCGCGTGCGACCGGAGGGCGACGGCAACTGGGCGCCGGCAAAATCGTTGGCCGTGGCGCCGAGGCTGAAGTTCTCGGACTCGCCGTAGTGGGCGTTGAGCTTTGCGCCCAGCGGGAGCGGCCGCCAGCGGTCAGGCCACTTGCCGACGACGGACCACGACGCGGTGCGGAACCGGTCATCGACCCGATTGAGCAGCGCGGCCGCGGTGTTGATCGAGGCACGATCGGCCAGCAGGTCCGGGCCAGGCAGCGCTTGGCGAATCTCGGAGACCACGTCGTCCTGGCGCCAGCCATAGAGGCCGATGAGGTGGTTGCGGAGGAGCGAGACGTTCCACGTCGCCGCCAGAGTGTCGACCCGCTGGGAGTTACGACCGAGGTCCTCCAGCTCGGCCGCGGTGCGCAGGGTTACGGTTTCGTACGCGCCGCTGGCCGGGTTGAAGGTCCGCAAGTCCACCGTGCGGCCGGGATTCCAGAGGCGCTGCGAGGTCAGCGGGGTGAGCCGCACCTGGCTCTCCGTGCGGGCGCCGAGGACCGAGTCGCCGAGGTAGACGATGTTGTTCACCTTGCGGCGGCTCGAACCCAGCGGATCAGCGGCGCTGAAGACAAACCCGCCGGTCGCGTTCTGGTAGTACTGGCCCCAGCTCCGCGACTCCTGCTGCTGGTCGTAGGCGCTACCCATCGCAGTGAACGTGTGCCGCCCCAGCCAGCGCGCGAGGGGCGAGGTCGGCCAGTGGCGCCGCGGATCCAGCTTGGCAAACGCCGTCGCACGGAAGGCCTCGCGCTCGTCCCGCAGGGCGCCCATCCCGACGCGATCCATAAGGAAGGGCCGCCCGAGGTTGGGGTTCGGCTGGCCAAGGTAGTCCTGCATCAAGTCCACGAAGATGCCAGAATAGTTCTGAAACGGGACGTAGGCGCTGCGCCGGTATTCCTGCCGGTCGTAGGCGA
>VHCY01000137.1 GCA_016871595.1 Verrucomicrobiota bacterium
CGCGCCCTCGCGCGCACCCTACTCACCCAGACATTGCTTTAAAAAGAAACCAACCAATCCCCCTTCGGCCTTGACCAAGCCGGCTTCATAGCAGCTGGGGCGCGCCGCCCGCCGTAGCTTTAGCGACGGTGGGCCCGCCGCCCCGGCAAACACCGACGGCGGCACCTCCATCCCCTTACCTCGGCCCCAGACCCTCGGACTGGCGGTCGAACAGGCTCCGGTACAGCGCATTGCCTGCGTGCAGGCTCTCGTGCGTGCCCTCGCCCACCACCCGCCCCCCCTCAAACACCAGAATCCGCGTCGCATCCCGCAAGGTCGAGAACCGGTGCGCGATGATCAGCACGGTCCGCCCCACGATCAGCTTCCGCAACGCCGCCTGAATGAACGCCTCACTCTCGCTGTCCAAGGCACTCGTGGCCTCATCCAGAATCAAAATGGGCGCGTCCCGCAGAAACGCCCGCGCCAGCGCCAGCCGCTGACGCTGCCCGCCCGACAAGGTCGCCCCCCGCTCCCCCACGACCGTGTCGTACCCCTGCGGCAATTGCCGGATGAAATCGTGCGCGAACGCGTCCTTCGCCGCCTGCTCTACCTCCGCGGGCGTCGCTCCGGCGCGCCCTACCAGCAGGTTCGCCCGAATGGTGTCGTGGAATAGCACCGGATCCTGCGGCACCAACGCGATGTTCCGCCGCAGATCCTGCAGCCGGAGCTGCCGGACATCGTGGCCGTCCACGGTGATCGTGCCCGCATCCACATCGTGGAACCGCGGGACCAACTGGGCAAAGGTCGACTTGCCCGCCCCGCTGGGGCCCACCAGGGCGCAAATGGTGCCCGCGGGCAGCGAGACGGTGACGTCCCGCAGGGCCGGCGGGTGGCCGGGATAGGAGAAGCTCACCCCCCGGAATGCCAGGTCCCCCCGCAGGCGGTCCACCGGCACCGGCTGGGCGGGGTCCGCGAGGTGGATCGGCTCGCGCAGGATCACCTCGAGGCGGTCGAGGGCCGCGGTGCCGCGCTTCAGCTCATTGTTCAGGGCGCCCAGCTTCTTCACCGGCTCGTAGCTGCTGTACAGGGCCGTGATCAGGGCGATGAAGGTCTCCAGCTTCAGTCCGCCTTGGTACGCATAGAGGAGCGTCACCGCGATGCCCAGCGCGGAGATGACCTCGATCGCCGGGGTCAGCGCCTGGGCGTACTTGACGATCTTCATCTGCGAGGTGACCAGCTCGCGGCAGGCGGCGGCGAACCGGTTGGACTCGCGCTCCTCCAAACCAAAGGCGCGCACCTCGCGGGCGGCGGCCAGGTTCTCCGCGAATTGGCCGCTCACGCCGCCCAGCTGGGCCTGGACCTGCGCGGCGCGGCGGATCACCTTCTTGCCCACGTAACGCACCGGGAAGACGGTCAAGGGCACCGCCGCCAGGCAGACCAGCGCCAGCCAGACGCCGTCCGAGGTCACCGCCAGGTACGCGACCGCGGCCAGGGCGCTGACGAGCGTCGCCGGCTGCTTGATGCCGTCGTTCGCCAGCAGGGTGAGGCTGTACTGGAGCTGCTGGGTGTCGGCGAGACCCCGGGACATCAGGTCGCCGGTGCGCTTGCCCTGCACGAACGACAGCGGCAGCGCCTGCAATTGGCGGAAGTAGTCGAGCCGGAGGGCCTCTAGCACCCGGACGCCCGCCAGTTGGGTGAAGTAGCCGTTCAGGTAGCCGCTCAGGGCCCGCAGGGCGAAGATGGCCGGGATGTAGGCCGCGACCAGCGCGACCTGCAGGAACGGTAGCGCCTCGGGCCCGGGTTGGAAGATGCGGGGAAAGACGTGCTTGACCAGCAGGGGCAGCCCCGCGCCGCTGGCGGCCCCGTACAGCAGCCCGCAGCCGATGGCGGCGGCGATGGGGCCACGGACGGCGGCGAGGTAGCGGAAGTAAGGGCGGAAGCGGTTCACGCGGCGGGGGGAGGCGGCGTGCGCCTCGGCCAAGCGAGGTCAGTCCTTGGAGGAACGCACATCGAGGGCGTCGCGCAGGCCGTCGCCGAGGAAATTGAGGGAGAACAGGGTCAGCGAGAACAGGGCGGCGGGGAACACCAGCAGCCAGGAGAACTCCTCCATCTTCTCGGCGCCGTCCTTGATCAGCACGCCCCAGGAGCTCATCGGGGGCTGGACGCCGAGGCCGAGGAAGCTGAGGAACGCCTCCAGCAGCATCACGGCCGGAATGGTCAGCGTGGTGTAGACGATGATCGGCCCGAGGATATTGGGCAGGATATGCCGGAAGATGATGCGGCGCTTGCCGAAGCCGAGCGCGCGCGCCGCCTCGATGAACTCCATCCGCTTCACCGCCATCACCTGGCTCCGCACGATCCGCGCCATCGTCAGCCACTCGACCGCCCCGATGGCCACGAACAGGAGAATGATGTTCTTCCCGAAGAACACCATCAGCAGGATCACGAAGATCGGGAAGGGCAGGGAATACATAATGTCGACGATGCGCATCAGCACCGCGTCGAGCTTGCCCCCGAAGAATCCCGCCACGGCCCCGTAAACCACCCCGATGGTCAAAGCCACGAAGGTGGCCGCCAGGCCGACGCCAAGGGAGATCCGCCCGCCGTACAGCAGGCGCACCAGCAGGTCGCGACCGAGGGTGTCCGTGCCCAGCCAGTGCATCGCGCCGGGGGGCGAGGCGCCCAGCTCCAGCTTCTGTTCCTCGTACCCGTACGGGAGCAGCCAGGGTCCGACCAGGCAGAGGACGGTGACCACGGCGAGGCAGGCGAGTCCGAAGACGGCCAGCTGGTTCTTCCGCAGGCGCAGCCAGGCATCTTGGCCGAGCGACGAGCCCTGCTCGAGGGCCTCGGGCGCATCCGGGGTGGCGGTGGCGGGCGCGCTCATCCCTCGAGCCTCACTTTCGGGTTCATCCAGGCTTGGACGATATCGACCACCAGATTCAGGGCCATAATCAGCACCGCGTAGAGGATGACCGTGCCCAGGACGAGGGTGTAGTCGCGATTGAAGGCGCTGTTCACGAACTCCCGGCCAATGCCGGGGATCTGGAAGATGGTCTCGATCACGAAGGAGCCGGTCAGAATGCCCGCCACCGCCGGCCCGAGGAACGAGACGACCGGCAGCAGGCCGCCGCGCAGGGCGTGGCGGGTGATGATCCGCAGCTCCGAGGCTCCCTTGGCGCGGGCGGTGCGGATGAAGTCCTGCCCGAGGATCTCCAGCATCCCGCCGCGGGTCAGGCGCGACACGGGCGCCGCATAGGCGAAGCCCAGCACGATGGCCGGCAACACGCGGTCCGCCGGACCGTACCAGCCCGACGCGTTGAACCAGCCCAGATGGATGGCCAAGCCCAGCACGAGCAGCGGCCCGACCACGAAGGTGGGGATGGAGATGCCCATCATCCCGAAGGTCGACGCGACGTAGTCGATCCAAGTGTTGCGGTAGACCGCGGCCAGGGTGCCGAGGGTGATCCCAATCACCAAGGCGAAGGCGAGGGCGAGGGCGCCGAGCTCGGCCGAGACGGGCAGCTTGTCCCCGATGATCTCGTTGACCGTGCGGTTCGGGTATTTGAAGGACGGGCCGAGGTCGCCACGGCCGAGGCTGCCGAGGTAGTCGAGGTATTGCCGCCAGAGGGGACGATCGAGGCCGTAGTGGGCTTCGAGGTTGCGCAGGATCTCCGGCGTGACCGCCTTCTCCGCCGTGAACGGGCCGCCCGGCACGAACCGGATCATAAAGAACGTGGCCGTGATCACGAGGAACAGCGCCAGGAGCGACTGCAGCAGGCGCGACGTGATGAAGCGGAGCATCGGGAGGAGGAGCGAAGCGGCAAAGGCGGCCGGGGGGAAGCCCGCAGTGGGCACCCCGGGGCGCGGCTCAGCGGGCCGCGTCGCGCAGCCAGACGTACTTGTAGGGGTGGTTGTCGAGGAGCGTCGGGTAGACGCCCTGCACGCGCGGGTTCATCGCGACGACCCGGGTGTAGTGGTAAATCGGGATCACGGGCAGTTCCTCGACCAGGAGGGCGTCCATCTTCTGGTACACGGCGTAGCGCGCGGTGTCATCCGGCGCGGCGAGGGCCTCGGCGAAGAGGCGGTCGTAGTCCGCGTTCTTGAAGCCGGTATCGTTGTTGAGGTTATCCGAGGTCCAGATCTCGAGGAAGGAGTGGGGGTCGACGTAGTCGGCGATCCAGCCGCCGCGCTGCAGGTCGAATTTCCGGGCGTCGGTGGTATCGAGGTAGACCTTCCATTCCTCGTTGCGGAGGCCGATGTCGATGCCCAGCTGGCGGCGCCACATCTGCTGGATGGCCTCGGCGATCAGGCGGTGGTTCTGGCTGGTGTTGTAGAGCAGCTCGAGCTTCGGGAAGCCCTGGCCGCCGGGGAAGCCGGCCGCCGCGAGGAGCTGGCGGGCCTCCTCGACGTTGCCCGTGAGCTTGGCGGTGGGGGCGTAGCCGGCGGTGCCCGGGTAGCTGACGCTGAAGGCGGGGATCTGGCCGCCGCGGGTGACGTTCCTGACCAGGCTCTCGCGGTCCACGGCGAGGGCGAGGGCGCGGCGGACCCGCTTGTCGTTCAGGGGCGGGCGTTCGACGTTGAAGCGGTAAAAGTAGAGCCCGAGGTACGGTTCGATGCGCAGGGACTCGGGGAACTCCTTCCGGTAGACGTCGATCTTGGCCACCGGGAGTTCATTGGTCAGGTCGAGTTGGCCGGTGCGGAACATCCGCTCCTCGCTGTCCTGGTTCTCGACCGCGAAGAAGTGGATCTCGTCGAGGCGGACGCGGGCGTGGTCCCAGAAGCGCGGGTTGCGGGCGGCGATGAGCACCTGCTGGGGCTTCCAGTCCTTGAGGATGAACGGGCCGTTGCCGACGAAGTTCTCCTTGCGGGTCCAGGCGGTGCCCTTGCGGGCGAGGCCGCCGAACTTCTCGATCACGTGGATCGGCACCGGGTACCACGAGTAGTGGGTGGCTATCATCTTGAGCAGGAAGGGCGTGCGATGGTTCAGCGTGACCTGGAGCGTGCGGTCATCGACCGCCTTGAAGCCGACCTGGCTGAAGTCGGTGAGCTTGCCCTCATTGTAGGCCTTGGCGTTGCGCACGTGGTGCAGCATCGAGGCGTACTCGGTGCCGAGGGCGGGGGTGAGCATCCGCTGATAGGAGCGCACGAAGGTGGTCGCGGTGATCGGCACGCCATCGGACCACTCCGCGCCGGCGCGGAGGTGGAAGGTGTAGGTGAGGCCGTCCGGGGAGATTTCCCAGCGTTCGGCGATGCCGGGCTCGGGGCTGAGGTCCTTGGGGTTCTCGGAGAGGAGGCCCTCGAACAGGGCCATCAGGATCTTGTGCTCCGGGACGCCGGTGACGATGTGGGGGTCCAGGTCCTGGGGTTCCGCGCCGTTGCCGACGCGCCAGACCATCGGTCCGCCCTTGGCGGGCGCGGTGGCCGCGGCGGGGGCGGATCCCGGGGCGGCGGGCGGGTTGGCAGGGCGGCCGCAGCCGGCGGCCAGTCCCAGGAGCAGGAGCGCGAGGGTGGAGGTCAAGGGTCTCAGCATGGCGCCGAGGGAAAGCCGGGCCCGGGATTGTGCAAGCCCGGGCGCGGACAGGGGGTTACTCGGGTCCGGCCAGGAGGTAGCCCGCGGAGCGAATGGTGCGGATGTAGCGGGGCTCCTTGGCGTCGTCCCCGAGCTTGCGCCGGAGGGCGGAGATGTGGACGTCGATCGAGCGGTCGAACACCTCGTAATTGCGGTCGCGGCACTCGTCGAGGAGGGCTTCGCGGGATTTCACCCGGCCGCGGGCCTTGGCGAGGCTGGCGAGCAGGTCGAACTCGACCGGCGTGAGCGTGAGGGGCTGGCTCCCGAGGGCGGCGGAACGGGCGTCGAGGTTGAGGCGCAAGTCCCCGACCACCAGTTCGGAGGGGGGCGCGGGGGCGGCGGGGCCGCGGGCGTTGAGGCTGCTGCGGCGGAGCACGGCGCGGATCCGCGCCAGCAGTTCCCGGGTGGAGAAGGTTTTCGGCAGGTAGTCGTCGGCCCCGACCTCCAGCCCGACGATGCGGTCCGTCTCGTCCCCGCGGGCGGTGAGCATCAGCACGGGCACGGCGCTGGTGGCGCGGATACGGCGGAGGACCTCGAAGCCGTCGAGCCCGGGCAACATCACGTCGAGGATGATCGCGTGCCAGAGGGCGCCGGGGGCGGTGGCGCGTTCGACGCCCTCGGGGCCGGAGTGGACGGCGGTGACGTCGAAGCCGAGCGGGCCGAGGTAGGCGGCGACGAGGCGGCAGAGCTTCCGGTCGTCATCGATCATCAGCAGGCGGGTGCGGCCGTCGGCGGTCTCGGGCATAGGCGATTGGTGGCGGAGCTGAGGCGGGCGTGCAATCCCGGGTTGGCCGGGAATCGGCTCGATTCGGGCCGGGGGCGGTCCACGCTGGGGCCACTCGATGCGACCCCGGTTCCTCCCCTTGGCGCTGCTGCTGGGCGGCGGCCTGTCCGCCCACCCGGACCATACCAATCTCGACGCTGTGCCGTGGGCCGGCGAGGCGCCGCGGGTGGCGATCAGCGTGGAGGGGGAAGTCCGTTGGATCCGCGCCAACGGCCTGCCGGACCACCCCACGGGGGCCTTCCCGGGGCGGGGCAACCCGAACCGCATCGCGCCCCAGAACCACGCCTTCCGGGTGCCGGCGGCGCCGCGGGCGGGGGAGCGGCCGACGCCGGTCGGGATGAGCCTGTTCGGGGTGGCGGTGAACGGCGTGGTGTTCGATCCGGCGGCCGCTGAGTGGTGGCGGGACGACCGGGACTCCGGCTGGCAGTACGAGGCCTTGGGCGGCGGCCGCAATCTGGGCCTCGATCTGGAGCACGCCCACGTCCAGCCGACCGGCACCTACCACTATCACGGCCTGCCGGAGATGCTGCTGGCGCGCCTGACCGCCGGGCGGCCGCAGATGGTGCTCGTGGGCTGGGCGGCGGACGGGTTCCCCGTCTATGGTCCGTGGATCAGCCCGGATCCGGCGGCGCCGGCGACCGTGCGGCCGGCGGTGACCAGTTATCGCCTCCGCGCCGGTGAACGTGCGGGCGGACCGGGCGGGCGGCACGACGGGACTTACGTCCAGGACTGGGAATACCGGCCGGGCGCGGGGGATTTGGACGAGTGCAATGGGCGCTGGGGCCGGACGCTGGAGTTTCCGGAGGGCACCTACCATTACGTTTTAGGGGTATTTACGTGACTCAACCAATCACTACGGATTGTGGTTTCCGAGCGCATCGTAGGTCGTCGGCGCGACTTGGGCCGCTTGTTCCGCCAGTCGGTAAAACAGTTTGCCGCGGTACGCCGAGG
>VHCY01000138.1 GCA_016871595.1 Verrucomicrobiota bacterium
CCCGCCGCGACCGCCTTGGCCGGCCCGGCTCCCGCCTCCGCCCCCGCCGCCGGAGCCCCCGTGGCCCAGGAGGAGTTCGGCTTCGGCGAGATCGAGACCCGCGGGCAGTTCGAGCGGACGGAGCGCAACCTCTTCGACGGCCAGGACCTCGACGTGCCCACCTACCTCCGCCGCGGGATCAAGGTCAGCCTCTGAGCCTGGCGCCGCGCCGGAATTTCCGGCAACCCGCGGCGCCGCGCCGCGTCTGGTCCCTCCGCGCTTGCCACCCCCGGCCCACCGCCAATTCCCTCCGTCCCGGTATGAACCTGCCCAATCTCCTGACGCTCTCGCGCATCCCGCTGATGTTCGCGGTCGTCGGGCTGATGTACGCCCGCTTCCCTTGGTCCGCCACCCTTGCGTTCTGGCTGTTCATCATCGCCGCCCTCACCGACTGGCTTGACGGCAAGATCGCCCGCGCCCGCGGCATCGTCTCGGCCTTCGGCCGGTTTATGGACAGCGTGATCGACAAGGTGCTCGTCATCGGGGTGATGATCGCGCTGGTGAACGGGGACTACTTCGCGGGCTACAACCTCGCCGCGATGCTCCTGCTGCTCTGCATCCTGTGCCGGGAATTCGCGGTCTCCGGCCTCCGGATGGTCGCCGCTACGAAGGGCCAGGTCGTCGAGGCCGACACCGGCGGGAAGGTGAAAACTTTCGTGCAACTCAACGCCATCGGCTGGCTGATGGGCGCCCGGATGCTTTCCCAGGACTTCGGGGAGGTCTATGGCGGGCAGGACCGGTACTGGCTCACGGGCGTCTGGCTGCTCGGGATCACCCTTTTCATCCTCTCCGCGGTCCTCACCGTGACGTCCGGGATCACCTACTTCCGTCGCCACGGCCACGTGCTGGCGGACTGACCCGCGATGGCGGCGAAATCCTTCCGTTGGCTCCGGTTCCTGCCGGATGCCCTGGTGCTCGGTCCCGCCACCCTCGGTCCGCTTGGCCGGCGCCTGCCCGCGCCCGGGACCTGGGGCTCGCTCGCCGGCCTCCTCGCCTATGCGGTACTCTTCCGCGGCGCCGGCGCCGGTGCCCTGCTGGCCGGCACGGCCGTGGCCACCGTGGTGGCCGCCCTGCTCTGCGGCGAGGCCGAGGCTAGGCTGGGACGTTCGGACCCCGGCTGCGTGGTGCTGGACGAGGTGATCGCGTTGCCCCTCTGCTTCCTCGGCTGGGGCGAGTTGGTCGCCGCGCACCCCGCGTGGCAGGTCCTGCTGGCCGGCTTCGCGCTGTTCCGTTTCTACGACATCCTGAAGCCGCTGGGCATCAGCCGGCTTCAGGACCTTCCGGGAGGGTGGGGGGTGGTCGCCGACGACCTCGGCGCCGCTCTCGCGACCGCCGTCACCTTGCACGTGGCGAACTGGGCTTGGCTCGCTTTACGGTAGGCTTCCCCTTCAGGTCCGCCCGCCTAATCCACGGGCTCCAGATGCTCCACCGGCACGACCACGAGCACGCCCTGTTGCAACACATCCACCGCCACGATGATGCCCCGTGGCGCGTCCGGATTCTCCACGATCCCGGTCAGGCCGTACAAGGGCCCCGCCTTGATCCGCGCCCGCTTTCCCTTGCGCAGCAGCGGCCGCACGCTCAGGTCCAAGCCCGAGGCGATCAATTGGCGCACCTCGTCCATCTGGCGCAGGAACCGCTCCTGCTCCGGCACCGCGATCGCCCGCGCCAGCAGTTCCTGCTGGTAGATCCGCGGCTTCCGCTCCGGCGGGACCGCCGCGAAGACATACCCGGTGAACAGCGGCTTGGTGAAGGTCCGCGTCCGCGGGCCGTACCGGCGCGCGCTGCTCACCAGCGGCAGGTAGTGCTCGAACCCCTCCGCCCGCATCAGCGCGGCGAACTTCTTCTCGCACCGGGGGCGGGTGTGGCACACCAGCCAGGGGACCGGCCCGCTCATCCGCGCTGGAGCAGGAAACGCACGGCGGCGTGGTAGCCCTCGAAGCCGAGGCCCGTGATCACGCCCAGGCACAGCGGTGCGGTCAGCGACCGGTGCCGGAACTCCTCCCGCTGGTACAAGTTCGAGAGGTGCACCTCCACCGCCGGTAGCTTCGCCCCGGCCAAAGCGTCCCGTAGCGCGACGCTGGTGTGGGTAAACGCCCCGCCGTTGAGCACGAGGCCATCCACCTTCGCGTCCGCCCACGCCGCGATCCGTTCGATCAGGGTGCCCTCATGATTCGACTGAAAGAACTCCAGCCGCGCCCGCGCCTCGAACTCCGCCCGCAGGGCCCGCTCGAGGTCGGCCAGGGTCGCGCGGCCGTAGATCTCCGGCTCCCGCTTGCCGAGCCGGTCGAGGTTGGGGCCGTTGAGGATGGCGAACGTCTTCATCGTGGCAGCAGAAGGGAGGACGGCGGCGGGGAAAAGTCCCAAATCGACTAAAGGGGATTGTCCGTAGCGATGAACTCCCACGGCAACCGGAAGCGCCGCGCCAACTCCGCCGCCAGCGCGCGCACGCCGTGCACCTCCGTCGCGTAGTGGCCGCAGCAGTATAGGTTGAGCCCCTCCTCCTGCGCCCGGTTGAACCACTCCTCGCGCAGCTCGCCCGTCACGAGGGTGTCCGCCCCCGCCCCCCGCAGCTCGGGCACCGCGCTGTTACCGGAACCGCTGCAGAAGGCCACCGCTCCGACGCGCGCCGGGCCGCACTCGATCGCCACCACCCGGGGATACGCCGCCTCGAGGCGCCGGCGCAGCTCGGCCCGCTCCAGCCGCGCGTCCGCCACGCACCCGATCGCCTCGCCGTCCCGCACCAGAAACGGCCGCTTGGGCCGCAGGCCCACCTGTCGCGCCAGCAGGGCGTTGTTGCCCAGCCGCGGGTGGGCGTCCAACGGCAGATGGCTCGAGTACAGGGCGCAGCCCCCCTCGACCAGCGTCGCGACCCGCTCGAAGGCCGCGCCGGTCAACGGCCGCGCCGGATCCCAGAACAGCCCGTGGTGCACGATCAGGAAGTCCACGCCCGCCGCCACCGCCTGCCGGAACGGCTCGCGCCCCGCGTCCACCGCCGCGCCGATCCGGGTCACGCGGCCGCGGTTCGCGACCTGCAGGCCGTTCCACGCCCCGGGGGCGTCGGTGAAGGCGCTCCGGCGCGTCCGCCGGTCGCAGTAGGCCACGAGTTCCTCGAGTCTCGCCATCCGGGCAGGGTGGGGGGGCGCCGGCCCGTCGGTCAACCCCGCGCGCGGCGCCGCCCCCACCGCGGGATTGCCCCCCGGGCCCGCCCCGCCCAAGGTGCCGCTTTCCCCGCGATGCCACCCGACTCCTCCCCCGCGACGCCCGCCCCGGTCGACCTGATCGCCGAGGCCGCCGCGCGCTTCCCGCACCGCCCGAGCTGGGACGAGTACTTCATGGCCACGGCCGTGCTGATGGCCTCCCGCTCCAACTGCGAGCGGCTCCACGTGGGCTGCGTGATCGTCACCGGCGGCGAGCACCGGCACCGGCTGGTCGCGGCCGGCTACAACGGCTTCCTCCCCGGCACGCCCCACGTCTCCCGCGTCCGCGACGGCCACGAGCAGGCCACGGTCCACGCCGAGCAGAACGCGGTCGCCGACGCCGCCCGCCGCGGCAGCTCGGTGGTCGGCTGCGTGGCCTACGTCACCCATTATCCCTGCATCAACTGCGCCAAGATCCTCGTTTCCGCCGGCATCACCGAGATCAAGTACCGGCAGGATTATCAAAACGACCCGATCGTCGCCCCCCTCCTCGCCGAAGCCGGGGTCCGCATCCTGCGCCTCTGAGCCCGATGGCCGGCCGTCGCCAGAACACCCCCGCCTCTGTCGCTGGCTCCCTCCTGCTGGCCCATCCGGGCCTGCGCGACGGCAATTTCCGCCGCACGGTCGTGCTGATGTCGTTCCACGACGCCGAGGGCGCGCGGGGACTCATCCTCAACCGCCCGCTCGGCCGCCGCCTCGGCGAACTCAAGGGCGAGTTCGCGCTGGGACCCCTCGCCTCCGTCCCGCTGTACACCGGCGGCCCCGTCGAGCCCGGGCAACTCCTGCTCGCGGGCTGGCAGGTCGCCCCCGGGGGCGTCCGCCTCCACTTCGGTCTCGAACTGGACCGCGCGGCCCAGCTGGTCGGGGAGGAGGGCGCCCACGTCCGCGGCTTCCTCGGCTATTCCGGCTGGTCCGGCGGCCAACTGGAAGGGGAACTCCGCGCCCAGTCTTGGGTGGTCGCCCTCCTCGCCGAGGACCTCCTTGCGCTGCCCCACGACGCCTCGCTCTGGCGCACCCTCCTCGGCCGCGAGGGGGATGAATGGCGCCTGCTCGCCGGTGAGCCCGAGGACCCGGAACGCAACTGACGGCGGCCAACAATTCCGTTGACACTCCCCCCGGCCGCCGGGTGTTCTCTGCCCTTTTATGAAAGTCGTTTCCTCCATCAAGTCCGCCAAGAAGCGTCACCCCGCCTGCCAGGTGGTCCGCCGCCGGGGCAAGATCTACGTGATCAACAAGGTCGAGCCCCGCTACAAGGCCCGCCAAGGCTAACCCTCCAGCCCCCCCTTTTCCGCGATGAAAGCCGAAGGCCATCCCACCCTCAACAACGTCTGCTTCCTGGACATCGGCACCGGCCGCCGATTCCTCACCCGCTCCACGATGAAGTCGGCCCGCAAGGAGCAGATCGACGGCGAGGAGTACTTCGTCGTCGCGCGCGACGTCACGAGCGACTCCCATCCCGCCTACACCGGCGAGAAGCGCCTGGTCGACACCGCCGGCCGCGTCGAGAAGTTCACCTCGAAGTTCAAGCGCGGCGCCGGGAAGAAGTAAGCCCCGATCCCAGCCCTTGGTTTCCCTCCCGCCCGGCGATGCCCTCGCCGGGCTCTTGCTTTATGCGCCTCCATCCCTTCCAAGGCCTCGTCCCTGACCCCGCCCTCGCCCCCGAGGTCGCCTGCGTGCCCTACGACGTGGTCAACACCGCCGAGGCCGCCGCCCTCGCCGCCGGCCGGCCCCACAGCCTCCTCCACGTCGATCGCGCCGAGATCGGCCTCCCCCCGGAGACCGACCCTTACTCCGACGCCGTCTACGCCCGCGCGCGCGCCAACTTCGAGGGCCTCCAGCGCCAGGGCGTCCTCCGCCGCGAGAGCGAACCCTGCCTCTACCTGTACCAGCAGCGGATGGGCGATCACGTCCAGCGCGGCCTCGTTGCCGGCTGCCACGTGGAGGACTACGACGCCGGGCTGATCAAGCGCCACGAGAAGACCCGCAAGGACAAGGAGGACGACCGCACGCGCCTCATCGACACCCTCGGCGCCGACACCGGCCCGGTCTTCCTGACCTACCGGGACCAGCCGGCCCTGACCTCCCTAGCCGATGCGCTCGTCCGCACGGCGCCGCAGCACGATTTCACCGCGCCCGATGGCATCCGCCACACGGTCTGGCGCATCCCGGGCGGAGCGGAGTGGATCCGCGCCTTCGCCGCGGTGCCCGTGACCTACATCGCGGATGGCCACCATCGCGCCGCCAGCGCCGCCCGAGTCGCCCGCCTGCGCCGCGAGCGCAACCCCGCGCATCGCGGCGACGAGGAGTACAACTGGTTCCTCTGCGTCCTGTTCCCGGCCAGCGAGCTCAAGATCCTGCCCTACAATCGCATCGTGGTGGACCTGCACGGGCTCACCCCGGAGGCGTTCCTCGCGGAGGTGCGCGCCCGCTTCGGCCTGCGGGAGGGCGCCGCGCCCGCCCCGGCCGCCGTCGGCCAGGTCAGTATGTACCTCGGGGGCAAATGGTACGGCCTCACCTGCACCCCCGCGGCGGACGCCGACCCGGTCGCGCGCCTCGACGTGAGCGTCCTGCAGGACCGCCTCCTCGGGCCCGTGCTGGGCATCGCGGACGTCCGCACCAGCAAGCGCATCGACTTCGTCGGTGGCATCCGCGGCACCGCGGAGCTGGCCAAGCGGGTGGACGCGGAGGGCGGCGTGGCGTTCTCGATGTACCCGGTGACCCTCACGCAGCTGATGGACATTGCCGATGCGGGGCAGATTATGCCGCCCAAGAGCACCTGGTTCGAGCCCAAGCTGCGCTCCGGGCTCTTCATCCACACCTTCTGAGCGCCGGGGCCGGGGTGGTCCCGGCCCGGTTCAGACGTGCTGCAGCTCCGGCCGCAGCATGCCGATGCAGGGCAGGTTGCGGTAGCGCTCGGCGAAATCGAGGCCGTAGCCGACCACGAACTCATCGGGGATCGTGAACCCGACGAAGTCCGCCTCGATCGCCACCTGCCGGCGCGCCTTCTTGTCCAGCAGCACGCAGGTGCGGAGGCTGGCCGGGCGGTGGCGGCGGATGAGCTTCGTCACGAATTGCAGCGTCTTGCCCGTGTCGAGGATGTCGTCGATCACGAGCACGTGGCGGCGGCGGATGTCGAGCGTGAGGCTGGAGATGAGCTGGGGCGTGCCGATCGAGGTGGTGTGGGCGCCGTAGCTGGAGACGCGGATGCAGTCGAGGCGGACGGGGTTGTCGATCTCGCGCATCAGGTCGCTGGTGAACATCACGGCGCCGTTGATGAGGGAGATGAGGGTGAACTCCTCCTCGCCGTAGACGGCCTTGATCTCGGCGGCGAGCATGCGGACCCGCCGCCGGATCTGGGCGCCCGAGAGGAGGACGCGGGCGAGGGAGCGGGGGCGGGTCGGCTTCGGCTTCACGGAGGCGGAGCGAGACAGGCGGCGGGCGGCTGGGCAACCTGATCCTGCGCGGGTTTCCGCCCTTGACCGACCCGGTGGGCGAGACAGCGTGCTGTCGTCCTTGCCCGATGGTGTAACGGCAGCACAGGCGACTTTGACTCGCCTAGTCATGGTTCGAATCCATGTCGGGCAGCCAATAATGAAGGACTTAAGTCGTATTCGGATTTCCTCTCAAAAACCGTCTTGTCGGGGACTTGACAGATTCTGGGGGGACGAGCGCGACTCCTCCGCCGAAGCCGTTTCCCGGCCCTCCGGGCGGTTTCGCGCTCGTCGTCCGCCCCCCGGTTCCCTCGAGCCGCCCTTTGGCCCGCAAACGCCCTTGCTGCCGGCCTTCTGGGGCGCCTAGGGGGGAGGGGGGGCTGGGCTCGTCTCCGGGCTCGATTCCAATCGGGTCAGAGGGGTCCAAAAAAAATTCCCAAACGGCCCCTCCCAACGCGGTGACCTGACTCCCGGAATCTGGGCCGTTGCGGATGAGAGTCTGGGCTTCAAGAAGGAGATCCAGACATGCCCAAAGGAAAGAAACACACGCCGGAGCAGATCGTCGCGATCCTGCGCCGG
>VHCY01000139.1 GCA_016871595.1 Verrucomicrobiota bacterium
TGCCGGGGCGGGCAGGGGGCGGCCGAGGCGGCGGCGGAACGGAGGAGGAAGCGGCGGCGGTTCATAAGGGGGAAAGGGGCAGGGTTCAAACGCGTGCGGGAAGCACGGCGCTGGCGGCGAGGAAGCGGTGGCGCATCGGGTGGGTCAGATTCGGGCCATCGCGCGATCCAGCCAATCCCCCACCTCGGCAACTTAAACGGCGCGGCTGTCGTCGTGCACCCCATTGAACACGATACGGCGGCCACCCTCCGCCCACACCGGATGCTGGTCGATGCGGAACTCCGTGCTCAGCGACGCGCTGTCCCGGCGCCGGGCAGGAACCCACGCGAGCGCGGTCTCGGATCCATCGCGCAGGTCGATCAGGCGCAGGGGCACGCGGCCGTCCGGGCGCGCCAAGGGCTCGTGGGTATAGGCGTCGGTGATGAGGAAAGGCAGGCGCGGGTGCATCGAGGGGTGGCCGGAGCCGACCGGGTGGATCGAACGGAGGCCGGCACCGTCGTGCCGCACCCGCACCAGGTCCAGCGCGCGGGTGCCATCGCGGACGTTCAGGTTGAGCGTCAGCTCATCGCCCTCCGGCGTCCACATCGGGTGATGTCCGCCTCGCGCGTACTGCGCCGGGGAGACGGCGACCCGGATGTCCGACCCGTCGCCGCGGAGCGTGAGGAGCGTGAGTCGGCGGGGACCGCCCTTGGGCTCCGTCGGGTCGTGCCAGCGCAGGAACGTCATCAACCGGGTGCCCTGGGGATTCCAGCGCACCTGGAAGCAGTAAAATTCGCACCGCTCGGCGTGGGGAATCTCCAGCCGGGGGACCGCCTGCAACCACAGGTCGCGGATCGAGGCGATCATCCGCGTCCGGCCGGAAGCGAGATCCGTGACGAAAATGCCGTCATCGGCTACCGGGCCGCGGTTGCGGCGGGTCCGCTCCTCGGGCAGGACCACGCCGTAGCCCACCTGGATGAGGCGCGAGGCCACCAGGTTGTAGGAGGTCAGGAGTGCTCCGTCCGGGGATACGGTGAATACCGTGCCCCCGAGGCGCTGCCGGTCGCCGGTCCGCGGATCCAGGCGGACGGCAAACGGCGTCCAATCGGCAGGGTCGACATCGTTGAAGAACAGGTCCGCGTCCGTGCGCCCCCATTGGACATTCGCGCCCATCTGCACCTCCCAGCCGCGGGAACTGGCTACGGTCCGCTCCCCGCCCCTTTCCAGATCCACCACCACCACCTCTCCCGCCTCCCCGGGTCGCGGGGTGCGGGTCTCCTGGGGCAGCCGGAACAGGGCGGCATAGCGGCCGGAAGGGCTGATCGGGGAGGTATCGAAGAAGCGATGGATGACGCGGCCGGCCGCGATGCGGTGAACCGGGACGAGGGATTCGACCTCCGTCGCCAGAGGAAAGCGCGTCAGGGCGGGCGGCCGCGCCGCCGCCCGCCCGAGGACGGCCGTGCCGGCAAACACCCCCGCACCGCGCAAGAGGTCGCGGCGGGTCACGGCCGGGCCTCCCGGCGGGCCGGACGCGAGGCGACGCGACGCTCAGAACGTGGCCTTGAAACCCACATACCAGGTGGCCCCATAGTTGATTCGACCCTGCACACTGCGATCGGCGGGGGTGGAAGGTCCGAGCACCACCGTGTCCTCATTGGCCGCATTCACGTTGCGCCCGGTCGCGTAGACCGCGTACCGGCGCGTGAGGCGATATTCGGCGGTGACGTCCGCGATGGCCCGGGCCTGGAGGTAGGTCACGGTGCCCGGCTCGGCCCCCGCGAGGGTGACCCTGCCCTGCTCGATCCGTCCGCGATGGTTCACCGCGAGGCGCAGCGAGAGCCGCTCCCGGCTGTAGCTGATGCCCCAGTTGTAGGTGCGGCGCACGAGCCCGGTGAAGCTCGCCTGCTGCACCCCCTCCGCGCGCTGCAGCGTGAGGTTGCCGAAAACCGTCAGCCCGCGGGCCCAGGCCGGAAGGAAGGCGAGGTTCTGGCGGTAATCGAGCTCCAGACCCGAAACCCGGGCGGAACCCACGTTGCGCGTCGTGCTGACAAAGTAGCCGAGCGCCTCCCCGTAGACCCGCGGATCGACCCCGTAGGGGGCAAGGATCTCATCGGAGGCCGGCAGCAGGGAGGTGCCCCAGAAGTCGCGCACGTCGCGGCGATAGCCGCGGAGGGACGCGACGCCCGTGCCGGGCTCGCGGAAATAGTACTCCAGCGAGACGCCGTAGCTGTCCGCGTACCACGGCTTCAGGGAAGGATTGGTGGCGGTGATGGTCCGGCTGGTGGACTCCGTGTCGGGGAGGTTCATCGACGGAAGGATGTTCCCGAAGTCGGGCCGATTGAAGGAGCGCCCGTAGGAGACCCGCGCGAGCAGGTCAGGGCGGACTTGGAGGGTCGCGTTGAACGACGGGAAGAAGTCGTCGTAGGTCTTGGTGGCCCGGGCGCCGCGCTCGAGGTAGGCGAGGCGGCTGCCCGCGAGGCCGGAGAGCGGGGCGCTGACCACGGGACGACCGGCGGCATCGCGGACAATCTGGCCCGCGGCGTTCCGCTGGTAGATGCGGGTGGGATCGATCAGCGGACCCGTGCCGTCATCGTCGGTCCGCTCGTAACGCACGCCCCCGGTGAGCTGCAGCCGCCCGTCGAGGAGCGAGGTGTCGAGCCGCAGGTAAGGGGCGAGGATCGTCTCGGTGATGACCTGCGAGGAGGTGACCGCGGCCCGGAAGGCGGAAACGGCCTCGGCCTCGGTGTTGGTGAAATACTCAGGGTTCCGGCGGTAAGTGTCCCCGATCTGGTCGAGGTCGAACCACTGCATCCGGGGCCCGAAGATCAGGTCACGCTGGGAGTAACTCGGGTCGAACCACTGCGCGGCGCTGTCATCCGCGGACCGGGCGATCCGGTCGGCGCCCACGAACCCGTAGCTGTAACTGGGCCGGCGGAGGTCGCGGTGCTCGGAGCGCAGGTCTACCCCCGCCTTGGCGGTGAACGGAAGCCCGGCCTGGAACTCCCGCCGCGCGTGCGCGTTCAGGGTGCGGACAATCGCGGCGCTCGTGAAGTTGTTGCCGGAGACGGATTCGAGCCGGTAGTTGGCGAGCTGGTACGGGTCCACAGGGCGCCCGGCCGTGTCCCGCACCGAGACCCCCGTGGGATGATCGACGGTCAGGCCCTCGAACCGGACGGTCACGTTGCGCAGGAAGGCGTTGTTCCCGAGGAAGTAGCCCTCGTTGGAATAATTGTTGGAGGCCGCGGAGTAGGCGCCGCCCACCTGCCAGCGCCAGACCGGACCGTCGTGCTTGTAGCGGAAACTGGGCGCCCAGGAGGTGTTGTTCTTCTCCCGGGCGTCGGTGAGGATCTGGACGAATCCCGCCCCCGACGCGCCCTGGGTAAAGCCTGGGCCGAAAGATTCTACTCGGCCGGGCTCGAAGCTGAGCTGGCGCACCCAGAACTCGGCGCTGAAATACGCGTACTGGAAGCCGACCGTCAGCACGCCACCCGGGCGGACGCGCCAGTCGGCGGACAGGCTGAGGGTGTTCCGGGCGGTGAGCTTCGGGCGCTCCTGCAGGCGGTAGCGGGCGAGGTAGGGCTGGTCCGGGGTGGTGGCCGGGAAACTCGCGGACTGCGCGATGCCGGTCGGCACCCAGTTCTGCACGATGCCGGGACCGTTGTTGTAGGTCCGGGACGCCAGGCCGGAGAAGGTGAATCCAAAATCCCGGCTCAACGGGACCACCGCGCTGAACTCGAGGTTCGGGAGGAAGATGTACTCCTTGTGCTGGAAGGGGCCCGGCTCCTTGCGGAAGCTGAAGTCGTCGCCGCGAAACGAGAGGTGCGACTTGATCATGTACGCCGGACGCGAGCGCTCAAAGCTGCTGCGGCTGATGAGGTTCACCGAGCCGCCGATCGCGTTGGCCGGGGCGTCCGGCGTCGGCGAACGCGAGACCTCCACGCGCGCGAGGCTGCTCACGGCGATGTTCTCGAACTCCACCTGCCGGTTCGCGTTCGAGCCGGTGGCGCTGGCGATGCCATTGCCGTCGAGGGTGACCGGGGTCCCGCCCGGAGGCACGCCGCCGATCGAGAGCGACAGCCCGTCGCTGCCGCTGCGGTTGAGGGTGACCCCCGGAAGGTACTTGGCGAACTCGCCCACGTTCCCGTCGGCGATGTCCGCGAAGGAGTCGGTCGAGACGACGTTTTTGATCGCCGGCGAGAACCGCTGCTCGTTCACGGCGACATCCGATGCCGCCATATCGCGCTTGGCGGCCACGGTGTAGGCGTCGAGCAGCACCGTGTCGCCGCCCTGGCTTCCCCGCAGGCGAACCTCGGCCTCGACCTGGCGGCCGGCCTCCACGCGGACCACGAGGGTCTCGGCCGCGAGGCCGGTGTAGGTCACACGCAGGGTTGCCGCGCCCGCCGGGACCCCCGCGAGGGCAAAGGCGCCGAACTCGTCGGTGAAGGCCTCCAGCCGCGTGCCCTCGACGGTGACGCGGGCATTGTTGACGTAGACCCCGGAGCCCACGTTGAGCACGCGTCCCGCGATCACGCCCGCGGGCGGGGCCGCGCCCTCCGCCGCCGGGGCGGCGGGAACGGGGGCGAGGGCAAGGGCGAACCAGGCGCCTAGGGCGGCGAGGGGATGGCGGGGTTTCATCGGGGGAGAGGGAGCGTCCGGGGCGGGCGAGGCACTCGCGGCCGGCGGGAGGCGGCGCCGCACCGTGAGGGTGCCGGGGTCGCCGGCCTCCGCGATCTCGAGACCCGTGCCGGCCAGCAGGCGTTCAAGCGCCTCGCGCGGGACGAATTCACCCCGCAGCGCCGCGGTGCGCACAGCGCGCACCGTTTCGGCGAACAGGACAATCTCGACCCCACCCTGGTGCGCGGCGAGGCGCAACGTTTCCGCAGCCTCGCCCGCGGGCACGTCAAAGGCCCGCCGGCTGACGGCCGCCACGGCCACGGACCCGCCGAGCACGACGGCGAGCAGGACGGACCACAGCGGGCGTGGAAAAGGGAAACGGCAGGGCAAGGGGGCAACGGAAACTAGACGTCCGGGGCCCCGGGATTCACTAAAGGAAACTGCGCGGTGGCGCGGCACGGCCCGGCGGTGGTCACTCGCGGCGACGGACCACTATCTCGGCGGGTCCGCGCCGCTCTACGACCACCCCCGGCGCGGCCGCCAGGAAACGGGCCAGGCCCTCGGTGTTATCGGAACGGATTGCAGCGACGACCGGCAACGCGGCGAGGCCGGGATCGGCGAGCGTGAACTGGACCGCATTGCGGCGGTTGAACTCGGCCACCACCAGCCCCAGGGGGGCCGAGGCGAAGTCGAGCAGCCGCGGCTGCCAGTCGAGCGCCCGCGCGATCTCCCCGGGGGCCACCGGCAGGATCTCCGGCACGGCGCCGGGCACGACCCCCACGGTCGCCCGATGTCCCGCGTCCACCAGCGCCACGTCCTGGACGGGCCCGGCCGGCGCCGGGGGCGGCACGACCGCGACCCGACCCTCCGCCACGAGGACCTCCACGCCCGCCGGCGCGAGGCGGACGCTGAACGCCGTGCCCACCGCGCGGACGTCAACCCCCCCGGCGCGCACGACAAAGGGGCGGCGGGGGTCCTTTTCCACGGCAAAGAAAGCCTCTCCCCGCTCCAGCACCGCGCGGCGCTCGGAGGTGGAGAACACCGCCGTCACCATCGCACCCCGGTTGAGTTCCACGACCGAGCCGTCCTCGAGCAACCGCCGACGCGGCTCATCCCCGGCCCCGGCGGCCGGCGACGTGGGGCGGGGCCAGATGGCGACGCAGGCGGCGACGACCACGGCGGCCGCAACCACCACCCACGGTGACCGCAAGACCCGGCGACGCGGGAACGCCAGCAGGTCGGGATTAGGCTCCCCGCTGTGCTCCGGCCTCCAGTCGGCCAGGGCGGTGAAGTCCGCGACGGTCCGCCGGTGCAGCGCCAGCCACTCGCCATGCCGAGGGTCCAGCGCCAGCCACTGGAGGAACTCGTCCTGCTCCGCCCCGGTCAGGCCGCGGTCGCGCCGCACCAGCCACTCGGCGGCGGCGCGGGACCGGCGCCGGGCCGCCGCGGAATCCGGCTCTGGCCGTCTCACGGGTGGCCCCCCGGATGAGCCAGTCGCCGCAGTACGTGCTCCGTGCACTTGCGGGTCCCGATCGCGAGTTGCGCCGCCACCGTGCGGTCGGAGATCCCCAGCCTGGCCCCGATCTCCCGCTGCGTGAGTCCGTAGGCCAGACGCAGGGTCATCACCTGCCGGCAACGGTCAGGAAGGGACTGGACGGCCGCGGTCAGAAGCGCGACCTCCTGCCCGCGGGCAATGCTTTCGGGGATGCCCTCACGGTCATCCAAGACGTCCGAGAGGTCCGACTCCACTAAGGAATCCGTGCGCGAGACCGCGTGCCGACGGAACTGGTCGACGGCAAGGTTGCGCGCCGAAGCGAACAGGAACGCCTTCGGCGCTTGGAGGGCTCCCGCCGCGCGCGCACGCAACACCCGCAGGAACGCCTCCTGGACCACGTCATCGACGGCCAGACGCGGACCGAACCCGCGCGCCAGCCACGCGCGGAGCCCGGCCTCGTGGGGCAGGACGTGCGTGGCAAACCAGCGTTCGGTCTCGGGGTCGGCAGGACACATCGGAGGTCGGGCTAGCCCCGCCTCCGGGGCGATGGCAAGTCCCGTTTCCCGCGGCGGGCTCAGGCCAGCAGGCGGCGCACGACGTGGCCGTGGACGTCCGTCAGCCGGAAGTCGCGGCCACTGTGGCGGTAGGTCAGGCGCTCGTGGTCCAGACCCAGCAGGTGCAGCACCGTCGCCTGCAGGTCGTGGACGTGCACCCGGTCCTCCACCGCCCGAAACCCGAAGTCGTCCGTCGCCCCGTGCACGTGCCCTCCCCGCACGCCCCCGCCCGCCAGCCACATCGTGAACCCGTGGTGGTTGTGGTCCCGGCCCAGCGTCGGCCCCACCCGCTCACCCTGCGAGAGCTCGACGGTCGGCGTGCGCCCGAACTCGCCCCCCCAGATGACCAGCGTGTCCTCCAGCAACCCCCGTTGCTTCAAATCCGTGAGCAGCGCGGTGAGGCCCTGGCAGCTCTCCCGCGCGAGGCGGCGGTGCGCATCCTCGATGCGGTCGTGGCTGTCCCACGGCTGCAGCGTGCCGTGCCAGACCTGCACGTAACGGACGCCGCGCTCGACGAGGCGGCGGGCGAGCAGCATCTGCCGCGCCTGGGGGGTGTCGCCGTAAAGGGCCCGGATGTGCTCCGGCTCCCGCTGCAGGTCGAAC
>VHCY01000140.1 GCA_016871595.1 Verrucomicrobiota bacterium
TCGAGCTTGGCTTCCTTGGCGAGGCGCTTGGCTTCGGTCTCAACCTGCCTGGAACGCCCCCGTAGGTGCGCCGCTCAACTTACGCCTTCGGTATTACTTTAACGAAAACTCCGCGCTCACGGTCGCGGAGATCGTCTTCTCCAAGGTACTCGTGTCCATGTTCCCCTCCCACGAAGTGGCGGTTCCGTGCAAGGGATTGACCTGCACGACACCCATGCGTGCCGTGCGGAGTTCGCGCACCGCCCGCCCTCCACGCCCCGCAATCTCCTCAGCCCTCCGGCGCGCGTCATCCGTCGCCTCGGCCATCATCGCGAGCCGCGCCTCAGGAAGTTTCGTGTAGATGTACTGGATGCCTGCAGTCTGCACGACGACGTCATCAGCGAGCAGGGAAAGGCAATCCGCCGCCAGATTCGGCAAGTCGTCCACACGCTCCGATGTGATCTGCACACCCTGCACGAGCTGATAGCCGACGCGCTGCGACAACTCGCGTTCGGCGCCTTCCGCTTGCTCCTTCCCATGGGGCTTGATGTCGCGCACGTACACCGGCTGCAGTGTGTGTTTGGCGAAGCCTTTGGACTCGAGGAACGCGATCATCCGGCGCTGATCGCCCTGAAACTTAGCGCGCGCCTCCTCGAGTGTCTTGCCCTCCGTCTGCAGCACTCCGTTCCAGACGCACAGATCGGACTTCACGTTCTTACGCGAGGAACCCGTCACCTGGATCACCTGACTTTCGCGCAAGTGAACCCACGTGCGGGTAACGACCACCGAAGCGAAGCAAAGTGCGGCGGCGAGAAAAAGTCCGGCCAGCAGGCCGAAGAGATGAGGGCGGGATGCTGCGTCTGAATGCGTCATGGTGAGAGATCCGGTATCAAGCGCCTGACTGAACCGCCGCTCCTCCGAAGCCAATTGCCGGGCGGGTGCGAGCGCCCGGCTTGATCCGGCATTCCGATGCCAGCGACGCGACCCACTCGGAGGGCGTCGCCAACGGACGGAACCGGTTCTGCCGCGCCACCGCGGCGAAATCGCCTGGCGTGAGGTTGTCGAGCCGGCGCAGCCGCGCGAGATCATCGGCTTCAGCCCCGGGTACACCCGCCACCCGAAGGTGGGCCTGAAGCAGCTCCTCGGCCTGCGGGGCACGAAGGTAGTCAAATCTGATCTTGATATCCATCCGCCTAAAAAATCCCTGATCGCAGGCTTCCAGGAGATTGGTGGTGGCAAAAAAGAGGCCAGGAAACATTTCGAGCGAAGTGAGAAACTCGTTCACGGCGGTGACTTCCCAGCTGCGCTGCGACCGCGAGCGATCTTGCAGGAACGAGTCGACCTCGTCGATCAACAGCGCCGCACCCGACTCCTCGGCGTCACGGAAGGCCGCGGCGATCCGCTTCTCCGTTTCACCCACGAACTTGTCCATGAGGTCCGAGGCCCGCCGCACATCGAGTGTGAGCCCCAGTTCGGAAGCGAGGTGGCGCGCAAAAGCCGTTTTTCCGGTGCCGGGCGGTCCGAACAACACGAGCCGCCCCGAGCGCGACGCGCGGAGTCCCTCGACCAGGCGCACGGGATCCACGTCGCAAGAGATGAAACTCGGGTCGTAAACCTGCGGCACCCCTAGCGAAGCCTTCACGCCGTTATGCCCCTGAGCGCGCAGGGTCTGGCTCACCACCAGCTCCAGCGACCGCGAGGCGTCGAGCCCGGGCGTCACCGCCGCCACGGTCCGCACCACCTCAGCCGCGCGGTGCACCACGCCGGGCGTGAGGTCGGCGCATTCGACGAGGCGGCCGAGCGTCGCCGGCGACACGTCGATCGGCAGCGCCCGCAATTGCGCCGCGCGCACCTGTTGCGGCGGCGCCTTCAGCTCCAGCACAAGATCGAACCGGCGGATGAAAGCCGCGTCCAGCGCCTGCACCGAGTTCGTCAGCCAGAAGGTGATCGCGGCGTTGTTCTCCAACATCCGGTTCACCCACCCCTTCACCGGCGAAGTGCGCTGAACGTTAAAGGGGAAGGGAAACGGCCGCGGGAAAACGTCCTCGATCTCGTCGAAGCACAGCATGGCGCGGCGCCGCGCGGTGAACTCCTGCGCGACACGCAGGGCCTGGAGCCGCGTGCCGCCGCCGATGGCGTCGCCGTCGGAATCCTCCGTACTCACCTCGTAGAGCTCGCATTGCAGTTCCCGCGCGAGAACACGCGCGAACTGCGTCTTCCCGGTGCCGGCGGGGCCGTGCAGCAGCAGGTTCACGCCTTTGCGCGAGCCCTTGAGCGCCTCGGTCACGTAGGTCCGCGCCAGCCGCGCTAGTTCCCCGAGGTGGGCGAAATCCTTCCACGCGAGCACCGGCTCCGGCGCCGGGACCACGCGATCCCGGAGCGCCTTCAGCGGATCGAAGTTCGCCTCGCGCATCGCCGACGCGAAGCCGCGCGAGGTCCAGTCCCACTTCCCGCCCAAGCGCAGGCTGTTCCGGTCGCGCTTGATCAACTGGCAACCCATCAGCCGCGAATCGGACGCGAACACACGACCTACCTCGGAGGGCGCGAGTCCCGTGGCGGCCGCGATCGCACGATCCGCCGCGCGGTCGTCGAGATCGTGGCCCAGGCAATCCGCGGCCGCGTCGAGGGAATTTTCCGTCGCCAGCATCAGCAGGAACGCGAGGACGACCTGCTCCGGCATCGTCAGCTCGAGCAGGCGCCCGACCGCCTCGACCGAGGCTTTCGCATCGGGGTCGAGGCCGTCCAACGGACCGCTCCCCGGCAACGCGCGTTCGCTGCGTTTCATCCGCCGGCGCAGTGTGGCGCGCAGGGCGCTGATCGCGTTGGGATCCTCCGCGTCAAACGCCTCCTCCAGCTGCGAGGCCACCTCGGCCGCCACCTGCAAGCGCGTGGAACCGCGCCGGCCGCGCCGCTGCGGCTTCGTCTCAATCGCCGCCATCAGGGCGTCCAAGTCATCGGTGCGGATGGCACCCTGGTTGCAGGCCGGCGGGGCCGCCGTCGGCCCGCCAGCCCCGTCGAGGGCGAGAGCCATCAGGCGAAGCGACCAACAACCAACGCGGGGAGAGGGGGAGGAATTCATAGGTTTTTAACCTTACTCGGAAACGTGGGACAGCTGCGGTCCGACGTTCCGACGCTTCATGGCGCGGGGCCGGAATCCGGCCCGTCTCCCCCATCAATTATCCCTTCCCAACATCAAAACCCTCATCCCCTTCCCCTCCCAACTCATCCTCTTCCATCCACAACCTTCCCCACCTTCCTTCTTTTCCACTCCATCCTCCCACCCCCTCATCACTTTCCCCAAATCCTCATCCTTTTCGATCAGTTCCAACAAACCTCCCTCACTCCACTCCCTCACCTTCATCACTTTCTTCGAAACCTCCCGGTTTCCGATCCGATCGAACACACAGACAATGACGTTTTCGTGATGCATGGGGACATCGTCGCACGCCACCTCGCCCAACCGCGGTCCCACGTGGCGTGGTAATGGAACACCGATCGGCGAAGTCTGTTGCGGCGGTTGCCACCACCGCTCGAGAAAATCGGGCGCCTTATCGAACTCGTAGGCTGGAGCCCCCACCCCGCTCCCGGCCGGACGTAACTCCTGTAAAATACCCCGCGTGAAGAAAGCCGAACCCGACCCTTCCCCCGCGATGATGCGCCGGCGCGTGCGATGGATCACGAGCGGGCCACGTTTCGCGGTGATCAGCGACCTCCACGGAAATCTCGAGGCGCTGCGCACCGTGCTTACCGCGCTCGACCGCCGCGGCGTGCACGACGTCATCTGCCTCGGCGACGTTGCCGGCTACGGGCCGCACACCTCGGATTGCCTCGCGCTGCTCCGCCAGCGCGGGATCCCGTGCCTCCGCGGCAATCACGACGTCTACGTCGCCTCCAACGATCCGCTCCCGTGGGAGTTGAGCCCGCAGGCCGCCGAAAGCGCCGAGGCCGACCGCCGGGAGGTGCCGGCCGCGGATCGCCGCCTCCTCGGCCGCCTGCCGTGGACCTTTGAGACGCCCGGTTTCGCTTTCGTGCACGCCTCGTACCCCGAGCCCGAGGCGTGGTGGTACGTGATCGACGAACGCGACGCCGCACCGCACCTCGCCGCCCAACCTGCCCCGGTGTCGTTCTTCGGCCATATCCATCGGCAAGGCGGCTGGGAATCGGGCCCCGCCGGCCTGCGGTCCATCCAAGCGCCCGGCCCGCTTCTCCTGCATCCGGATTCCAAGTACGCGCTGAACCCCGGTTCGGTCGGACAACCCCGCGACCGTGATCCGCGAGCAGCCTTCCTGATCTGCGAACCGGCCCGGCGCCGCATCGAATTCCTCCGCGTACGGTACAACCTCAATCGGTCCCTCCAAGCCTACCGCCGGGCCGGCCGCGAGAAAATGGGCCTCCGCCTCCGCACGGGCACGTGACCCCCGGATAGCTCCGCGCGGAATCGCGGTGCAAAGCCACCGCTCGCCCGAAAGTGGTTTCCAACAATCCGCGGCAAGCCCGCCTCAGGCGGGCAAGCAGCCGCGGCTACACCGGACGCGCTTCCGTGGCGAAGTTACTTCAGAAGCGTCGCGAGGAACGTCGTACACTGTAGCCGGGGGCCGCGGACCCCGGCCTATGCCGACGCTGCGACGGCCCGAATCAGACGCCTCAAGGTTGCAATGGACAAAAAGTTGGCCCGATTGCCCCGATAGTCGGTGCCCTCCCCCGCGCCCTAGGGTGTGACCCTAAGATCGATGACCTTCATGCGCCCCATCACCAAATCCCAATTCAAGCTCGGGCTCGAATGCGTGCAAAAGCTGCGGCACTCCCGCGACGGCGTGCCGTCGAACCTCGCCGATAACTACCTGCTCCGCCTGCTCGCGGAGGGCGGCGGCGCAGTGGAGGCGCTGCAACGCGCGATCGAGCCTCCGGCCTGGCTGGGAGCGGACGGCGGCGCGGCGGTCGCCGCCGAATCGCTCGCCGCCATCAAGTCCGCGGTGGCTGGCGTGAAGCAGGACGGCGTTCGCCGCTCACTGTACGAAGTCACGCTCACCTGCGGCGATTTCCTCGCCCGCTTTGACCTGGTCCGCGTGTACCGCGACCGGCTTGAACTCGTTGAAATCAAATCCAAGTCCTGGAAAGGACCCCAACCCGGGCAGCCGCTGGCGGACATTCTTACGAAGAACAGACAGAAAGTCCGCTCGCCCTGGGTACCGTACCTCCAGGACTTGGCGTTCCAGGTCGAGTTGCTGCGCCGTTGGCTCGACGAGCGCGCGCCCGAAATCGGGCTGACCACGACGTTTCCCCTTCATCCGAAGCTGATCCTCGTTCAGTCCGGCGGTGTCGCGACCGCCGATGACTTCATCGGCAACTTCCGGACCGCTTACACCAGCTATCGCGGCAAGCCGCGCCCCGATGTCTCCTACACGGGCCCGCGTCTCCACGCCACGAATCTCCTCCGCGAGGCGGACGCGGCACCGGCGATCGCTTTGATGGAAGGTGACGCGCAGGCGGATGCCTTCGGTTTCGACGGACTCGGCATCGGCGCCGCGATGGATCGCCTCGCGGACATCGTGCGGACCGACGCTTGGCCGGATTCACGGCACTCGCTCGGCAGCCCGTGCCGCACATGTGAGTTCCGCGTGCCCGCCGACGGCGGATCGGGCGTGAGCCGTTGCTGGGGCGGCGATGTCGATCTGAACCCGAAGCACATCCTGAAGCTGGCGTGGGCCTCCAACGAGCAGGTCCGGGACGCCCTCGATCGCGCGCCCGGCGGCCCGACGACCGCCACCTTCGCCCAGCTGGAGACGGCCGAGGTGCAGCCGCGGCAGAAGCGGCAATGGGAACACGCCGGCGGCGGCGACTTCGAAATTACCGCCGCCTTCGCGAAGGACCGCTTCAATCTGCTCCATGCCCCAGCCACGGGCCCGTTGTACTTCCTCGATTTCGAGACCGCGTGCTTTCCGATCCCGTATCGCGCAGGGGGCGAGGTGAACGAATTGATTCCGTTTCAATTCGAGGGTATTCCTTGCCCGAACCGCGCGGCGCCCTTGGAGCGTCGCCGGAGCCTTCCGGGATTTCTCGACCTCGCCTCGGCCGATCCCCGCCGCGCGATCGTCCGCGCGCTGCGGCAACAGTTCGGTTCCGGAGGGCCGATCTATCATTGGAGCCCGTTCGAGTCCCGGGTGATCAACACGATCGAGGCCTCCCTGCGGGAGGACGCGCACGCCGAGCCGGACAATGCCGAACTGCTCGCCTGCTGCCAAACTCTGCGGGAACGACTGGTCGACCTGCGCGCGATCGCGAAAGAACACGTCTACCTTCCCGGGACTGATGGCAGCTACTCGATCAAGCGGGTGCTACCCGTGCTCTGGCGGATTCCGGACCTGCGGTGGCCCTTTGCTTCCGGGCGGGCCCCGGAGGATCCCAACGGGTACGACGATCCCGAGGACCCGTACCGATCACTACCGCCCCTGCCCAAGGACCTCCTCGAACGCCTCGGCCCGGAGGCCCTGGCCGCGCTGGCGAATGGAGACGACGAGGGGCCCGCGATCGCGAACGGCGGACTCGCGATGGTCTTCTACCACTACGTGAAACTCTTCGGCGGCCACGATCAGGAGGCGATCACACAGCAGTTCCGGCAATACTGCCGCCTCGACTCCGCCGCCATGGTCCTCGCCTTCGGCTTCCTGCGGCAGGTGGGACTGTGACCGCTTTCAACGATGAAGGCGGCTCCTTCAACCGCCATCTACCATCCAAGGCTCGCGACACCTTCGGCCGACCTCCCTGGCCCAATGAGGCGGAATCTTTTTAATCTCTATAACAATTATCTTGAAAACAATTAATCTACCATAGCCAATCCCCAAGACCCGATATTATAAGTTCCGAATTATGCCATCCATAACCCTCATTCACAAACCGACATTTACTAATATTCACCCGTATCCAAGAAAAGGTGTACACGACAAAATAGCGGTTTGGGGGCAGCTTCACGGCGGCAATCTCTCCTTAAAAAAATCCCTCGTAGTTGGCAACGCGGTGCTTGGCGATGCATTCGTGCAACAAGGAGCCCAACCTTGGCATGTACCGAATTTCGAGGGCCTAGCCCATACGACTCCGCATGGAGGGTCAAATTTTAGTGCCACCCTAATCGGGGTGACGCTCCAACAGGCCATCGAATTTTTTGCCGCCCATGGATATGAGGTAGAAGAAGAGGAGCAATTTAATGACGGAGATGAAGATTAAGGTGGTCCC
>VHCY01000141.1 GCA_016871595.1 Verrucomicrobiota bacterium
GGCGGCACGTCGGGTCGTTCTATGCCGACTGGCATCCGCGCGAGTCGAAGCGGGGTGGGGCGTGGATGAACTACCTCATCACCGGTGGCCCGCAGCCCGATGGGACGCGCCTCCCGCACCTGGGCCTCATCTGCGGCAATATGACGCCGCCCGCGGGCGATCGCCCGGCGCTGCTGACCCACCGTGAGGTGGAGACCATCTTCCACGAGTTCGGCCACCTGTTGCATCACCTGTTGGGCGAGGTGCCGATCAAGTCGCTCAATGGCGTCAACGTGGCCTGGGACTTCGTCGAGTTGCCCTCGCAGATCCTCGAGAACTGGACGTGGGAGCGGGAGGGCTTGGACTTGTTCGCGCGGCACCACGAGACGGGGGCGCCGATCCCGGAGGAGTTGTTCGGGCGGATGCAGGCGGCGCGGAACTTCCGGGCGGCGAGCGCGACGATGCGGCAGGTGGCCTTCGGCAAGCTGGACCTGCTCCTGCATATGCATACGGCCGACTATGCCGGGGCGGGCGACGTGGAGCCGCGCTTGCGGGCGGCGGTGGCGGACTGCCTGGTGCCGACCGAGCCGCCGGCGCCGACCATCGTGAAACGCTTCACCCACCTGTTCGGGGATCCGGTCGGCTACGCGGCCGGGTATTATTCGTACAAGTGGGCGGAGGTGCTGGAGGCGGACGCCTTCACGCGTTTCCAGCGCGAGGGGATCTTTAACGGGGGGGTGGGGGCAGAGTTTGTTCGATGCATCCTCAGCCGCGGCAACGCGGAGGATCCAGCCGTGCTCTTCCGTTCATTCCTCGGGCGCGATCCCGATCCGCAGGCGCTGTTGCGCCGGTGCGGGTTGGCGGCGTGAGCTGGCGAGGCCCCGGGAAGCGACGGATGGAACCTCGCCCGTCGCTTTCCAGCGTGGTCCTTTTCCTCTGGCAAAACCGCGCGTTTGCTTAACGTCTCCTGCTGTTCATCCTCCGGTCAGTCCCCTCAATCCCACTTCCCTATGTTTATCTGGATTCTCCTGATCATTGTCCCGATGCTGTTTGGTCTTTACGCGCAGATGAAGATTCGCCGCGCCTATGCGCGGAACGTGGAGATCCCGTCGCGCGGCCACATCCGCGGCGTGGAGGCGGCCGAGGCGGTGATGCGTTCGGCTGGCATCAGCGACGTCGAGATCGTGGAGGTCCCGGGCGAGTTGACCGACCACTATGACCCGATGAACAAGCGCCTGGCGCTGTCGCATCACAACTATCACGGCACCAGCCTGGCGGCGCTGGGCGTGGCCGCCCACGAGGCGGGTCACGCGATCCAGCACAAGGTCGGGTACGCGATGATGAACGTCCGGCAGACGATGGCGCCGGCGACGCAGATCGCGGCGGGTGTGGCGAACTTCGTGATGATCGCGGGCATCTTCCTGCTTTCGACGGCGATCGGTGGCACCTTGCTGACGGTCGGCGCGGTGGCGTTGGGCGTGATCTGTCTCTTCCATCTGGTGACGTTGCCGGTGGAGTTCGATGCGAGCCGCCGCGCGAAGGCCCAGTTGGTGAATCTGGGCATCGTGGAGCGCGATGAGATGGAGGGCGTGCACGAGACTCTGGATGCGGCGGCGCTCACGTATGTGGCGGCCTTCGTGGCGGCGCTGGGCAGCTTGCTGCACATCCTGCTGATGCTCTCCGGCCGCCGGGAGGAGTGAGCGGCTGGGCTAGCGGATTGGTGTAGCCGGGGCATCCTGCCCCGGTCCGGGTCTGCTCGCTGAGGCCGAGGATGGCCGCAAAAAAGAGGCCAATAGGGCTGGGCGCGGAGGACGTTTTCGGGGCTTTCATGGATGCCGCGAACTGCCCGCGTCTCCGTCGCATCGCCTCAGCCTGGGTCCTCGTAACCCAGCACCTCCACGCGCGGGGTCGGCGGCGGGGGAACCAAACCGTGCGCTCGCAGCACGTCGTGAAACGCCGCGATGGTTGAGAAGCCCGGCTTGAAGTTCCCGAACCGATGGCCCTCCGCCACCAACAGCGGCGTCCAGCCGCGCCGGTTCGGGCGGTTCCACCCCTCCAGCTTCGCGCCCCGCGCGTCCAGCAGGCGCACCACCTTCGGGAAATTCGCGAAGGCCGCCCCGTGCATCGCGGTGTCCCCCGTCTCCGCCACCGCGTTCAGGTCCGCGCCCAGCGTCAACAGGTACTCGACGGCCTCGACCGCCTCGTCCTCCGTGCCCGCCTCCTCCTCCACCGAACGCGTGCCCAGCCCCGCGGCCGCCATCAGCGGCGTGCAGCGGTCGACGTTGGTCAGGGTCGGGTCCGCGCCGAGGGCGTGCAGCAATCGCAGGTAGGGGGTGTCGGCCGTGTCCGCCGCGAGCATAAACGGCGTGCACCCCTTGCGGTTGATCCGCCCGCCGCCCGACGGACCGCCGGTCAGGCGCAGGTTCACGTCCGCGCCCTTGGCCACGAGCCGCCGGATCAGCTCCTCGCTCGTGATCAGGCCCGAGCCGTCCGGCACGGGCTGGCCATCGTCCTCGCCGCTGTCCGGCTTGCGCACCCAGGTGAGCACGTGGAGCGGCGCGTAGCCGGAGCGCAGGTCATTGGGATTGGCGCCGCGGTCGAGGAGTTCCGCCGCGAGGGCGAAGTGCCCGTTCTCGATCGCGAGCAGCAGGGCGCTGGTGCCGGCGCGGGGCTGCTTGCGGGGCGGGGCGCGGGGCGGCTGGGTGGCCTCATTGACGTCGACGCCCGCCTCGAGGAGCAACCGCACCACGGCCGCGCGGCCCGTGCGGGCGGCGAAGTGCAGCGGGGTCATCGCGGAGACGGATACCGCCCGGCACGGATCGGCGCCGGCGGCGAGCAGGGCCGCCACCACCGGGGCGTGGCCCTCGTGCGCGGCCCAATGCAGCGCCGTCTGGCCGCTGCCCTCGATCGCCGCATCGAAGCGCACGCGCCGCGCCAGCAGGGCCTGGATCGCCTCGAGGCGTCCGGCGCGCGCGGCCGTCAACAGCGGGGTCTCTCCGCCGGGCTGCGCCCGCTCGGGATCCGCGCCGGCCGCGAGCAGCAGTTCCACGAACGCCCCGCTGCCGTTGGTCGCGGCGAGCGCGAGGGGCGTCACGCCGTAGCGGTTGGCCGCGTTGGCGTCGGCGCCGGCGGCGAGCAGGGCCCGGGCCGTGTCCCGGTCATCGTGCCGGGCCGCCCAATGCAGGGCGGTGGTGCCGTCGGCCTGCGGGGCGGCCGCGGCGGGCTCCGCGAGCAGGCGGCGGATCGCGGCGTGGTCCTGTCGTTCGACCGCGTCGGCCAGCCGGGGCGCGGCGGCGGGCGCCGGGGTGATCAGGAGGGCGAGCGCGAGGAGGCCCGGCCCGCGGGGGCACAGGCCGGGGCGACGGAGGGGCAACCGGGCGCGGCGGGGCATCGGGCCGGAACTCAGACGGTGAGCGGGCGGAACAGGTCGGTGACCTTGCCGGTGCTGTCCGCGAAGGAGTCGATCTGCACGCCCGCCTTGTCGAGGAGGGTCAGGTGCAGGTTGGCGAGCGGCACCGGATCCTTATAGCTCAGGTGGCGGTTACCGCGCAGGCCGAACGCCCGCCCGCCGGCGACGATCACGGGCAGGTTCGTGTGGTCGTGGACGTTCGGGTTGCCGATGCCGGAACCGTACAGGAGCATCGTGTGGTCGAGCAGCGTGCGCTCGCCGTCGGGCGTGGCCTTCAGGCGCTCGAGGTAGTAGGCGAAGAGGGAGACGTGGAAGGCGTTGATCTTGGCCATCCGCGCGACCTTGGCGGGGTCGTTGCCGTGGTGGGACAGCGGGTGGTGCGGATCGGCCACGCCGGTCTCCGCGGCATAGGTGCGGTTGCTCGTCTCGCGGGCGAGCTGGAAGGTGATGACGCGGGTGAGGTCGCCCTGGAAGGCCAGCACCTGGAGGTCGAGCATCAGCTTCGCGTGGTCGGTGTAGGCGGCGGGCACGCCGAGGGGGCGGTCGAGGTCCGCGGGCAGGGGGGACTGGGCGACGTCGGCCTCGGCCCGCTGGATGCGGCGTTCGACCTCGCGCACGGTGTCGAGGTATTCCCGGACCTTGGCCTGGTCGGCGGGGCCGAGGCGGCGCTGGAGCGCGGCGATGTCCTCGAGCACGGAGTCCAGCAGGCTGGCGCGCCGCTGGAGGGCCGCGCGCCGCTCGGCCACGCTGCCGCCCTCGCCGAAGAGGCGTTCGAACACCATCCGCGGGTGCGCTTCGTAGGGCAGCGGGGTGGTGGGGGAGGACCAGGAGAGGTTGTTCTGGTAGACGCACGCGTAGCCGTTGTCGCACTGGCCGGTGGTCTGGAGCATATCCATCGCCAGCTCGAGGGAGGGCAGGGCGGTGCTGCGGCCGATCTGCTGGGCCGCGAGCTGGTCGGCGGTGGTCCCGAGGTAGTAGTCGTTGCTCTCGGTGTGCTTGGCCTTGGCGGCGCTGAGGAACGCCGCGTTCGAGGTGGCGTGCGAGCCCGGGTAGGCGTTGCGCAGCTCCAAGTTGCTCAGGACCGTCAACTGGTCCCGGTGCGGGGCGAGCGACTCGAGGATCGGCGAGAGCGTGGCGAGGGTGCCGTCGGTGCCGCGGGGCGTCCAGCGGGACTGGTCGCAGCCCATCGGCATAAAGACGTAGCCGAGGCGGCGGGTGGGGCGGGCGGGGGAGCGGCCGGCGGCGGCGGCGGCCGGGACCATCGCGTCGAGCAGCGGCAGGGCGAGGGCGGTGCCGACGCCCCGCAGGAAGGTGCGGCGGGGCAGGGCCTGGCGGGTGAGGAACGAGCTCATTGGGGGGATGGGGGCGGGGTCAGGGGCCGCCGGCCTCGGCGGGGAGGGCGGTGCGGCGTTGGCGGAAGGGGACACTCTGGGTGACCGCGTGGATCACGCTGGAGAAACGGTAACCGTCCGCGGCGGCGGCGCGCGTGATGGCGCGGACGGCGGGGGCATCGGCCGGGCCGAGGCCGCGGCCGAGGGCGAAGGTGAGGAGCTTTTCCGCGAGCGTGGCGGTGAGCAGTTCCGGGCGGGCGAGGAGGGCCTGCTCGAGGCCGGCCACGCCGGTGAAGGCATCCCCGCCGCCGAAGGCGCCGCGGGCGTCGACCGGACGATGGTCCTCCGCGGCCCGCCAGCGGCCGACGGCGTCGAAGTGTTCCAGCGCGAAGCCCACCGGGTCCATCACGTCGTGGCAGCTGGCGCAGGCGGGATTCGCGCGGTGCTGCGCGAGGCGTTCGCGGATGGGGAGGGTGGCGGCGATGACCTGGTTATCGAGGGAGGGGACGTCGGGGGGCGGCGGGGGTGGAGGGGAACCGGCGAGGTTGGCGAGGATCCAGTGGCCCCGGATCACGGGGGAGGTGCGCGTGGCGTAGGAGGTGACCGTGAGGATGCTGCCGTGGCGCAGCAGCCCGCCGCGCTGCCGGGCGGGTTCGCCGGCGAAGCTGACGCGGCGGAAGTGGCTGCCGAGGACGTGCGGGATGCCGTAGTGCCGGGCGAGGCGTTCATCGAGGAACGTGTAGTCCGCCGCGAGGAGGTCGGTGACGGGGCGGTCCTCGCGCAGGAGGCTCTCGAGGAAGAGCTCGGTCTCGCGGCGCATCGACTGGCGGAGGTTGTCGTCGAAATCGATGAAGCGCCGGGCGTCCGGGGTGGTAGCGGCGAGCGCGCGGAGGTGGAGCCACTGGGCGGCGAAGTTGGTCACGAGGTTCGCGGCGCGCGGATCGGCGAGCATCCGGCGGACCTGCGGGGCGAGGCCGGCGGGGGCGGCGAGTTCCCCGCGTTCGGCGGCGGCGAGGAGGGGTTCATCGGGGAGGCTGCCCCAAAGGAAGAAAGAGAGCCGGGAGGCGAGCGCGAGGCCGTCGACCGGGTACGCGGTGCCGGGGGGCAGGTCGGCGGGTTCGGCCTCGACCCGGAAGAGGAAGCGGGGGTTGACGAGGAGGGCGGCGAGGGCGGCCTCGATCCCGGCCTCGAAGCCGCCCTCGCCCGCGCTGCCCTCGCGGAAGAACTGTAGCGGGCGGCGGAGGTCGTCGTCGGTGACGGGCTGGCGGTAGGCGGTGCGGGCGAGGCGAGTGAGGATCGCGCGGGCGCGGGCCTCGGCGGAGGCGGGGGAGGCGTCCGGGGCCTCGGTGGCGGGCCCGAAGATGCGGCGGCGGCTGGGGGTATCGCCGCCGGGCCGGGGGTCGAAGGGGCCGGTGACCGTGACCTGGAACACGGCGGGGGCCGTGCGCGGGTGGCGGTGCATATTGAAGCGGGAGACGAGCGGGGCGCGTTCGGTCTCGAGCACCGGAGCGGCGGAGCGGGGGAAAGTGACGGCGAGTTCGCGCCGGCCGGCGGGGACGGGCAGGCGGAAGCGGAGGTGCTGGTCGACGGCCTCGGCGTTCTTGTCGGCGCCGGGGGGCTTCACCGTGGCGTGGGCGACGCGGGCGCGGTCGAGGAGGACCTCGATCTCGTGGGGGCGGCGGAGGCCCTCGACCTGCTCGTTGCGATCGCGCTGGAGGCGGACCTGTACCTCGTACTCCCCGTCCTGCGGGAAGAGGTAGGGGATGAGGAGGCCGCCGCGGGTGCCGAGGGGCAGGCCGGGCACGTGTTCCTCCTGCGTGACGTCGGCGCGGACGCGGAACGTGTCGCCGGCCGGGGCCTTGGGCGGGCGGCCGACGGCGAGGCGGGCGATGCGCTGGGCGGCGGTGACGTAGCGGTCGAGGAGGGTGGGGGAGAGGTTGCCGACGGCGACGTTGTCGAACCCGTGGCTGGGTTCGTCGTTGGGAAGAAGGTCCGTGGCGTCGATCTCGACCGCGAGCAGGTCGCGGATGGCCTGCTGGTATTCGGTGCGGTTGAGGCGGCGGAACGTGGCGGTGCGGCCCGGGTCGGGGCGGGCATGGGCGGCGGCGTCAAGCTGCGCGGTGAGGGCGGTGACGGTGCGCTGGTAGGCGGCCTCGTCGGGGCGGGCCTCGCCGAGCGGGGGCATCTGGCGGTGGTCGAGCTTGCGGAGGACCTTTTCCCAGAGGGCGGGGTGGGCGGCGGGGTCGCTCGGGTCGACGGCCTCGAGGTTCAGCCGACCCTTCCGCAGGTCGCGGCTGTGGCAATCGAGGCAATAGGCGCCGAGGAAGCCGGCGAGGGAGGCGTCGGCGGGCGCGGGGCGGGTGGCCGCGGCGAGGGCGGTGACCGTGAGGGTGGTCAGGAGCGCGAGGAACCCGGCAGGCCGGAGG
>VHCY01000142.1 GCA_016871595.1 Verrucomicrobiota bacterium
TCCGTCGACGGCGACCCGCCCGCCGCCTACCGCTACACCGAGGCCCGCCTCCGCGAGATCGCCGAGGACCTCCTCCGCGACATCGAGGAGGAGACGGTCGACTTCGTCCCCAACTACAAGGAGTCCACCACCGAGCCCACCGTCCTCCCGGCCGCCCTCCCCAACCTGCTGATGAACGGCTCGACCGGCATCGCGGTGGGGATGACGACCAACATCCCCCCGCACAACCTCGACGAGATCATCGACGCCGCCTGCGCCATCATCGACCGGCCCGGCATCACCGTCGACGAGCTCTGCGGGATGATCCAGGGGCCCGACTTCCCCACCGGCGGCATCATCTCCGGCCGCGAGGGCATCCTCAGCTACCTCCGCACCGGCAAGGGCATCGTCCGCATCCGCGGCAAGGCCCACACCGAGGAGCTCAAGGGCGGGATGGAGCAGGTCGTCATCACCGAGATCCCCTACAACGTCAACCGGAGCACCCTCGTCACCCGCATCGCCGAGCTCGTCTCCGAGAAGGAGATCGACGGCATCCGCGACCTGCGCGACGAGTCGGACGAGAACACCCGCATCGTCATCGAGCTCAAGCGGGGCGAGCAGGCCAAGGTCGTCATCAACCAGCTCTTCCAGAAGACCGCCCTCGAGTCCTCCTTCGGCGTCATCCTGCTCGCGCTCGACCAGAAGCGGCCGAAGCAGATGAACATCAAGGAGCTGATCGAGTGCTACCTCGCGCACCGCCGCGAGGTGGTCACCCGGCGCACCCGCTTCCGGCTCCGCGAGGCCGAGGACCGCGCGCACATCCTCGAGGGCTACATCATCGCCCTCGACAACCTCGACGACTTCGTCCGCATCATCCGCGCCTCCGCCAACCGCGAAGAGGCCCGCGAGCGCCTGATGGCCCGCTACCCGCTTTCGGAACGCCAGGCCGACGCCATCCTCGAGCTGCGGCTCTACCAGCTCACCGGCCTCGAGCGCGGCAAGATCGAGGCCGAGTATCTCGAGCTGATGAAGCTGATCGAGGAGCTGCGCGGTATCCTCGAGTCCGAGGCCAAGCTGCTCGACCAGATTAAGCGCGAGTTCCTCGAGATGAAGGCCAAATACACCTCGCCCCGGCGGACCGCGATCGAGGCCGCCGCCGGTGAGTTCCGGATGGAGGACGTCGTGCCGAACGAGGGCTGCGTGATCACCGTCTCCCACCTCGGCTTCATCAAGCGGACCCCCGCCGCCGAGTACCGCCTGCAGCGGCGCGGCGGCAAGGGCGTCATCGGCGCCGAGACCTACGAGGAGGACTTCGTCGAGCACCTGTTCACCGCGAGCACGCACGACTACATCCTCTTCCTCTCCAGCAGCGGGCAAGGCCACGCCCGCAAGTGCTACGACGTCCCCGAGGGCACGCGCGCCTCGCGCGGCAAGTCGGTCGGCTCCTTCCTCCGCCTCGGCGAGGGCGAGAAGATCGCCGCGATGCTCTGCGTGCGGGACTTCGTCGCCGACCGCTTCCTCGTGATGGCCACCCGCGCCGGCGTGATCAAGAAGAGCCCCCTCTCCGACTACGCCAACAGCACCCGCGACGGCGGCATCATCGGGATCAACCTCGACCCGGGCGACAAGGTGATCGGCACCGTGCTGACCACCGGTGCCGACGAGCTGGTGCTCGTCTCCCACCAGGGACTCGCCGTCCGCTTCCGCGAGCGCGACCCCGAGACCGGCGAGGAACTGCTCCGCCCCACCGGCCGCGCCACGGGGGGCGTCACCGGGATGCGCTTCAAGCTTGCCAGCGACGTGCTGCAGGCGATCACCGTGGTCGACCACGCGGCCAAGTTCCTCGTCGCAAGCGAGGCCGGCCTCGGCGTGCGCACCCGCTTCGAGGACTACCGCCTCATCAACCGCGGCGGCAGCGGCGTCTGGGCCATCGACCTTCCCGAGGACGGCTCCATCCGCCTCGCCGGCGCCCTCGCGGTGCGCGACGAGGACGAGGTGATGCTGCTCACGGCCAAGGGCCAGAGCATCCGCTGCCCCGTCGCGGGCATCCGCGAGACGGGCCGCGGCGCCAAGGGCGTCCGGCTGGTCACGCTCGAGCCCGGCGACAAGCTGCTGAGCATCGCGCGGATCATCGAGACGGACGAGGAGCAGGCGGCCGCCGGCGAGCCCGCCGGCGCCTGAGCCGGGCGGACGTCCCCGGACCGGCCGATTTAACGGCTTGCCCGGGCGCGCCCGCGCTGGCGCGCTCGGGGGATGCCCCCGCTACCCCTCGCCCTGGCCTCCGCGCCCGGGCCCCTCACGGTGCTCGCCCTGAGCGTCGTGCTCATCGTGGCCGCGATCGTCTGGTTCCGGCTGCACGCGTTCTTCGCGCTCTTCTTCGCCGCGATCTTCGTCGGGCTGATGACGGCCCTCGGCCAGACGGGCGCCGGACGCTTCACCAAGGCGGTCGAGGCGGTGATGACCGAGTTCGGCTCCGCGGCCGGCAAGATCGGGTTCACCATCGCGATCGCGTCGGTCATCGGCGTGGCGCTGATGGAGAGCGGGGCGGCGGACCGGATCATCCGCCGCTTCATCGCGGTGCTGGGGGAGCAGCGGGCGCCGCTCGCCCTGCTCGCCTGCGGCTTCATCCTCGCGATCCCGGTGTTCTTCGACACGGTGTTCTTCCTGCTGGTCCCGCTGGCGCGCGCCCTCGCCCTGCGGACGGGGAAGAACTACCTGCTCTACGTGCTGGCGATCTGCGCCGGCGGCGTGATCACCCACGGCACGGTGCCCCCGACCCCGGGGCCCCTGATCGTGGCGGAGACCCTGCGGGTGGACCTCGGCCTCTCGATCGTGGGCGGCATGCTCTTCGGCATCCTGCCGGCGCTCGGCGGGCTGGCGTTCGCCCACTGGATCGACGCCCGCCACCCGGTGCCGCTGCGGGAGACGGCCGGATCCTCCCTCGCCTCGCTGCAGGACGTGGCGAACCGCCGGGAGGAGGAACTGCCGGGCTTCTGGGTCTCGATCGCGCCGGTGATCTTGCCGGTGGTGCTCATCGCCACCGCCTCCTTCAGCGCACCCTTCGCGGGCCGCCTGCCCGCGGCGGCCGCCCAGACGATCGAGTTCCTCGGCAACAAGAACGTGGCCCTTCTGCTGGGCGCGGCCGTGGCGCTCGCGGTGTACGCCCGCCAGCGCCGCCTCGCGTGGCGTAACGCGGCCGACCTCCTCGGGCCGCCGCTCGAGACGGCGGGCGTCATCATCCTGATCACGGCCGCCGGCGGCGCCTACGGCGCGATGATCAAGAACGCCGGGGTCGGCGACTCGGTGCGGGTCCTCGCGGAGGGCGGCGGGATGAACTACGTGTTCCTCGCCTGGCTGCTCGCGGTGGTCGTGCGCGTGGCGCAGGGCTCGGCGACCGTCGCGATGATCACCGCCTCCTCGATCATGCTGTCGATCGCCGGGCCGGCCGGCTTCGGCGTCCACGTGTTCTACATCTACCTGGCCGTCGGCTACGGGGCCTCGATGCTGTCCTGGATGAACGACAGCGGGTTCTGGGTGATCGGCCGCCTCGGCGGCCTGACCGAAGGCGAGACGCTGCGCAGCTGGACGTTGCTCCTGTCGCTGATCTCGGTGCTCGGGCTGATCCAGGCGCTGGTCGCCGCGCGGCTCTGGCCGAATCTCTGGTTCTGAGCCGGCCGCCGCGGGCCGCCTAACGGCCGGTGTCGACGCGGCGCACCTTCACCTCCCGGCCCACGCCCTCGATCCGCATCCAGTAAGCGCCGAGGGCGCCCGCCCGGATGCGCACCGCGGGGGCGGCGAGCGGCGGCCCGGCGTAGGTCGTGCCGCCGGTCTCCTGCCAGCGCTGGCCGTTCTCGAGGGCGAAGACCGTGCGCGGCTCCCAGCCGCGGAACTCGCCCGTCAGCCGGCTCTCCACCGTCTCCTCCTCCGCGGTGACCGTGGGGCGCCGGGAGGGGGCCGCCGGGACCCGTGCCGGGGCGGACGCAATGGCGGGCGCGGCCGCGGCCGGCGCCGCGGGGGGAGGCGCGCCGCGGGCGGCGATGAGCGCGTCGAGGCGGGACAATTCCTCCGGGGTGAGGCGGCCAAGGCCGGCGGCGGCGAAGTCCGCGGGCGCGAGCGAGCGGGAGAAGGGCTCGGCGGCGGCGAGGGCCCCGGCCAAGGCGAGGGCGGGCAACAGGCGGCGCATCCCGCCACGGTGCGCGCGGCGCGGGGGCGCGCAACGCCATTTCCGGCGCCCCCGCGCGCGCGGTGGTTTTCTCCTTCCCACGCCGGCGGCTTCGACGTTGCCTTGCCCGCGCATGACCGGCCGCATCACGTCGCTCCTCGATCCCTCGCGCATCACCCTGCACCTGCAGGCCACGCGGCGCACCGGGGCGCTCAACGAGATCGCCCGGCAGCTCGACGGGCACCCGGAGGTCGCGAACTACGCCGGCTTCTACGACGAGCTGCTCGCCCGGGACCGCCTCGACACCACCTCGCTCGGCAACGGCATCGCCCTGCCCCACGCGCGCACCGAGCACGTGCGCCGCATCGTGATGGCGGTCGGCCGGTCGGACGAGGGCATCGTCTTCGACGACAAGGGCGAGGTGGTGCGGCTGTTCTTCGTCCTCGGCACTCCCAAGACCAAGCCGGGCGACTACCTCGCGGTGGTGAGCACCCTGTGCAAGCTGCTGCGCGACCCGGCCGACCGGGCCGCCTTCCTCGCCGCGGCGACGCCCGCGGAGTTCATCTCCGCCATCGCCGCCACCGAGGCCCGCCTCGGGCTCTGAGCGCCCCACCTCGCGGCTCGACGCTGCCCGGCCGGGCCGCCACGCTCCCGCGCGATGATCCGGTCATTCATCTTCAGCGACGGCAAGCTCGTCGGCCAGGACCTCGAGCTGGAGGCGCTCCGCCTCGTGCGCGCTGACAAGGGGCTGCTGCTCTGGGTCGACCTGGACAACCCGACGCCGGAGGAGACCCGCGCCCTGCTCGAGGGCGTCTTCGGCTTCCACCCGCTCGCGATTGAAGACTGCACCCAGCCGAACTCGCTCCCGAAGGTCGAGGACTACGAGGACTACCTCTTCATCGTCACCCATGCGGTGGACTTCACGCGCACCGAGAAGTTCAATACCACCGAGCTCGACCTCTTCCTCGGCAAGGACTTCCTCGTCACCTTCCACACGGCACCGCTGCGCTCGGTCTCCTCGCTGATCGAGCGGACGCTGAAGCAGGCGGGGGTCGGCCCGCGGGGGCCGGACCGAATCGCGCACACGCTGATCGACCTCCTGGTGGACAACTACGCGCCGGTGGTGGAGGAACTGCGCGCGGAACTGGAGGAACTCGAGGAGCACGTGCTGGCGCGGCGCTCGGGCGAGAAGGCCCTGGTGACGGAGCTCCTGCACGTGCGCAATGACTTCACCCGGCTGCGCACCATCGTGCGGCCGCAGCGGGACGTGATCGACCGGCTGGCGCGCGGGGAGAATAAGCTGATCCGGGCCAAGCTGCTGCCCTACTTCCGGGACCTGCGCGACAACCTCGCGCGCCTGGAGGACACCGTCGCCGGCTACCACGAGCGGCTGCTGATGGCGTTCGACATCTACCTGAACAAGGCCGCCTTCGAGGCCAACGAGGGGATCAAGTTCCTCACCGCGCTCACCGCGATCACGATCCCGGTGATGGTAATCGGGACCTGGTACGGGATGAACTTCGAGGCGATGCCGGAGCTGCGCCGCGGATATCCGGTCGCGGTGGGCCTCACCCTCGTCTCGACGATTCTGATGTTCATCTACCTGCGACGGAAACGCTGGTTCTAGACGCCCCCGGCCGCCCCACCCCACCCCGAAACCCCACCCCGCCCGATGACCTGGTCCCAAACCTACGCCCCGCTCGGCGGCATCGGCGTGTCCGCCCTGGTGGCGGCACTGCCGGTCGTCGTGCTCCTCGGCCTGCTCGCCTTCTGGCACGTGCGCGCGCACCTCGCGGCGCTGGTCGCGCTCGGGGTGGCGCTGGCCACCGCGATCGCGGTCTACGGGATGCCGACGCAGCTGGCGCTGGCGGCGGCGGCGTACGGGGCCGCGTTCGGGCTGCTGCCGATCGGCTGGCTGATCCTCAACGCGATCTTCATCTACCAGCTGTCGGTCGACACCGGCCAGTTCACGGTACTGCAGCGGCAGGTCGCGGGGGTATCCGGCGACCGACGCATCCAGGCGCTGCTGATCGCGTTCTCCTTCGGCGCCTTCATCGAGGGCGCGGCGGGCTTCGGGGCGCCGGTGGCGATCTCGGGGGCGCTGATGATCGGGCTGGGCTTCCGGCCGCTGGAGGCGGCGAAGCTCGCGCTGATCGGTAACACAGCGCCAGTCGCTTTCGGCTCCCTCGGCACCCCGCTGGTGACCCTCGCGCCGCTCACCGGGCTCGACCTGCTGGACCTGAGCGCGATGGTCGGCCGGCAGCTGCCGTTCTTCTCGCTGCTGGTGCCGTTCTGGCTGGTGGCGGCGCAGGCGGGCTGGCGCGGGATGGTGGCCGTCTGGCCCGCGTGCCTCGTGGCGGGCGCGAGTTTCGGCCTCGTCCAGTATCTGGTCAGCAACTTCCACGGGCCGTGGCTGGTGGACATCATCGCCGGCGCGGCCTCGATGTTCGCGGTGGTGATCCTGATGCGCTTCTGGCGGCCGGAGGAGGAGCAGACCAACCCGGGTGCCCGGGCCCCGGCGGAGTCCCCCGCGGCCGCGGGCGGCCCGCCGTGGAAAGCGTGGGTGCCGTGGCTCTTCCTGTCCGCCTTCGTCTTCCTCTGGGGCCTGCCGCCCGTGAAGGCGGCGCTCAACGGCTGGTTCGCCCCCCAGCTGCCGGTGCCCGCGCTGCACCTCGCGGTCGAGAAGGTGCCGCCGGTCGCGCCCCACCCCGAGAAGGAGAAGGCCGTCTTCAACCTCAACCTGCTCTCCGCCACCGGCACCGCCCTGCTGCTCGCCGGCATCGCCACCGCCCTCGCGCTCCGCGTCCGTCCTGGCGAGGCGCTCCGGCTCTACGGCCGCACGCTCCTGCGGGTGCGCGTCTCGCTGCTCACGATCTCCGTGATGATGGCCCTCGGCTTCACCACGCGCTACAGCGGGACGGACACCACGATGGGCCTCGCGATGGCCGGCACCGGGTGGCTCTTCCCGTTCTTCTCCCCGATCATCGGCT
>VHCY01000143.1 GCA_016871595.1 Verrucomicrobiota bacterium
TGGGGCTGATCACGGAGCGGGAGCGGGCGGCCATCCACCGCGGGCTGGCGGCGATCGGGCGGGAGATCGCGGCGGGGCAGTTCACGTGGGACACCCGGCTGGAGGATGTCCATATGAACATCGAGCAGGCCCTGACCAAGCGGGTGCCCGCCGCGGCGAAGCTGCACACCGCCCGGAGCCGCAACGACCAGGTCGCGACCGATATGCGGCTGTTCTTCAAGCACGCCTGTGCGGAGCTGCGGGCGCGGATCCGCGGGGCGCAGCGCGCGCTGCTCGGCCTCGCGGAGGCGAACCGCGAGGTGCTGATCCCCGGCTACACTCACCTCCAGCGGGCGCAGCCGGTGCTGTTCGCGCACCACCTCCTCGCGTGGATGGAAATGCTGGACCGCGATCACGCGCGCCTGGGCGACGTGGCGGAGCGCGCCAACTGGTGCCCGCTCGGCGCGGGGGCGATCGCGGGCACGACCCTCCCGATCGACCGGGAGTTCACCGCGCGGGCGCTCGGGTTCGTCGACGCCAAGGGGAAGCCGCGCGTGACCCGCAACTCGATGGACACCGTGGCGGACCGCGACCTGTTCCTCGATTTCGCGGCGGCGGGCGCCGTCTTCGGCGTGCACCTCTCGCGCATCGCCGAGGACCTGATCCTGTGGGCGAGCGCGGAATTCCGTTTCGTGGACCTGCCCGACGCCTTCTGCACCGGCTCGTCGCTGATGCCGCAGAAGAAGAATCCGGACTCCTGCGAGCTGCTCCGGGGCAAAGCGGCGCGGCTGCAGGGCAACCTCCAGACGCTGCTCACGCTGGCGAAGGGGCTGCCGCTGACCTACAACCGCGACCTGCAGGAGGACAAGCCGCCGGTGTTCGACACCTTTGACCAGGTCGCGCTCTGCGCCGAGGTCCTCGCGGGAACGCTCGCGGGCCTGCGGGTCCGGGCGGACCAGTGTGCCGCGGCGGTGGCGGATCCGGCGCTGCTGGCGACCGACCTCGCGGACTACTTGGTGGAGCGCGGCGTGCCGTTCCGCGAGGCGCACCACGCCGTCGGTGCGGTCGTCCGGCTGGCGGAGAAGGCCGGGCTGGCGCTCGACCGGCTGCCCACGGCGGACGTGTGCGCGGTGCACGCTGGCTTTGGTGACGATTGGGCGACCGTGTTCGACCTGCGGCGGGCGATGGCCAAGCGCCGGGGCACCGGGATGCCCGGTCCGGCGCAGGTGGCCCGCCAGCTGGCGCACTGGCGCCGGGAGCTCCGCTAAGTGCACGGGACGGGCGGGCGGCCGCGCCGGGAAGGGGCGGCGGGGGGGCGGTTGGAACCGGCGATGGCCGGAGCGTGATGCGCGCGCTCTTCCCCACCGCGCGCTCCGACCCGGAGCTGGCGCCGTTCCGGCCCGGCCTGGTCTTCGCGTTCTTCAACGCCATCGCTTGGCAGATCGGCATCGGCACGCCGATGGTCCTTTTCGCGGAGGAACTGGGGGCGACCCCTTTCCAGGTCGGGCTGGCCTACTCTTTCGTCTTTGTCCTGACCCCGGTGCAGATCCTCTCGACCGCGCTGCTGCCGCGCTACGGCTTCAAAGCCGTGATGCTCGGCGGGTGGCGCACGCGGGCCGTGTTCCTCGCGGTTCCGGCGGTGCTCGCGGCGCTGGCGCTCCGGGGGCCGCGGCCGTGGATGGCGGACACCCTGGTGTGGAGCGTTTTCCTGTTCTGCCTCTTCCGTTCGATCGGGGCAGCGTCGGGAATCTCGTGGTTCTACGCGATCCTGCCGGAGCGGGTCCGCGGCCGCTACTTCGGGAGCGACCAGTTCGCGTCGGCGGTGGCGAGCGTGGGCACCCTGCTCGCCTGCGCCGGCCTCTTCGCGGTGCTTCCGGTGTACTGGGCCCTGCTGATCCAGTACGTGATCGCGCTGGCCGGAGCGTTCGTGAGCTACTACTCGCTCCGCCAACTCCCGGACGCGCCCCGGCCGGCGCCCGTGAGCCTGCGCGAGGTCCTGCGCGACACGCCCCGTCACCTGTTCGCGCCCTCCGTGTTCCGGAAGTACGTGTGGCTCGCGGGGGTGGGCGCCGCGATCGTGACGCCCCTGCCGCCGTTCGCGGCGTATTACCTGAAGGTCGGGCCGGGGCTTTCCACGGCGCAGATCATGGTCTTCGAGGTGGCGCGTTACGCCGGGGTGATGGCGGCGGCGTGGATCCTGCGGCGACGGATCGACGAGCTCGGGGCGCGGCCCTTCTTCCTGCTCGCTCTGGGCCTCTACGCGGTCGTCGCGGGTTTCTGGTGGGTCTTCCTCGAGTGGGGAGCGGGCGGGATCCCCGGGCTGCTCGTGTCCTACTTCCTGCTCGGCCTGGCGGCGGCGGTTTGGGTGATGGCGAACCTGCAGTACCTGCCGAAGACCACCGGGGAGCGGGATCGCACCCTTGCGGTCTCGATCCACGGCGCGTTCACGGCGGTGCTGGGCGGTCTCGCGCCCATCCTCTGGGGGCTGGTGCTGAAGGCGGAGGGCGGCCGGGGCATCGATCCCACCGTGTTCCAGCTCTTCTTCCTGACCGTGGTCGCGGGGGCGTTGGTCCTGTCGCAGCTCATCGCGCGCCTGCCGGAGGACCGCGGGCATCCGGTGGAGCCCCTGCTCATCGGCAACGCCATCCTGCGCCCGTTCCGCGCGATGACCTACCTTGCGAGCCTCGTCGACCACCGCGCGCCGCCGCCGCGCCCGGAGCCGCCGCCGGCGGACGGGCCTCCGCGGGGTTGACGCCGGGGCGGAGAACGCCGAGCAAGGGCGCGATGGCCAAAGTCCGCATCCTCCCCGACCGCGTGGCGAACCAGATCGCCGCGGGCGAGGTCATCGAGCGCCCGGCCGCCGTGGTCAAGGAACTGGTCGAGAACGCCCTCGACGCCGGGGCCACGCGCGTCGCGGTGGAGTTCCGGCAGGGCGGGCGCGCCCTGATGCGGGTCGAGGACAACGGCCACGGGATGGGCCGCGACGACGCCCTCCTCGCGCTCGAGCGCCACGCCACCAGCAAGATCGCCGAGGCCGGGGACCTCGACCGCCTCGCGAGCTACGGATTCCGCGGCGAGGCCCTGCCCTCGATCGCCAGCGTCTCCCGCTTCACCCTCCAGACGCGCACGGCGGAGGATCCCGCGGGCACCGAGGTGCTGGTCAATGGCGGCCGCCTCCTGCACGTGCGCGACTGCGGCCGCGCCCCGGGCACCTCGATCGAGGTCGCGCACCTGTTCAACTCGGTCCCCGCGCGGCGGAAGTTCCTCAAGACGGACGCCACGGAGGCCGCGCACATCATCCACTGCGTGCGCCTCTACGCGCTGGCGTGCCCGGGCACGGCCTTCACTTTGGTCGAGGACGGCCGGGTCGTCTTCCGCTCACCGGAGTGCCGCACGCTCGCGGACCGGGTCGGCGAGATCTTCGGCCGTCAACTGGCGGCGCTGGCCGTGCCGATCACCGCGGAGGAGCCGGGCCTGCGCCTCGAGGGGCTGGTCGGGCGACCTGGGGTGGGGCGACCGTCCCGCCACGAGATGCTCGTGTTCGTGAACGGCCGGCCCGTCGACAGCCGCACGCTGAACTACGCCTTGATCGAGAGCTACCACGAGTCCGTCCCGCGCGGCCGTTACCCGCTCGCCTTCGTCTTCCTCCACTGCGATCCCGCGGCGGTGGACGTCAATGTGCACCCGGCGAAGCGGGAAGTGCGGTTCCGCAGCGAGCCACAGGTGCGGGGCTTTGTGATCCGCTCGATCCTCACGCGCCTCCGGGAACTGGCCGATCCGCCCGCGCCCCTCGGAACCCCCGCGGGTTACGCCATCGAGCGTGCCGCCCCGGAGGTTGATGCCCCCGCGAATGCGGTGACGCCAGGGGCTTGGTCCCCCGCGAGGAACCCCGCCTTCCCGGCCCCGGCGGCGCGCTCGCCGGCGCCGGAGCCGTCGTGGACGCGACCCGCCGCGCCGCCCGTAGCCCCCGCCGCGTCCGTGCCTGCGGCGGCACCCGCACCGGCGCCCGATCCCGGACCTCGCGTCGCCCCGGCGTGGCGTTACGTGGGGGTGGCGCACGGGAGTTACGTCCTCTTCGAGACCCCGGCGGGTTTGGTGCTGCTCGACCGGCGCGCCGCGCACGAGCGGGTATGGTTCGAGCGGTTGCGCGGGCAATTCCAGGCCGGCGAGGTGCCCAGCCAGCGGCTCCTCCTGCCGCAGCCGGTGGAGCTCGATGCGATCGCGGCGGCGATGCTGCTCGACCGGACCGCGTTCCTCGGCCGGCACGCCTTCGAGGTGGCGGAGTTCGGCCGCAACTTCTTCCGGATCGAGGCGATCCCGGCCTGGATGGAGCCGGCCGACGCCGAGCCGTTCCTGCGCGAGTTCCTCGGCGCCTGCCGCGACGGCCGGCTGCCGCACGGGGAGCTCGGTCCCGCGCGCGAGGAGCTGGCGCGCCTGGCCGTGGCCAAGGCCGTGCGGCTCCCGGCCGCCACCGGTGAAACGGAGGTCCGCGGCCTGCTGGCGGAGCTCTTCGCCACCGCCAGCCCCCTGACCAGCCCTTCAGGACGTCCCACCTACATCGAGCTGAACCACGGGGAGTTGGCGCGTCGTTTTCACAAATAACCGCGAGCTGGGGCTCGCGCTGGCACGGTTCTTTCTTCAGGATCGTCCAGTCCTATGGCAAACGCGGTGAAATCCAAGGGAACGGCGGTCAAGACGCGGGCGGCCGCGACCAACGGGGGGGCGACGAACGGCGGTTCGCCGGCCGAGGGCACCACCGGGGTGATGCGCGCGCTGATCCAGCGCCACCTGGTCTCGACCCTCGCCCGGCATCCCAGCTCGGCGACCGCGCGCGACTGGTGGGTGGCGACCGTGCTGGCCCTGCGCGACAGCATCCACGAGCGGCTGATCCAGACCCAGGCCGTGCACAACCGGGAGAACGTCCGGCGTCTCTACTACTTCTCGCTCGAGTACCTGATGGGCCGGCTCTTCGGCAACAACCTCCTCGCCACCGGCCTCTACGACACCGCCCGCGCGGCGCTGGCCGAGCTGGGGCAGGACTTCGACGTGGTGCGCGAGTCCGAGGTCGATATGGGGCTTGGCAACGGGGGCCTCGGCCGGCTCGCGGCGTGTTTCCTCGATTCGCTCGCCACCCAGGACTACCCCGCGCTCGGCTACGGCATCTATTACGAGTTCGGCCTGTTCCGGCAGGCCTTCGTGGACGGCCACCAGGTCGAGCACCCCGACAGCTGGACCCTGTTCGGCGACCCCTGGGAGGTGGTCCGGCCCGAGTACACGCAGGAGGTGCGCCTCTACGGCCGGGTGGAGAACGTGTTCGACGACCGCGGCAACTACCGCCCCCGCTGGGTCGACACCAAGACCATCCTCGGCGTCCCGCGCGACATCCCGGTCGCCGGCTTCGGCACGATGACCGTGAACCTGCTCCGCCTCTGGGCCTCCAAGGCCACGGAGGACTTCGACCTCGCCGCCTTCAACAGCGGGGGCTACGTCGACGCCGTGCGCGAGAAGGCGGTGGGCGAGACGGTCTCCAAGGTCCTCTATCCGAACGACCGGACCGAGAACGGCAAGGAGCTGCGCCTCGTGCAGCAGTACTTCTTCGTGGCCTGCTCCCTGCGCGACATCATCCGCCGGCACCGGCGGATCCCGGGCAACTCCTGGGCCAACTTCGCGGACAAGGTGGCGGTGCAGCTCAACGACACCCACCCGGCGATCGCGGTGGTGGAACTGCTGCGCGTGCTGATCGACGAGGAGCAACTGCCGTGGGACCGCGCCTGGGACATCGTCTCGCGCACGTTTGCCTACACCAACCACACCCTGCTGCCCGAGGCGCTCGAGAAGTGGGGCGTGGCGCTGTTCGAGCGGGTGCTGCCGCGGCACCTCCAGCTGATCTACGCCGTGAACGACCGCCTGCTCGCCGAGGTGGAGCGGAAGTGGCCCGGTGAGGTCGCCAAGAAGCGGGCCTGCTCGCTGATCGAGGAGGGCGGTGGCAAGGCGGTGCGGATGGCCAACCTCGCGGTGGTCGGCTCCCACGCGGTCAACGGCGTGGCCGCGCTCCACACCGCGCTGCTCCGCCGGCACCTGTTCCCCGAGTTCGACGCCCTCTATCCGGGGCGCTTCCAGAACAAGACCAACGGCATCACCCCGCGGCGCTGGCTGCTGAAGTGCAATCCGCGCCTCGCCGCGCTGATCACGCGGCAACTGGGCGATGCTTGGCCCCGCGACCTCGACCGCCTCCGTGGGCTGGAGCGCTGGGCGGACGACCCCGCCTTCCAGGCCGAGTTTATGGCCATCAAGCGCGCCAACAAGGCGGACCTCGCCGCGGTGATCCGCGCCGAGTGCGGGATCGAGGTCTCCCCCGACGCCCTGTTCGATGTGCAGATCAAGCGGCTCCACGAGTACAAGCGGCAGCACCTGAACCTGCTCCACATCCTCGCCCTCTACCGCCGGCTCCTCCAGCGGCCGGACCTCGACGTCGTGCCGCGGGTCTTCGTGTTCGCCGCCAAGGCCGCCCCGGGCTACGACCTCGCCAAGAACATCATCCGCGCGATCAACGTGATCGGGGCCCGCATCAACGGTGACGCCCGCCTCAACGGGAAGCTCAAGGTCGCCTTCCTCCCGAATTACCGCGTCTCGCTCGCCGAGCGCATCATCCCCGCCGCGGACCTCTCGGAACAGATCTCCACCGCCGGCAAGGAGGCCTCGGGCACCGGCAATATGAAGCTTTCGCTCAACGGTGCCCTCACCATCGGCACCCTCGATGGCGCCAACGTCGAAATCCGCGAGGAGGTCGGCGACGACAACATCTTCATCTTCGGGCTCACCGTCGAGGAGGTCGAGGCGCTGCGCGCCAGCGGCTATCAGCCCTGGTCCCGCTACCAGGCGGACGAGGAACTGCGCGCCGTGATCGACTGGATCGGCAGCGATTACTTCACGCCGGGGGAGCACGGAGCCTTCTCGCTGCTCCACGACAGCCTCCTCCACGGGGGCGACCCCTATATGGTCCTCGCGGACTTCCGCGCCTACAGCGATTGCCAGGCGCGGGCCGAGGCCGCCT
>VHCY01000144.1 GCA_016871595.1 Verrucomicrobiota bacterium
CGGGGAATCGAACCCCGCTTTGAAGATTGAGAATCTCCTGTCCTAACCGATAGACGATGAGGGCGAAAACTGAACGCAAGAGCGTCGGCGAAATCGCCGACGCGTCAAGCGCGCAGTGCGGCGGTCACTTCTTCACCGTGAACGGCAGCGCGAACTCGGTCTTTTCCCACTGGATGCGGATCACCCCGCTCAGGCTTTGCGGCGGAGTGTTCTGCACGGAGATGGTCAACTGCTCCACGTTGCGATCCAGCGCCGTCTTCTTGAGCGGCACGCGCGCCTGGTCATTGGCCTCGTCCACCGGGACGCCCCACTTGCCGATGCTGCGGCTGAAGGCCAGCTTCGAGCCCTCGCCCTCCTGGGGAATGAGGTACAGGGTGTAAACGCCCGCCGGAATGGTGGTCCCGCCGGTCTCGATCGCGTGCTGGAGGATGATGCTGGTGGCCTCGTCGGCGCCCAAACGGTCCGCCTTGCCCCACGGCACCAGGCCGCCCCAGATCTTGCGGGCCTCACCGCCCTTGCGGGGGTGCACCGCGTACGGACGGCCATAGGTGATGGTGATCATGCTGCCCTCGCGGCGGTTGGGCCCGATGACGCCGCTGGTGGTGGCGTGCGGGGTGGTACCACCGGTGCCGGCACCGGGGAGCGGCGGCGGGGGCGGGGCCTTCTTGGGGGCCGGATCGGCGGCGAACAGGCCGGCCGCGAGGGCCAGCCCGGTGACGAGATGCGCGAGACGCGCGGGGGTGATGGTGGTCATCGGAGGAAAAAATTCACGGGTTGACGGTCGCCGCGGGGCCCGCGCGACGGGCACGGCGGGCCGCCCGCAGCCAAATCGCCGCGAGCATCCCGAGGCTCAGCAGCCAATAAAAGGGATCAATGACATAGTCCCACGCATTGCGCGATTCCAGGGCGTCCAGACCGAGGGCCGCGAGCGCCGCCACCAGCAGCAGTCCCGCGCGCAAGCCCCCTGCGATCGCCAGTACCGCCAGCGCGCCGAGCACACTCGCCGCCACGCCGCGTTCCCAGCCCCAGAAATACACGTCCACGTCCGTCGCCACCAGCGGGTGGCCGTAGAGGACCGTGCCCGCGACCGCGCCGAATCCCCACAGCGCCAGCCAGTCCTCGCGCCCGAACCAGGAGCGCTCCAGCACCACGCGTCCCCAAGCCACCACCCCGAGGCCGAGCAGCGGCAGACAGGGGTTCGGATGGAAGCTGAAGGCGCGCACCCAGAGGGGGACACCCCCGGCCGGCAGGAAGGCCAATGCGGCGGCGACGAGGCCGAGAAGCAGCCGGCGCCGCGGGGAGAAGCCGTGCGGCGCGAACCGGCACGCGACCGCCGCCAAACCCGCCCAGAGGAGCAAAATCACCGCCGGGACGTAGAACGCGACGAGTGCCTGTTCCCTCATGGCAGGTTCGCCCGGTCCTTCGCCAGCGAACGCTGGTCCAGCCAGGCGACGTTGAAGCTCACGTGGCGGATCCGTTCCCGGCGCCACGTGTAGGTGAGATGGATGCGGCCCTGCCGGTCCTCCGCCAGCGTCGGATAGGAGTACTCCTCCCACGGGGTCTCCTCGATGACCGCGCCCGCCCGCCAAGTGCGACCTTGGTCGGAGGAGACGGCCAGACGCAGGTTTTCCCGGCTGCGCGACGCGTGGTTATAGACGATCAGGATGCGCCCATCGCGGAGGCGGAGCCCGTCGACCGCGGCGTCGGGGTTCGGCAGGCCCGTGTGGCGCGCGTCGGACCAGGTCCAGCCGGCGTCCTGCGACACCGAAAGGTGCATCAGCCGATCGGCGCTGCGGTCCCGCAGGAGCATCAGCACGCGGTTCTCGTCGAGCGGGACGAGGGCGGGCTGGATCAGCCCGGCCTGGCCCGGCAGGTTGCGCACGCGGTAGTCCGCCAGCCGGCCATCGGCCCCGGGGGTCAGCCAGAGCATCTGCGGGAACTTGGCCGCCATCTCGTGGTAGACGGGCAGGCCGATGCGCCCGTCGCGGGCGAAGATCGGCTTGTTGCGCACGAGGCTGCTGAGATTGAGGAACGGGTTCAGCGTGAGGCGCTCGCTCGGGCTCCAGGTCCGGCCCTCGTCGGCGGAGGTGCGCACGTTCAAGGCGCTGCCTGACCAGCCGCCGACCGAGACGCTGACGTACACCATCCAGAGCAAGCCGCGCGGGTCCGGGAAGAGCACGGCATTGCCGACCTTCTTGATCACGCGGTCGAGCTCCTGCTGCGCCATCACGCGGTCCATCTCCATCCGCGGGGTGGTCCACCCGCCCCCGGCCACCGGCAGGCGCGACGTGTACAGGGCGACGTCGGACCCGCCCTCGCGGGAGCCCCCGTACCAGATGGCCAGGAGATCCCCTCTCGGCAGGACGCAGAGGGAACTGCCGTGCGCGGAGGGGGTATGGGCCGGGGGGGAAACCCACCCGTGGGCGAAATGCGGCACAGCGTCCGTCCACCCGGCGGCCGCCACCATCGCGGGCGGGGCCTGGATCCCCGTGGGCGCCACGGATTCGCGGGAGCCGCCGCGGCCGAGGGCGAAGGCGGCGGCGCCGAGGGCGAGCAGCACCCCGCCGAGGCGGGCCCGGGGCGAAAGGCGGCGGCAGGCCGGGGAGGAAGGCGCGGGACCCGGGGTCATAGGGCGGGAGCGGCCACGGGCGGCCGGCCGGCGGCGGCCTTGCGGTTGTGCAGGAGGAGGTGGCGGGAAGTCTCGTGGAACGCCTCGCTCCAGGCGCGCAGCTCCGCGGGTGTTCCCGGGGGGATCGCGGCCGGGGCCGGTTCGCCCGCCCGCGCCCACACGACCTGCTGGCGGCCGCCGGCGAAGTCCTGCACGCCGTACCATCCGCCGCGAAGGGCGCCGAGCGTGCGGTCGTTGTGGTCGATGATGAAGGCGACGTTGCCCGCGCCGCCGTCCGCGCGCTCCCGCGCGAGCAGGTCCCGGCCGAGGGTCGTGTTGCGGACCGTGACCCCCGCGAGGCCAGCGATTGTCGGCAGCACGTCCACCATTGAGGCTACGCTGCGGATCCGGGCCGGGGCGATCCGGCCGGGGGCGTAGAACAGCAGCGGCACGTGGTAGCGGGTGAGGTGCTGCTCGGTCCACGCGCGCGGGAGCCGTTCGCCGGCATCGCCCCCGATCCCGTGATCCCCGATGAACACGAAGATCGTGTCCCGGAAGTACGGGGATTGCCGGGCGGCCGCGAGGAACTTGCCGAAGGCGAAGTCCATATAGCGGAAGGCGTTCAGCTCCGCGAGGGTCTCGAATCCCGCGCGCCTCACCTCCGCCGGGGGCAAGTCGAGGCGCTGGAACTCCCCGAGGTCCTCCTCGGCGATGGTGTAGGGCCGGTGGTTGGCGGCCGTCTGGATGATCGCGAAGAAGGGTTCCCGCACGCCCCGGAGCACGGCTTCGGCCTCGAGGAAGAGGTTCTTGTCGCTGATGCCCCAGACGTCGACCCGGGGGGAGCGGAAGCTGTCCTGCTCGTGCAGGCGGAGGCCGCGGATGTTGTAGCTGAGGAGGCCCCGGAGGTTCGCCCAGCTGGCGCTGCCGCCGAGGAAGTAGAACCGCTCGTGGCCCGTGAAGTCATCGAGGACGGTGTGCTGGTCCACCATCGCCGGATTGCGGCTGGCGGTCTCGGTGGGCGAGACGTCCGGGATGCCGGTGAGGAGGGCCCACACGCCGCGGGCCGTGCCGAAGTGCGGGGTGAAGCAATGGTCGAAGAGGAGCCCCTCGGCGGCGAGGGCGCGGAACACCGGGGTGGTGTCGACCGGGTTGTCCCAGAGGGAGCTCTTGTAGGCGCTGAAGGATTCGGCGATCACCAGCACGACGTTCGGCGGGCGAACGCCGCCGCCCGTGGCGGGCGCCTGCACCCGGGCGAAGGCCGGCGTCGCCACGGCGGGCGGGGTCGAAAGCCCGAGGTAGGCGGCCATCCGCGGCAGATGGGCCCGCACCGCCGCGGGATCGCTGCCCGTGGCGCGGAAACTCAGCGAACTGAGGAACGACTCGACCGGGTTCAGCGCGAGGCGTGCCCCCGCGTCGCCCCGGAGCGCGTAAGCGTCGCTCCAGCGCAACGGGTATTGGCCGACGCGGCCGTAGAGGGCCACGATCCCGGCGACCGCCAGCGCCGCGACCCACGGCCATTGGCCCCGGGGGGAAGCGACGGGGGGAACGGCCGCGGCCCACCGGTGGAGGCGCACGGTCAGCGCGACGCCGAGCGCGGTGGCCCCGGCCCAGCCGAGCGCCAGCCACCCCACCGGGTAGCTTTCCCACATCATCCGCCCGGAGATGCGGGCGTCGGCCAGGAAGCCCAGGACCGAGGCGTTGAGCCGCTGCTGAAGGTAGCGGACGTGCAGGTGGTCCGCGAGGTACAGGAGAGCCAGCACGCCCCAGCAGAGCGCCAGCCAAACCCACCATCCGCGCCGCGCCGTGCGCGATTCGAAGGCGTGCAGGCGCCGGAACCGGCCCAGCAGCAGGACCGGCAGCAAAATGGCGGCGACCACGCGCGCGTCGAAGCGGAGCCCCAGGAGGAAGGCGGCGCCGGCAGGGGTCTCGCCCCCGGCGATCCAGCCTTGTCCGGCCCAACGGAGACCGGAGAGCACGGCCAGCAGGAGTCCGGCCAGGGCCAGCACCCAGCGGCACACGCGACAGGAGGGGAAAAGGGAGGGCAAGGGTAGGAACTCCCCTCCCCCGCCCCGCGCACCCGCTTTCCGGCGGGGGCAGACGTGGCGGCTGAAGGGAGAATCAACCGGCGCCGCGGGCGGCGCGGTAAGGCGCCAACAGATGCCGTTGCGCGCCGCCCCGTCAACCGCGGAACGCGGACCCGCTGCGGCGGGGGGAGGACCGCTAAAGGTTCGACGCCCGTGCCGGGGTCGTGGCTGGATGCGGGGATGCCCCCCACCCCGTGCGGCCTGCCCCAGGCTGCGTTCCTGTCGCTGGTCCTCGCGTTCGCTGTGCGTCCCGCGGTCGCGGCCGACGCCACCGTGTTACCCTTCCCGGCGGAGCCCCTTGCGCCGGCCGCGGACCGCTCCGCGGAACTCGTGGCCGCCGCACGCCAACACCTCGAGGCCGCGCAACCGGCGGTGCTGGCGGGTCGCGGGGCCTACTGGAGGCCGGATTTCCGGGACCGCGCAGCCTATGAGGCCTCCCTCGCCCCCAACCGGGCGCGACTGGCGCGGATGGCCGGCCTCGCCGACCCACGGGAAGCCGCCCCGGAATTCCGCGCGGACGCCGCGGCGGGGGAAGAGGGCCCGCTCGCGGCCGCGCCCGGTTACACGGTCATCGCGGTCCGCTGGCCCGTCCTCGCCGGTCTGGAAGGCCGCGGCCTGCTGCTGCGCCCGACGGGAACCGCCCGCGCCCGCGTGGTGCTGTTCCCGGACGCCGACCAGAGCCCGGAGCAACTGGCCGGCCTGGTTCCCGGGCTCGATCCTGCGCATCAGGCCGCCCGGCGGCTTGCAGAGGCGGGTTGCGAGGTCCTCGTGCCGCGCCTGCTAGACCGCGACGACACGTATTCCGGCAATCCGGCGATCGGCCGGCTGACCAACCAGACCCACCGCGAATGGATCTACCGGCAGGCATTCCCGCTGGGCCGCCATCCCGTCGGTTACGAGGTGCAGCAGGCCCGGGCCGCCGTCGACGCCTGGGAGCGGCGGGGCGATGGGCTGCCGGTGGGGGTCGCCGGCTGGGGCGAGGGCGGCCTCCTCGCCCTCTTCTCGGCCGCCCTGGACACCCGGTTCGCCGCGGCGCTCGTCAGCGGCTACTTCGGTCCGCGCGAGCGACTCGCGGAGGAGCCCATTTATCGCAACCTCTTCGGCTACCTGAGGGAGTTCGGCGACGCGGAGCTGGCCCGACTGATCTTGCCGCGGAAACTGGTCGTCGAGGCGGCCGCGGGACCTGAGATCGCGGGGCCGCCGGAGCCACGTCCCGGGCGCGCCGGAGCCGCGCCGGGACGCCTGACGTCCGCGTCCGGACCCGAGGTGCGGCGGGAACTCGCGCGGGCCGCCGAGCGCGCCGGGCCGTGGGCGTCGCACCTGCAGCTGATCGTGCCCACCGGGAACGGGGGCGCGCCGCTGGGGCCGGCGGCGCTCGGGGCCTTCCTGCGCCAACTCGGTGGGGCGGAACTGGGACTGGTCCCGTCAGGGCCAGCACCCGAGGTCAGACGCGCGCTCCTGGATCGCCCGCGCCTCCAGCGCGAGGTGGTCGCGGCGCACGCGGCCCACGCGCAGGCGCAGATCCTGCCGGCCCAGCGGACGCGGGACGATTTCCTGTGGCGGAAGGTGCAGGCGCGGGAGCCTGCGAGTTGGCGAGCGGAGATGGTCCCGTTCCGCGAGCACTTTCACACGCAGGTCATCGGCGTGTGGCCGGAGAGCGGAGCGCCGGGCCGCGTCCGGGCCCGGCCGTTGGCGGAGCGGGCGGCCTGGGCTGTCCACGAGGTGGTCCTCGAGCGCGCAGACGCTCCGTTCGCCTGGGGGCACCTGTTGCTGCCGCGCGGGCTGCGGCCCGGGGAGAAGCGACCGGTGGTCGTCGCCCAGCACGGCCTGGAGGGCTTGCCGTCGGACCTCTGGGAGGAGGACCCGGCCAGCCGCACCTTCGCGACGTACCGGGCCTTCGCGGCGCGGCTGGCGGAGCGGGGATTCATCGTCTTCGCGCCGCACAACCTGTACCGGGGGCCGGAATTCCGGCAATTGCAGCGGCTCGCCCATCCGCTCGGGCTCAGCCTGTTTTCCCTGATCACGGCCCAGCACGCCGCGATCCTTGACTGGCTGGGGACGCTGCCGGCGGTGGACGCGGGCCGGATCGGCTTTTACGGCCTATCCTACGGCGGCGCCACGGCGGTGCGCGTGCCGGCCCTGCTGGAGCGGTACGCGGCGGTCGTGTGCTCCGGCAACTTCAACGAGTGGGTGTGGAAGCTGGCGAACACCGAGTGGACCGGCAGCTACGTCTTCACCCGCGAATACGAGATGCCG
>VHCY01000145.1 GCA_016871595.1 Verrucomicrobiota bacterium
GGGGCGGCGGGGGCGGCACCCGGTCGAATTCCGCGCGGATGTACTGGTCGTAGGCGGTGACGGTCAGGCCGGCCGGGAAGGGGTACTGCAGGTATTGGACGACCCAGAGCCGGCCGCGGGCGTCGAAGCGCAGGTCGATGGGCTGGCGCACCGCGGGCTCGCTGGCGACGAGCTCCACCGCGTAACCCTCGGGCACCTGCATCCGCCGCACGCTCTCCTCCGGCGGGAGCACGCGCGCCTGGCCGGCGAAGTCCTGCCCGCCCGGCTTGAAGTGCCGCACAAAGTCCTCGAGCTCCGGCGTGAAGCGCGGCGGTTCGGCGGCCGGGGCCCCGGCGTGCGCGGCAGGCAGGAGCAGGAGGAGCGAACAGGGAAGCAGGAGCCGGTACGGGAGCATACGGGAAAGTTCAGGCGAGTACGGGTTGGATCACGCGGCCGTGGACGTCGGTCAGGCGGTAGTCCCGGCCCTGGAAACGGTACGTGAGCCGCGTGTGGTCGAGGCCGAGCAGGTGGAGCAGCGTCGCGTTGAGGTCGTGGACGTGCACCGGGTCGCGGGTCACCTGGTAGCAGAATTCGTCGGTCTCGCCGTGGATGTAGCCGGGCTTCACGCCGCCGCCGGCCAGCCACAGGGTGAAGCAGCCGCCGTGGTGGTCGCGACCGTAGTTGGCCGCCTCGAGGCGTCCCTGGCTGTAGGTGGTCCGGCCGAATTCCCCGCCCCAGATGACCAGCGTGTCGTCGAGCAGGCCGCGCTGTTTCAGGTCGCGCACGAGCGCCGCCCCGGGCTGGTCGACGTCGCCCGCCTGCAGGCGGAGGTCGCTGGGCAGGTTGTAGTGCTGGTCCCAGCCGCGGTGGTAGAGCTGGATGAACCGCACCCCCCGCTCGGCGAGGCGGCGGGCCAGGAGGCAGTTCGCGGCGAAGGTGCCGGGCACGCGCGACTGCGGCCCGTAGGCCTCGAAGCTACGCGCGGGCTCGTCACCCAGGTCGAGCAGGCCGGGCACCGACGCCTGCATCCGGTACGCCATCTCGTACTGCGCCACGCGGGTCTCGATCTCGGGGTCGAGTTGGCGTTCCGCCGCCCGCCGGTTCAGGGCCGCGAGGGTGTCGAGCTGGTCGCGGCGCGTGGCGGCGTCGAGGCCCGGCGGGTTGGAGAGGTAAAGCACGGGATCACCCGCGCTGCGGAAACCGACGCCCTGATGGTTCGAGGGGAGGAAGCCGGAGCCCCAGAGGCGGGCGTAGAGCGGGTCCGCGGGCCGGGCGGCACTGCCGCGCGAGAGGAGCACGGTGAAGGCGGGCAGGTCCCGGTTCTCGCTCCCGAGGCCGTAGCTCGCCCAGGAACCGAAACTCGGCCGGCCGGGTTGCTGGTGCCCGGTCTGCAGCAGCGTGACGGCGGGATCGTGGTTGATCGCCTCGGTGTGCATCGAGCGGATGAAGCAGAGCTCGTCCACGATGCCGGCGGTGTGGGGCAGGAGCTCGCTCACCCAGGCGCCGCTGCGGCCGTGCCGGGCGAACTGGAAGAGCGAAGCCGTGACGGGGAACGCCTTCTGCCCGCTTGTCATCCCCGTGAGGCGCTGCGTCCCGCGGAGCGAGGCGGGCAACTCCTCGCCGTGCCGGCGCCGCAGGTCCGGCTTGTGGTCGAACAGGTCGAGCTGCGAGGGCCCGCCGTGCATGAAGAGGTAGATCACCCGCTTCGCCTTGGGCGCGAAGTGCGGCGCCGCGGGGGCGCCGGCCAGCAAGCCGGGCCGCAGGAGGGAGGCCAGCGCCAGGGAGCCGATGCCGGTCGCGGTGCGGCCAAGGAGCTGCCGGCGGGTCAGCGCGAGGTTGCCGGGCGGCAGATGGGGCTGGGGAGCGGCGGGCATCGTTCAGCGGCGGGTGACCGCCTCGTCGAGATTCAGCACAGTCTGGGCGACGGCGGTCCACGCGGCGAGCTCCGCCGGATCCCGGTCGCGGCCGGCCGGAGCGACGCCCACGCCGGCGAGGCGTCGGGCGGCGGCGGGATCGTCCCGGTAGCGGCGCAGCTGGCGGGTGAGCAGTCCCTCCACCGCGGCGAGTTCCTCCGGGTCGGGGGCGCGGGCGACGACGAGACGGAATAGTTCGGTGCCGCGGGCGCGGTCGTTCCTTCTAGGCGGGGCCAGCACGCGGGCCGCGAGCGCGCGGGCGGCCTCGACGTAGCCCTCGTCGTTGAGCAGCAGCAGGGCCTGCAGCGGCGTGTTGGTCCGCGGGCGGGAGACGACACAGGTCTCGCGGGTGGGACCGTCCAGGATCTGCAGCGCGGGCGGCGGCGCGGTCCGCTTCCAGAAGGTGTAGAGCGAACGCCGCCAGCGGCCCTCGCCCGGATCGATCTCATAGGTGAGTTCGCCGTTGTAGGAGACGGCTTCCCAGAGGCCCGGCGGCTGGTAGGGCTTCACCGGCGGTCCGCCCACTCGCGCGACGAGCAGGCCCGACGCGGCGAGGGCCTGATCCCGGATCATTTCCGCGGGAAGCCGGAAGCTCGGCGCGCGGGCGAGGAGCTGATTGGCCGGATCCCGCTGCCGCAGCGCGGGCGGCGCAACGGAGCTCTGGCGGTACGTCGCGCTGGTCACGAGCAGGCGCAGCAGCGCCTTGGTGTCCCACCCGGAAGCCACGTAGCGGGTCGCCAGCCAGTCGAGCAGCTCAGGATGGGTGGGGAGCGCGCCTTGGGCCCCGAAATCGTTGGCGGTCGCGACCAGGCCCTCGCCGAAGCAGAGCGCCCAGAGCCGGTTCACCGCGACCCGGGCGGTCAGGGGATGATCCGGCCGGACCAGCCAGCGCGCGAGACCCAGCCGGTTGGCGGGCGCATCCCCGGGCAGCGGCGGCAGCACGGCGGGCACCCCCGGCCGAACCTCCTCCCCGGGCGCGTCGTATTGGCCGCGGAGGAGCACGCGGGTGGGGCGCGGCTGCGCGGCTTCCTGCATCACGAGGGCCTTGGGCAACTGCGCCCGGAACTCCTCCTCCGACGCGCGTGCCGCCGCGGCGGCCGCGTGGGCGGCGCGCAGGGCCGGGGCTCCCTCGCGCTCGACGAAGCAGTCCACGAGCAGATCGCGGGCCCGGGCGTCGCGCGCGCCGGCCGCGGCGGCCAGCGGACGCGCCAGTCGCTCACCCCAGTACCAGGTCCGCACCTCCGCGGGGGAAAGCGCGCGGCCCAGCAGGCGGAACTGATCCATCTGTCCGTAATAGCCCAGCCCGCTGTCGCGCCGGCCGAGGCGCAGGGGGAGCGCGTTGACCGCCGGTCCGGCGAGGTTATCCCGCGTGATTTGCAGCGGCGCCTCGCGCCCGTCGGCGTAGACCCGCAGCCCGGCGGCGCGCCGGCTCGCGTCATAGGTGATGACGAGGTGCGTCCAGTCACCGCGACGCACCGGGTCACGGGTCTGCACCTCCAGGGCGCTGGCGACCCAGCGGTCGACGAGGTTGACCTGGATTTGTCCCTTGGCCCAGAGGACCTCCACCCCGGTCCGGTCGCCGGCGGGTTCGATCTTGGCGAGCAGGCAGACGAGGGAGTTGGAGGGTCGCACCCAGAGGCTGAGGGTCCAGGGCTGTGCCGCCGAAAGCGGGGTGTCCGCGGGAAATTCCACGTGCTGCGTCCCGTCGAACGTCGCCGCCTCCCCGACGACCCCGCCCTCGTGGTTGAGGTAACCGTGCACGGTGCCGGCGACGCCGCCCGGGGCCGGCTCCGACCCCGGGGGCTCGAAATCGTGCCTGGCCAGCGGCGTGTCGGGGGGCGCCCCGAGTTCCGCCGCGGCCCGCCGCGTCCACGCCTCGCGCGCCGATTCCGTGGGCTCCAGCACCACTTTGAGCTCCCGTTCCGCGGCCGTGCGGGCCTGGCGGAGCTCCGCCAACCGGGTCTTCTGCCCTGGGGTGGTGACATCGAGCACGGGCGGAGGGTCGTCCGGGTTGACCAGGCCGCGCTCCACCCCGCCGTTGAAGTAGGCGAAGAGGCCGAAGTATTCCCGCTGCGAGATCGGGTCGTACTTGTGATCGTGGCAACGGGCGCAGCCGAGCGTGAGTCCCAGCCAGACGGTGGCGGTGGTCTCCACGCGGTCGGCGACGTACTCCACGCGGTACTCCTCATCGATGATGCCCGTCTCCCCGCTCACCCCGTGGTTGCGGTTGAAGCCAGTGGCGATCCGCTGGGCCTGCGAGGGCTCGGGCAGGAGGTCACCCGCGAGTTGCTCCAGGGTGAACTGGTCGAAGGGCAGGTTGCGGTTGAAGGCGTCCACGACCCAGTCCCGCCAAGGCCAGGCCTGCCGCGTGTTGTCGCGGAAAAAACCGTTGGTGTCCGCGTAGCGCGCGGCGTCGAGCCAGTCGACCGCCATCCGCTCCCCGAAGGCCGGGGAGGCCAGGAGGCGGTCCACCTCCCGCGCGTAGGCCGCGGGCGAGGGATCGGCGAGAAAACGGTCCAGATCGGCGGGCGTCGGCGGCAGACCGGTCAGGTCGAGGCTGACCCGGCGGAGCAGCGTCGCGGGGGCGGCGACGGGCGCGGGCGAGAGGCCCTCGCGCTCCAGCCGGGCGAGCACGAACCGATCCAGGTCGTGGACGGGCCAAGTGACTTCTCGGGTCGCGGGTGGGGCGGCATTCCGCGGGGGCACGAGGGACCAGTGCGGCGCGTAAGGCGCGCCCTCCGCGATCCAACGCCGGATGAGGGCCTGTTCGGCGGGGGAAAGCGGTCGGCCGCCGTCGTCGGGCGGGGGCATCACCTCGTCGGCGTGGGGCGAGAGGATTCGCAGCATCAGCTCGCTTTCGTCCGGCCTTCCGGGGGCGAGGCGGACGAGTCCGTCGCGCGGGGCCAGGGCCTCCTCGCGGACATCCAGGCGGAATTTCCCGCGGCGCGCGGCCGCGTCCGGGCCGTGGCACTTGAAACAGCGATTGGAGAGCAACGGGCGGACGTCGCGGTTGTAATCGAGCGGCGCGTCCGCGGCCGGGGCGGACGCCGCGGCAAGCAGCCAGAGGAGAAAGGTGGCGCGGCGCATCAAGGGCGGGGAACGGCCGGCGGCGCGGGATCGCGGTGCTGGAGCTGCCAGGCGCCTAGCCGGGTGCGGAGGTCCGCGAGCCGAGCGGCGTGGGCGGGCTCGCCGGCGAGGTCGTGGAGCTCTTCCGGATCTCCGTTGAGGTGGAACAGCTCCGTGCGCTGGATCGCGGGATACCAGATGAGTTTCCAGCCGTCCGCGGTGCGGATCATCCGCTGGGTGTCGGTGAAGTAACCGAAGACGGCCTCGTGGATCTCCGTGCGTTCACCGCGAAGCACGGGGAGGAGGCTCCTGCCGTCGAGTCCGGCCGGGGTGCCTAGACCCAGCAGGTCGCAAAGGGTCGGGTAGAGGTCCCGCAGGTAACATTGCGCGGCGAAGCGGCGACCGGCGGGAACCCCCGGCCCGGCCAGGACCAGAGGCACGTTGAACGAATGCTCGTACTGGTTCTGCTTGCCCATCAGCCCGTGGCTGCCGAGGGCAAGCCCGTTGTCGCTCGAGAAGAGCACCAGCGTGCGCTCAAGGAGCCCGGCGGCGGCGAGCGCCGCGAGCAGTTCTCCCACGTTGTGGTCCACCTCCTCGACCAGGCGGAAGTACAGCTCCCGCTCCGCGCGCACGGCTTCCGGGGTCCGCGGCGCGGGCAGGATGCGCTCATCGCGTCCGCCGGCGTTGCCGGTCTCGAAGGCGGGCGCCGTCCGGAAATTCGCGGGCAACCCGGGTTCGGGGCGGCGGCTGCTGCCGGGTGGCGCGAGCAGCGGGTCGTGCGGCGCGGTGAGGTTCACCTGGAGGAAAAAGGGCCGGTCCCGCAGGCGCCCGATCGCCTCCGCCGCGCGGGCCGTGATGATCCGGTCGGTTTCCGGGGTGAGGCCCACGCCGAGCTCGGGTTGGGGGCGGCCCGCCGCATCCTTGAAGGTCCAGCCACGGTAACCGGTCACCTCGCGGCCGGTGGGCGTGCGTTCGACGGCGGCTGGTTTCCCCGCGGCGCCCCCGCCACTGAACATCCCGGCGGTCTCGCGGAACCCGCGTTGCGCCGGCGTTCCGGCTACGTGCCACTTGCCGGCGTGGACCGTGTGCCAGCCGGCGTCGGCGAGCCGAGCCGGGAGGAGCGGGCTGGCCGGGTCGAAGGCGACGGGCCCTCCGGGAGCGCCCTGTCCCGGGCGGCCGAGCGCGAGTTGGCCGGAGAGCAGTTCCGAGCGGCTGACGTGGCAGATGGGGTAACTGCAGGTCGCGCGCGGGAAAACGGCCCCGCCCCGGGCCAGGGCGTCGAGGTGGGGCGTGCGCGCGTCGCGGACACCGGCAAAACCGGGGGCGTCGGGCCGCAGGTCGTCGGCCAGAATCAGGAGGACATTCGTGGCGGCCGGCGCGGCGGCGGGCGCGACGGGGGCCGCCGCGAGGAATGCCGCGAGGAGCTGCGCCCGTCGCCCCGGCATCACCAGCGGCCGTTCACCCCGCCGAAAACCTGCGGCACCATCAGGTGGGTGACCTGCGGCCGCCCGTACCCGAACTGGCGTTCCCGGTCCGGGTTCATCAGGACGTTCACGATGTCCAGGTACACGCTGTAGTTCCGGTTGAGGTTGTAGAGGGTCTTCACGTCCAGCGTCGGGCGGGCCGCGGCGTAGGTGGCGCGGGACTCGTTCGCGTTGAAGCCGACGAGGTAGCGGCCGAGGTAGCTGTACTGCACCCGGAGGTTCAGCTGGCGGCGGATGTAGGAGACGCCGACGTTCGCGATGAACGGGTTGAAGCCGGCGACGCGCGGGTTGGGCGCGAGGGCGATCGCGCTGCCGGTGCCGTAGTTCCCCTCGGCCTGCATCCGGGTGAGGTTGGCGTAGGCCCCGAACCCGCTCAGCCAGCCGGGCAGGAAGGTGAACTGCTGGTTGTAGCCGATCTCGATACCCTTCACCTTCGCGAAGCCGCCGTTGTACTGGGTGGTGAGCGCGTAGCCGGC
>VHCY01000146.1 GCA_016871595.1 Verrucomicrobiota bacterium
GGAGCAACAGTCACCTGCCCCTGGCCCAATGGTCGCACCTAGCGAACCGGAGTTGCCCCCGCCAGCGGCTCTGCCGCGCAAGCGGGCCGCCCGCCGGTCGGAGCCCGAGCCGGCGCTGGAGCTCGGCTTCGAGGACAGCCCGCCGGCGGCGCCAGCTTCGGTCGAGCGAACCCTCACTTCAGACGGTGCGACGCGGTTGCTCGCCACCGCTTACATCGGCATCGGGAACCGATTGTTCATTCGGGGGGAGGGGCCGGGCCTGAGTTGGGAACGCGGCGTCCCGCTGCAGTTCATCTCGATCGGAAAGTGGCGTTGGGAAACGGCCGAGGCCGGCGGGCCGATCCGCTTTCGCTTGTACAAGAACGACGAGCTCGAGTGTTCCGCCTTGGGCGAACAGGTGCTCGATCCCGGCTACCTCCAGGAAGTCACCGCCTCGTTCTGAGCTAAGAGCTCGGGCGCCGGTCGCTCCGGCATTAGTAATGCGGCGGCCGCTCGTCCGCGGCCTCCGGCGCCGCACCCGCGTCGGCCCTCGCCTCGCGCACCCGCCCCAGCTCGCGGCGGAGGGCGTCCAGTTCCTCGGTCAGCTCCAGCATCGCGCGATCCTGGGCGGTGACGTGCCGCTCCAGGTACGCGATCTTCTCCTCGAGGCGTAGCAGGCGTTCCTCGCTCATGGCGCCTCGCTCCTCCCGGCCGGCACCGCCAGCAGGTCCCGCAGGGCGGCCGGATCCACGACCGGCGGCAGGCAGCGCTCGTCCTCACAGACAAAGGCCGCCGGCCGGCCGCCCGGGGGCCGGAGCTCGGCGAGCCACGGGGCCCGTTCCGCCAGCCAGCGCTGACCCTCGCCGCCATCGGCGGCCAGGACGTTCCGGCGCGGGCCGAAACTTTCCGCGACCACCGCTGCAAGGGCGTGGAAGGCGGGGTCCGCCGGATCGCCGGCCAGCACCACAAGGCGCGGGGACTCCAGGCCCAGCTCGAACGCGCACAGGAGCTGCGGGACGGCGTGCGGGGCCCGTTCCCAGCGGCCGCGGAACGCCTCGATCGTGCGGACGCCGCGCTCCCGATACCCCGCGTCCTTGCCCAGTAGGGCGCCCAGCCGGAGCAAATTGAGGGCGGCGACGCTGCTCGGGGCGGGTTCCGCGCCGTCATAGTCCTCCTTGAGGCGCAGGACCAAGGAGGGATCGTCGGCGGCCGAGTTGAAGTAGCCCCCGGCGGCCTCGTCCCAGAACCGGGCGTCCATCCGCGCCTGCAGGCGTTCGGCCCACTGGAGCCAGCGGACCTCGAACCCGGCCTCGTACAGGTCGAGCAGGCCCTGGATGACCGCCGCGTAGTCCTCGGCAAAGGCGGGCGTGGAGCCCCGGCCCCCGCAGGGGTCGGCCGGCGCGGGCGCGCGCCAGACCCGGTAGAGGGTAGCGGTGGCCTCATCGTGCATCTCCCGCCGGAGGAATTCGGCGATGCGCGTGGCGGCGGCAAGGTAACGACCCCCGTCGCCCAGCGTGCGGTGGGCCAGGGCCAGGGCGGAGAGCATCAGGCCGTTGGGGCCGGCGAGGATCTTGTCGTCCAGATGAGGCCGGGGCCGGGCGCGGCGGGCCTCCCGGAGGCGCTCGAGCAGCAGCACCAGCCGGTCGTTCGCCGAGGCGGGATCAAGCTGAAGCTGGGCGGCGGTCGCGGCGAGGGGTCGGACCTGGGCGAGAATGTTGCCGCCGCGGAATTCCCCCTGCGGGTCGAGTTCGTTGGGGACGTTGCCGTCGTCCTGCACGCCGAAGTGCGCCGCGAGCAGCGGGAAATCGGGCCCGAGGAGCCCGCGGAGCTGCGCGGCGCTCCACAGGTAGAATGCGCCTTCGGTCAGGTGGCCTTGGGCGTCCGCGGAATCGGCGTCCTCGGCCGTGAAGCAGGCCCCGCCCGGGCTGGTGAGGTCGCGCTCGACGTAGCCGAGAATGTCGCGGGCCATCCAGGCGTAGCGCTCGTCTCCGGTGGCGCAGCGGGCTTCCAGGCAGACCACGGAGATCTGGGCCTGGTCATAGAGCATCTTCTCGAAATGGGGGACGAACCAGCCGCCATCGACCGCGTAGCGATGGTAGCCACCCCCGACGTGGTCGTGGATGCCGCCACGGGCCATCGCCTGCAGCGTGGCGGTCACCAAGCGGATCGCCTCGGCGCCGGCCTCGCTGGCGGGGCCCTGGAGGGCGGCCGCGCGGAGGAGGAACGCGAGCTGCGCGGGGCGCGGGAACTTGGGGGCGCCCCCGAAGCCACCGTGCTCGGGATCGAAGGTCTCGACCGCGTGGCGGAAGGCCGCGTCGAACGCCGTCCCGGCCCGTTCGAACAAGGGCTTATCCTCGCCTTCGGGCGGAGCCGCCTCCGCGGCAATCTGGCCGCGGATCGCCTCCAGCGCCCGGTCGCCCTCGGCCAGCAGCTTGGCGCGGTCTTCCCGCCAGCCTTTGCTCAACGCCGCGAGCACGCGGGGAAAACCCGGGCGCGCCGGCAGGTCCTTGGGCGGGAAATAGGTGCCGCCATAAAACGGCTTCAGGTCCGGCGTGAGCCACACGCTCAACGGCCAGCCCCCGCGGCCTGTCACGGCCTGCACGTAAGTCATATAGATCTTGTCCACATCCGGGCGCTCCTCGCGGTCCACCTTCACCGGGATGAAGCCCGCGTTGAGGGCGGCGGCGATCTCCGGGTCATCGAACGACTCGTGCGCCATCACGTGGCACCAGTGGCAGGTGGAATAGCCGATGCTGAGGAAGATCGGGCGGTCCTCGGCGCGGGCGCGGGCGAAGGCGGCCTCGCCCCACGGCAGCCACTCGACCGGCTGGTCGGCGTGCTGGAGGAGGTACGGGGACTTTTCGGCGGCGAGGGCGTTGGGCATCGGGGGCCGCACGGAGGCACAGGCGGTGCGGGACCGCAAAGGCATTCGGCCGCGCACGCCGCGGTTTGACCCCGGGCCGCGGAACCCGCACGGTCCGCCCATGCCCCCCGCCCTGCGCGTCCCCGTCGCGGCCGCGCTCCTCTTGACCCTTGCCCCCAGCCTGCCCGCCCAAGTGGACCGCATCACCGGACGCCCCTTCGCCACCCGTTCCGAGGTCATCGCCCGCCACGGGATGGTCTGCACCAGCCAGCCGCTGGCGACCCAGATCGGCCTCGACGTCCTCCGCCGCGGCGGTTCCGCGGTCGATGCCGCGATCGCCGCCAACGCCGCCCTCGGGCTGATGGAGCCCACCGGGTGCGGGATCGGCGGGGACCTGTTCGCGATCGTCTACGAGGCGAAGACCGGGCGGCTGCACGGCCTGAACGCCTCCGGCCGCTCGCCCCGCGGGCTCAGCAAGGAGCAACTGCTGGCCGAGCTGCAGCGCCTTGGCCGCACCACCATCCCCCCGCGCGGCCTCCTGCCCGTCTCGGTCCCGGGCTGCGTCGACGGCTGGGCCGCTCTGCACGGGCGCTTCGGCCGCCTGCCGTGGGCGGAGGTGCTGGCGCCGACCATCCGCTACGCCCGCGAGGGCTTTCCCGTGACCGAGGTCATCGCGGACGGCTGGGCGCGGAGCGTGCCGCTGCTGTCGCCGGAACCGGGGGCCTTCGCGGCCACCTTCGCCCCGGGCGGACGCGCGCCGGCCAAGGGCGAGGTTTTCCGCAACCCGGACCTCGCCGAGACCCTCGCGGCGATCGCCACCGGCGGGCGCGATGCCTTCTACCGGGGCGCGATCGCGGACCGCATCGACGCCTTCTTCCGGGCCCAGGGCGGCTGGCTGCGGAAAGAGGACCTGGTGGCGCACACCTCGGACTGGGTCGATCCCGTCTCGGTCAATTACCGCGGCTACGACGTCCACGAGCTGCCGCCGAACGGCCAGGGCATCGCGGCGCTGCAGATGTTGAACATCCTCGAGGGCTACGACTTGAAGGCGATGGGCTTCAATTCGGCGGAAGCCCTGCACGTGATGATCGAGGCCAAGAAGCTGGCCTTCGAGGACCGGGCGAAGTTCTACGCGGACCCCGCCTTCTCCCGCATCCCGCTGCGCGGCCTCCTCTCGAAGGAGTACGCGGCCCAGCGGCGCGCGCTGATCCGCCCGGACAAGGCGGCGCGGACCTATGACGCGGGCAACCCGGCGCTGCAGGACGGGGACACCATTTACCTGACGACGGCGGATGCCGAGGGGAACCTGGTCTCGTTGATCCAGAGCAATTACCGGGGGATGGGGGCCGGCGTGGTCGTGCCGGGCCTCGGCTTCGGGTTCCAGAACCGCGGGGAGATGTTCACCCTGCAGGAGGGCCACGCCAACGATTACGCCCCGGCCAAGCGGCCGTTCCACACCATCATCCCCGCGATGGTGACCAAGGAGGGCCGGCCGTGGCTGAGCTTCGGCGTGATGGGCGGCGCGATGCAGCCGCAGGGGCACGTCCAGATTGTGGTCAACCTGATCGATCACGGGATGAACCTGCAGGAGGCGGGCGATGCCGCGCGCTGGCAGCACGAGGGTTCGACCGATTACAATGAGCCGCGGATGACCACCGGCGGCCACGTGTTCCTCGAGAGCGGGGTGCCGTGGGCGACGCGGGCCGAGCTGAAGCGGCGCGGCCACGATATCCGGACGGACCTCGGCGGCTTCGGCGGCTACCAGGCAATCGGCTGGGACGCGCGGAACCGCGTTTTCCTGGGCGCCAGCGAAAGCCGCAAGGACGGCCAGGCGGCCGGCTTCTGAACCCTTACCCTGCACCCCAATGAGCTCCCCGGCCCGCGCCCTATCGCGCCTCTGCCTGCTGCTGTGCCCCGCCCTGCTGGCCTCCGGGGCGGAGGCGCCGCCGGATGCCGTCTTCGTGGGCGGGAAGGTGCTGGCGGTGGATGCCGGCTTCGCCGTGCACGAGGCCCTCGCCATCCGCGGGGGCCGGGTGGTGGCCACCGGTTCCACGGCCAGCATCCGCGCCTTGGCGGCGCCGGGGCGCACGACGGTGCACGAGCTGGGGGGCCGGATGCTGTTGCCGGGGCTGATCGATTCGCACGTCCACGCGCCCGCGGCGGCGGTGTTCGAGGCCGACCACGAGGTGCCCGATATGGAGACCATCGCGGACGTCCTCGCCTACATCCGGGCGCGGGCGCAGGTGGTGCCGGCCGGCGAGTGGATCCAGACCTCGCAGGTGTTCATCACCCGCCTGCGCGAGTCGCGGTACCCCACCCGGGCCGAGTTGGATGCGGCGGCGCCGCGGCATCCGGTGAACTTCCGGACCGGCCCGGACAATATGTTGAACTCGCTCGCCCTGCGCCTGTGCGGGTTCACCCGGGAGTTCAAGGTGACCGATGGCGGGCCGGGGCATCTGGAACTGGATGCGGCGGGCGAGCCGAACGGCCTGACGCGGGGACTGGGCCGGTACATCAAGACCCCGTCCGCCCGGGCGATCCCGCGGGCCGAGCAGCAGTCGCGCCTGCAGGCGCTGTTCCGTGATTACAACCGGATCGGCTTCACCACCGTGGCGGACCGGGGCGCGTCGCCGTCCTCCATCCGCGACTATGAGGCCCTGCGGGACCGGGACGGCCTGACCGTGCGCGTGGCGTTGTCGCAGACCTTCCCGACCGTGGGCCCGATGGCCTCGATCCTGACGGCGATCGACCAGATCGCGGCCAGCCCCTTGCGCGGCGAGCACCCGTGGCTGCGCCTGCTGGGCACCAAGATCTGGCTGGATGGCGGGATGCTGACCGGCAGCGCCTATATGCTGCAGCCGTGGGGCCGCAACGAGGCCTACGGGATCCGGGACGACGCCTACCGCGGCGTGCTGAACGTCCCGCCGGACCGCCTGCGCGAGATGGTGCGGCGGGTGGCGGGGCACGGGATGCAGTTCACGGCGCACGCGGTGGGCGACGCGGCGGGGATGACCTTGCTGGAGGCCTACGCGGCGGTTGACCGGGAGATTCCGCTGAAGCCGCTGCGGATGGGCATCACCCATTCGAACTTTATGACGCGCGAGGGCGTGCTGGAGGCGGCGCGGCTGGGCGTGGTTCTGGATATCCAGCCCATCTGGCTGTATTTGGACACCCGGACCTTGGTGGGCCAGTTCGGCTACGATCGGTTGCGTTACTTCCAGCCCCTACGCTCGATCTTTGCGGCGGGGGGGGTGGCCGGGGGCGGTTCGGACCATATGCTCAAGATCGGCGATCTCCGGGCGATCAACCCGTACAATCCGTTTTTGGCGATGTGGACGACCGTGACGCGGCGCGCGCGCTGGCACGAGGGTCGGTTGCACCCGGAGGAGGCGCTCACGCGGCGGCAGGCGATCGAGTTCTACACCCGGAACAATGCCTACCTGCTGCGCTGGGAGGCCGAGATTGGTTCGTTGGAGCCGGGCAAGCGGGCGGACTTCATCATCGTGGACCGCGACCTCCTCCAATGCCCGGACGACGACCTGCGTGCGACGCGGGTGCTGGAGACGTGGGTGGACGGGCGCCGAGTGCACGGCCCCGCTGGCGGTTGAGTCGGTTTGGTCTTCCGACCGGGGGGGCAGGTAACATCACCCGTCGGTTTGGTGTAGCTGGCGCGCGCCTGCCCGCCGTTTTGTCCGCCGTCTCGTCCGCCGTCTCGTCCGCCGTAGCCTTGGCGGAGGTGGAAGCCTTGGCGGAGGTGGAAGCCTTGGCGAAGGCGGGCAGGCGCGGTCATCGAAGACCGAACCCAAGCCAGCTTGGGCGAGGATCGCTCCGCGGTATTGGGTGCAGCTTTCAATCCCCGGGGCGTCGCGCCCCAGCTGCTATGAAGCCGGCTTGGTCAAGGCCGAAGGGGGATTGGTTGGTTTCTTTTTAAAGCAATGTCTGGGTGAGTAGGGTGCGCGCGAGGGCGCGGGTTGGGAAGCCCCTGGCGGGGTGCGGGTGCGGCGGCACCGGCGGGAGAGGGGATGATTGCGACCTTGGCTTGGGCCCGTGGCCCGCCTGATGCACG
>VHCY01000147.1 GCA_016871595.1 Verrucomicrobiota bacterium
TGCCCGATTTTGACCACTCCGACCTTGGCCGTCGTGGAATTAGCCTCTAGCTTGTCAGTGTTAGTTGTGAGCATACAGCCGACAGGTTAGCGCCCTGCGCCAGCCTGTCGGCTTCATGTCATCTACAACAATCCCCGATACGCCTCCCGTCCGCCGTCTAGTCCGCCGTAGCCTTGGCGGAGGCGGAAGCCTTGGCGGATGCGCTCCGCCTTACGGGATCTTCTCGAGCTCGGCCGCGGTCCAGGGCTGGCGATTGCCTTCCTTGCCCCGCACCTCGGCCACCTTGGCGGCCGCCGTCGGCGTCTCAATGCCACCCCACTCCTTGCGGATGTAGGTCAGCACCGCGGCGACCTTCTCGGGACTCAGATTGTAACCCGAACCCGGACCAGCCGCCGGCATCGCGCCAACATACTCGACGCCCTTGACCTTGATCGGACCCTGGAGGCCGTGCAGCACGATGCGGATCAGCCGCTCCTCGGAACCGGAAACCCACTCGGAACCGGCCAGCGGCGGAAACGCCGGCGGCAGGCCCAACCCGGTCGGCTGATGGCACGCGGCGCAGACCTGGGCGTAAACGTTCTTGCCGAGGACGAGCGGATCGACCGCCACCGCCGCCACGGCGCCCGCCTTCGGCGGCTGGCCGTACTCGTTGTACACCTTCGGGCTGAAGTGACCGGAAAAGCGGCCCAGGTAAGTGCCGCCCAGGAAGATCAGGCCGCTGAAGAGAAACAGCAGGTTCAGCGGCAGCAGACGATACTGGCCCTTCTCGTCGGGCTGCTTGCCGATGATCTGCTCGTGCCCGGCCTGCAGGGCGTCGTCGGACAAGGGAGACCGGCCAGGGCCGGGATCGGGACGTTGGGACGCGCTCATTTCTTGGCCTCCGGGCTGGCGGGGGACTTGGCCGGAAGCGGCCGCGCCTCCGGGTACTCAAAGCCACTGTTCACGTTCAGGAGATAGGCGACGAGGGTCTGCGCCCGCTCGGTGGCGACCACCTCGGAACCCGCCTTGGGGGCGGCCGCGCCGGTCAGACGGACCGCGTGCCGGGAGGACTCGCCGGCGATCTCGCGGGTCTCGTACAGGAACGGGAAGGCCGGATGGGCGGCGGAGCCGGTGTAGAGCAGCCGGTGCAGGTCATCCGCGGAGGGGGCCTGCGGCTTGCGGCCGGCGAGGTTCATCAGGTCCGGCCCGAGCCGGGAGGCGCCGAGCTGGGGCTGGGCGTGGAAGATGTAATCGCGGGCAACGCTCTGGCGCTCCCCCCAACCGCGGGCCTGGTCGTTGCCGAAGCCGGGGCGGCGGACCTGCTGGGTGTGGCACGCGGCGCACCCGAGGTCGGCATAGACCAGCTGGCCCCGGGCAGCGAGACCCGGGAGGCGCGCGGGATGCGACTGGCCATCCGCCTCATCGAAGAACGGGGTCAACGAACCCAACTGGCCGTGGGATCCCAGCACGAAGCCTGCCCACGAGGTCAGGACGGCGAGGAAGAGGCCGAGAAGGAAGAGCGGCCGGTTTTTCATGAGGCGGAGGAAGCCGGACGGAGGGCCGCGGCGCCTTCTTCCCGGCAGCAGGAAGCGGCGGCGGAACGGAGGAAGGCGACCAACAGGAGAACATTACCCGCCAGCAGCGCGAACTGACCCGCGGTATGCAGCAGGAGCGGCATCTTCAGCTGGGCCAGAATCTCAGCAAAGGGCGTCTGGGAGTGGTTCAGCAGGGCATCCTGGGCGAGGCCGGCCCAGCCCAGGGAAAGGACCGAGATCACCACACCGAGCATATAGAGGCTGCCGTGGCCGGAAACGAACGTGGGCAGCGTCCAATCGCGGCCGATGATCCGCGGGAACTGGTACACCAGGCCACCAAAGAGGAACATCGAAAGCGCGCCTTGGAGCGTGAGCTGCTCCATCGCGGGCACCAGCAGCGTGAACTGGGTGTGCACCCCCACCCCGCGGAAGGAGGTGATCGTCTCCAGGAGGCCGGTCAGGAGATAGGCAACCAGACCGAAGCGCAGGTACTGCAGCGTGAGGCTGCCGCCCGCGAAGACCTGGCGGAAGTTCAGGGCCACCACGAGGAAGTGGAACAGGAGGAGGCACTGCGCGACGACCGCCATCGTCGGGATCCAAGCGGGGACGGGCCCACCGATCAGGTGGCGGCCAAAGCTCCAACCGCCGCACACGATGAGGGTCCAAAAGGCGAGCGGGGCCGATTCATAGCCCGGGAGCAGCTTTCCGGTCTGCTTCGGCACGATGTAATAAGCGGCGGCCAGCGCGAGGGGCATCAGCCACAGCGAGACGAGGCTCTGGGTGTGCCACGAGGCCGCAACCGTCTGGACCACCCCGCGCAGCGGGGACCAGAGGAGCACCGCCTGGGTGGCGGTCCAGAACCAGGGCAGCAGGAAGAGGGCGGCCGCCGCGTACCATTGGGCGGCGTAGGTGCCCTCCCGCTTGCGCCCGGCCCACGCCAGCACGCCAGGGAGCGCCATCGCGCAGAAGGCGGCCACCAGCACGGGTTGCACGGCGCGCGGAATTTGCAGCCCGGCGAAGCCGGTCATCGAACCGGTGGCGATCCCGACCATCCCGGCGAGCAGGCCCAGGTTCCAGAAGACGGTGCCCACGACGGCCCAGTTGAGCGCGCGGAGGGGATGGCCGCCGAGGCGGCCGAGAATCCAGAGCCCCAGGCCGACGCCGGCATTGCCCGCCCAACCGTACAGGAAAGCCGTCTCCCGCAGGGCCTGCGCCCGACCGTGGGTGAGGGCCGAACAGTCAGCCAGAAACGAAGGCGTATGCAGCTGGATGGCGGTCACCAGCGCGAGCAGGCTGCTGAGGACGAGCCACACCAGCGCGGAACCGGCGAGCAGGGCCAGCGGCCACCGCGCGGGAGCGTCGAAGGGGCTGACTTCCGCCGCGGGGGCTTGGGTCGGGGGATGAGACATCTCGGTCGGAGGTTGGCGGGCGGTTATTTCTTCGCTCCGTACTGCTTGACGGTGAGCTCCATCGCGCGCTCCAGCGGCAGCTGGACCACGCCCTTATCCTTGTCGATCCAGGCGTAGCTGGTGGCCTGGGTGGCCTCGGCCGCGCGCAGCTCCGTGAGCGCCTTGCGCCGGGCCTCGGCGGTGGCACGCCACTCCTGGTCCTTCGGCAAAGCCTCCGGAGCCGCGTTATAGGCGGTCGCCGGGGCCGGGCGGTAGAAGTACCGCACGGTGAGCAAGAAGGCGGAGAACACCCCGAGGAGCAGGATGATCGTGAAGAGCGAAACCGGCCGGGCCGGGCTGACGCGGGGGTCACTCATGGTGGGTGAGGCTTTCGCCGATGCGCGGGTCGCGGATCGGGATGAGTTTGGCGGTGCCGAAGCTGCGGAGGTAGGCCCAGACGCAAACCCCGCCGACCCCGACCACGGAGGTCAGGATCCAGACCAGGTTCAGCGACAACAGCGGCAGCGCATCGCCGTGCGAGTCCTTCAGCGCCGGCATAATGTTGTAGCAGAGGTCGAGGAGGATGATCGCCAAGATCCAGATCGCGATGCGCCGGAGGATGTGGGGTGTAATCTTGAACCGGTAGGAAAGCAGGAAGAAGAACGGGATGAAGAAGTGCCCGAACAGGATCCCGAAGATGCCGATCCACTTCCACTGGTTCGAGGCGCCGTCGTGATTGATCTCACGCAGGTTGTACCAGAAGGTCTCCTCGGGCACGTTGGCGTTCCAGATCAGGAAGTACTGGGAGAACGTGACGTACGCCCAGAAGACCGTGAAGGCCAGCATCAGCATCCCGATGCTATGGAAATGGTTTGTATTGAGGATACCGCGGTAATCCCCGCGCTGCCACAGCCAGACCATAATGATCACGCCGAACGAAAGGGCCCCGCGCACGCAGTTGGCGAAGAACCAGACGCCGTACATCGTCGAGAACCAGTGGTACTCGAGGGACTTGATCCAGTAGATCGCGGCGAAGGTGAGCGTCAGGGCCGCGATCGGGAGGCCGATGGCGGCCGTCACGCGGTTATGGCGGGTCCAGCCGAGGGAGCCGTCCAGATCCTGGGTGAAGGAGGCTCGCCGCAGGCGGGAGGAGAGCCAGATCCAGCCCGCGAAGAACGCGATCGTCATCCCGAGCAGCATCCCGGGGTTCAGGAACGCGGCCTTCTTCAGGTAGAGCGGATCGTGGCCGACGGTGTGGCCGCCGTGCATCTCGTGGTTCAGGTCGAGCCACGGCCAGATCAGGTCGCGGTCATACAGGAACGAGGCGAGCAGGAGGGGCGAAAACAGCAGGCCCAGCCACTTGAAGGCGGCCAGACCGTGCTCGAACTGCCGGCGGATGACGGTCGACCAGGAGGCGTCGAAGATGTGGTGGATGAGCACCAGCAGCAGCATCCCGATGGCGATCGCGGTCCAGTAGGTGACCCCGACCAGCCAGGAGTGGGCGACGACCTTCGCGCCGGAGACGAAGAGGCCCAGCGCGGTGAGGGCGATCCCGGCGAGGCCGAGGGTCAGCGCCTTGCTCGCCGCCGGGGCGGTCGAGGCGGGGGCGGCGGACAGGGCCGCGGGGGCGGAGGCAGCGTGGGAACTCATTGGAGGCCGAGGGCTTTCTTACCCGCCGCGTCGGTGACGTCGGCAACCGTGCCCTGCTGGGCGCGCTGCAGGGCACGCACATAGGCGACCACCGCCCACCGGTCCTCGGGGGCGAGCTTGTCGGCATAGGACATCATCGTGTTCTTGCCGAGCGTGATGGTCTGGTAGAGTTCGCCGTCGGGCTGGGCCCGGAGTCGGGGATCGTGGTAGGAGGGCGTCGCGCCCATTCCGTACTTCTTGGTGATGCCGTTGCCATCGCCGAGGGCGCCGTGGCAGGGGGCGCAATAGATCTGGTACTGCTGGCGGCCGCGTTCCAGGAAGGCGCCATCGACCGTCAGGGTGGCGGGGAGACCGGTGGCGAAGCCGCCGCCGGCGACCTTGCCGTGGTGCAGGTGGAGGTCATCGCGCATCATCCCGCGGGCGACGGTACGCGGCGGGGGAGTGCGGTCGGCGCGGCCGTCCGCGAAGAAGGCGCTGGCCGACTGGGGGCGGTGCTTGGGCTGAACTTCCATCCCGGGGAAGGCCCAGTCCGGCCACTGGTCGAGCGGCGGGAGGGTGAAGGTCTGCCCGCGGAAGCCCAGGATGGACACTCCCAGCACGCAGAGGAAGAAGGTGACGAGGTAGACGTGCCGCATACTCAGGGCTCCAGTTCGGTGATGGCCTCGCCGCCGGCTTGCTCGAGCAGGGCGCGGGTGTTGGCGGCGTTGAAGCGGGGGTCGCGGGCCTCGATCACGATGAAGAACGTGTCGTCCATCCCCCGGCGGATCTGGTCGTACTTCAGCACCGGATGGTAATGCATCGGCAGGCCGTTCAGGACGAACATCCCGATGATCGTGGCGAAGGCGGTGAAGAGGATCGTCAGCTCATAGCTGACCGGGAAGGCGAACATCGGGCTGAACAGCGGCTTGCCGCCGACGATCAGCTTGTAGTCCACCGCGCCGGTCCACCAGATGAGGGACATCCCGGTGCAGAAGCCGGTGATCCCGCCGACGAGGGAGATGCGGGGGACGATGGAGCGGCTCAGGCCCATCGCCTTGTCGAGGCCGTGGACGGGGAAGGGCGTGATGCAGTCCCAGTGGCGGTAGCCGGCGTCGCGGACCGCCTCGGCCGCGTGGTAAAGCGCGGGGGCGGTCTTGAAGGTGGCGATCAGGCCGTAGGATTGGGCGGACATCGGCGGGAGGATCAGGGTTTGTCGTGGCCGCCGTGGACGTCGGCCTGCGGGGTCACGGCCTTGAGCTCGGCCATCGGCATCACCGGCAGGAACCGGATGAACAGCAGGAACAGCACCGAGAACACCCCGAACGTCCCGAAGAACGTGAAGATCTCGACGATGCTCGGGGAATAGTAGCCCCAGCTGGACGGCAGGAAGTCGCGGGCGAGGGAGGTGACGATGATCACGAACCGCTCGAACCACATCCCGACGTTGACGAAGATGGACAGGATCCAGACCACCGCGGTGTTCTCGCGGACCGCCTTGAACCAGAAGAACTGGGGCGTGATCACGTTGCAGGAGATCATGATCCAGTAGGCCCAGGCGTAGTGGCCGAACGCGCGGTTCACGAAGGCGAAGCCCTCGTACGGGTTGGCCCCGTACCACGCGATGAAGAACTCCATCCCGTAGGCGTAGCCGACGATGGTGCCGGTCGCTAGGGTGATCTTGCACATGCAGTCGATGTGGTACTGCGTGATCAGATCCTGGAGGCCGTAGACCGCGCGCAGCGGGAGCATCAGGGTGAGCACCATCCCGAAGCCCGAGAAGATGGCGCCGGCCACGAAGTACGGCGGAAAGATGGTGGTGTGCCAGCCGGGGAGCAGCGAGACCGCGAAGTCGAACGACACGATCGTGTGCACCGAGAGCACCAGCGGGGTGGAGATGCCGGCCAGAATCAGGTAGGCCATCTCATAGTTGCTCCAGTGGCGGTTGGAGCCGCGCCAGCCCATCGCGAACAGGCCGTAGAGGGTGGCCCGCACCTTGTTGCCGGCGGCAAAGAAACGGTCGCGGAGGACGGCCAGGTCAGGAATGAGGCCCACGTACCAGAAGAGCACCGAGACGGTGCCGTAGGTGGAGACGGCGAACACGTCCCATTCGAGCGGCGAGCGGAAGTTCTGCCAGATCGCGTTCGAGTTGGGGATCGGGAACAGGTACCAGGCGAACCAGACGCGGCCGACGTGGAAGACCGGGAAGATCGCGGCGCAGACCACCGCGAAGATGGTCATCGCCTCGGCGGCCCGGTTGATCGAGGTCCGCCACTTCTGCCGCAGG
>VHCY01000148.1 GCA_016871595.1 Verrucomicrobiota bacterium
GATCGCGATGAAGCTCGGCCGCAGCTTGGTCTGGGACGGGGAGAAGGAGACCTTCGTCAACGACCCCGAGGCGAACCGGCTCCTGCGCCGCGCCTACCGCGCCGGCTGGGAACACCCGGCCTGAGGGCCGCGGGAGAGGGGGGCGGGCGCGGTCGCCCGCGACCGGGTGAAGGCCCCTAGGCGGCCGCCGGGGCGAGGCGGAAGGCGGCGTAATTCTACGGCGTCGCCGCGCGGGCATTTCCCTTTGCCGGTCCGTGGGTTGCGCGGTGTTCTAGTGCCAGTTTTATGCCTTTGCTTTCCCCGGCCGCCGCCCGCGAATCCTCCGGTCTGCTCGCATCCGCCACTCCGCGTCGCTCCGTCGGGATGGCCCAGTCCCTCGCCCGCCAGCAGGCCCTCGAGCGCAAGGCCCAGTCCTACCGCGTGCCGCTCGGCGACCTCGCCCGCTTCACGCAGCAACTCTCCGCCCTCCTCGCCGCCGGTTTGCCGCTGGTCCAGTGCCTCGATGCCCTGCAGGAGCAGGTGGAGCACCCCTGCTTCCGGATCATCATCCGCGAGGTCCGTTCCGACATCTCCCAAGGCAACCCGTTCTCGGCCGCGGTGCGGCGCTTCCCGCGGGCGTTCAACCCCCTGTTCATCGCGATGGTCGAGGCCGGCGAGGCCAGCGGCGCACTCGCCGAGATCCTCGGCCGCGTGGCGGGTTACTTCGTCGCGACGGTGAAGCTCGCGAAGAAGGTGAAGTCCGCGATGGTCTACCCGATCGCGGTGATCGGCCTAGCGGTGGTGCTGGTCGCGGTGCTGCTGATCTTCGTGATCCCGGTGTTCGCGGGGATGTTCGCCTCCGCCGGCGCCCAGCTCCCGGGGCCGACCCAGGCGCTGATCGACTCCTCGGACTTCCTGCGCGGCTGGTGGTGGGCGCTCCTGCTCGGGGGCGCCGCGCTCGGCTGGCTGGGCCAGCGCCTCTTGGCCACGCCCGCGGGACGGCGGGCCTTCGACGCGGCCATCATCCGCCTGCCCGTCGCCGGCGGCATCATCCACAAGGTCGCGCTGTCCCGTTTTTGCCGCACCTACGCCGCCCTGGTCCGCGCCGGCGTGCCCATCCTCCGGGTGCTCGAGATCGTCGCCGCCGCCGGCGGCCGCGCCCAGATCGAGGCCGCCTGCGGGGTCATCTCCCGCCACCTCAGCGCCGGCGGCCAGGTCTCCGAGGCCCTCGAGGGCGACCCCTACTTCCCCGCCACGCTCCGCCATATGGTGAAGGCCGGCGAGGCCACCGGCAACGTCGACGGGATGCTCAACCAGCTAGCCGACCTCTACGACCACGAGTGTGAGACCGGTATCGCCGGCCTCACCTCACTGATCGAGCCGGCCCTGATCGTGTTTCTCGGCGTGGTCATCGGTGGTATCGTGATGGCGATGTTCCTGCCGATTTTCCAGATGGGCTCCGTCATCGCGGCCTCCTGACCGTCCGCGCCCGCCTTGACCCCCCGACAGCCCCGCTAACCATTTCCGCGCATGCCCTCCCTCCTCATCGTCGACGACCTCGTCTCGGTTCACGAGATGCTCGAGGCCGTGATTGAGCCAACGGGCTACACCACCGCCTTTGCGACGGACGGCGAGAAGGCGCTCGCTCGCTACAAGACGGAGAAGTTCGACCTCGTGCTGGCCGACGTCGACATGCAGCCGATGAACGGCATTACGCTGCTGCGGGAGCTCAAGGCCTACGACCCGTCGGTGGTGGTGGTGATCCAGACGGCCTACGCCTCGACGGACAGCGCGATTGCCGCCCTGAAGCTCGGGGCCTTTGATTACCTCCGGAAGCCGTTCCAGATCCACGAGCTGCTCGGCACGCTGCGCCGCGGCCTGGAATTTCGGGCGCAACAGGTGCGGCTCGCGGAGGTCCCCGCCGGGGGTAACGCGGCGGATCTCGCCACTCGCCTGCCCGGCGCCGGCCCGCGCTGGGAGCGCGTGGTCGCCCAGGTGCGGAAACTCGCCAGCGTCCGCGGCCCGGTGCTGCTCTCGGGCGAGAACGGGTCCGGCAAGAATGACGTGGCCGAGGTCCTGCACGCCGCCGGGGGCGGTGCCCCCGCCACGCTGGTCCGGGTCGACGGCTCCCTCTACTCGGAGGCGGACTTCCGCGCCGGGCTGCTGGGCGAGAAGGGCGAGGGCGGCGAGTGGGTGCGCCAGGCCCGCGGCGGCACGCTGCTGCTCCAGCACATCGAGCGCCTGAGTCTCCCCGTCCAGCGCGAGTTCGTCAGCGTCCTCCGCCAGAACGCCCAAGGATTCCGGCTGATCGCCGCCACGACCCAGGATCTCGAGGCGATGGTCGATGCCGGCAAGTTCCACGAGGAGCTCTTCTTCCGCGTGGCCGCCGTGCCGGTGAACCTGCCGCCGCTCCGCCAGCGCCCGGAGGATCTGCCGCTCCTCATCCGGCACATTTGTGCGGGCGTCGCCAATCCGCACTTTGAAGGTCGCTTGGTGGAGTTCACCCCCGACGCCCTCGCCGTCCTCAGCGCCTACCCGTGGCCCGGCAACCTCACGGAACTGCGCGCGGTGGTTTCCCGCATCGTCACCGAGTCCGAGACCCGCGTCGTCACGTCGCAGCAGCTCCCCTTGCGGGTCCACGAGGTGACGCACTGGCCCTCGCTGACGGAATACCTCGCCGGGCAGGAGCGCCAGTACCTCGACCAGGTGCTGTACGCGACCCGGGGTGACCGCGCCGCGGCCGCCCGCGTGCTCGGGATCGACGCCAGCCGCTTCGGCTGAGGCCGCTCAGGCCCTGCCGGGGCCGCCCAGCGCGGCGGCCGCGCGCACCCACGTGTCCGCGTCCCCGAAGCCACCCGGCTTCACCGCCAGGAGCAGGGGCCCCGTCGCCGGGCTCGTGGCGGTGGCCAGCACGAGGCCCGGCTCGATGGTCCCCGCGACGAACAATTTCCGCAGGCCCAGACGCGCCGCGAGGGCCCGCGCCGTCTCGCCGCCGGTGACAAACACGCGGCGCACCCCGTGGTCACCGATGAGCGCCGCGCCGAGCGCCGCGATCGAGTCCCGGATCCGCTCCGGCCGCGCGCGTGCCTCCGGGGCGAGCACGAGGGCCGCTCCGGCGCTCCGCAGTTGCGCCGCGCCCGCCGCGAGGGCGATCCCCGGCGCTTCCGGATCCGCCCGGATCACGGTGAGACCGCGGGCCGCCGCGAGGCGCTCGGCCTGGGTCCGGTTCAGGGGATGCGCGCTGCCGCCCAGGAACAGCACTGGCCCCGGCGCCGGGTAAGGTTGCGGCCGGGAGGAGCCCTCGGCGCCGGCCAACCTTCGGGCCACCGGGCCCGCGAGCGCCCCCGACCCCACCGCCAGCCACGGCCCCGGCGGCGCCGCGACCGCCGTGACCGCCGCCTCCAGGTCGCCCTCGTCCCGCGCGTCTGGGATCACCAGCCCGGCGTCCGCTCCCGCGAGCCGGCGGAGATCGCCCTCGCGGACGGGCGCCGCCGGGTCGCGCGCGAACTCGGTCGCGAGAACCGGCACGCCCCGCACGAGGAGTTGGCCGTGCTCGACGGTGCGCCCCGCCGCGGGGTTGGCCGGGCAGAGCAGAAGGCGGTGCCCCGGAAAATGACGCCGCACGACCGCCAGCTCCGCGGCGACCGGTCCGCGCAGCGTCGAATCGATCTTCTTGAACACCAGCCGGGCCCCGCGCGCGGACGCGTGCGCCAGGGTCGCCGCCACCCGAGCCGCGGCCTCCTCCGGCGCCAGGTTGCGGGATTCCGTGTTCACACCCACAAGCTCGCCCTCCGGCCCGGGCCGCCAGTCGTCCGCGGCCTCCACGAGGCGGACGCGCCGCCCCGCCGCGCGGAACGCCGCGCCGGCGTCGAGGGCGCCGCTGAGGTCGTCCGCCAGGAACCAGTCGCTCATCGGGAGGGCCCCGGTGGGCGGATGGCCACCTCGGCGATCGCCCCCGGCCAGGGCCGGCCTCCCCGGTGGTCGCCGCCGAGCGCGAGCTGCAGGCCCGCGCCCCGCGGCGGATCCGCCAGCCGGGCCGCGGCCGCCGCGACGTCCCGGCCATCGACGGCGAGACGCAGGGTCCCCGCGCCGTCGTGCCTGCAGGCGAGCTGAAACCAGCGGCCGCGCGGCAGCCGGCCGGCCGGGGTCAGCAGCACGGTCCATTCCCGGAAACGCTGGTGCGGCGGGCCGCCCGGGTCGGCGAACTCACGCGTCCGCCCGGGTGGTTGCACGCCGCGGTCGTCCGCGGGACCAAGTGCGGCGACGAGCACCGCCTCCTCGGCGGGCAGCACACTCAGGCGGAGGACCGGTTCCGCGTCCGCGGGCCCGAGTGCGAGCAGCACACCTTCGTCGGGCCCCGCGTCGGGCCGCAGCCAGACCCGGGCCTCGACGCTCCACGGCCCGGCTCCGAGCTCGAGCGGGGTGCCCGCGACCTCCGCCGGGCGCGGGACATCGGGGCGGACGAGCAAGGCGGCCGGCCCCGGACCTGCGGGGCCCGGGGTGAGCGCGGCGTGCCCGGCGACCACCTCGATTCGCGCCCTTGGGGCGAGGAGGAGCGACGGGCCGGCGGTTGCCGCGGGGCGGCTGGCCTCGAAGCGCCACGCTTCCGCCGCGGACGCCTCCGCCGCCCAGGCGGGCAGCGCGAGCAGGAGGACGAGCGGCGGCGGGAGCGCGGGCATCGGGTGCGGGCACTGCGAGGCGGGCCGGGGCGGGCGTCAAGCTGGCGTCCGCGGGCCGGTTCGCATTGCCATCGGCCGGGACCCCCCCCATCTTCCGCGCGATGCGCCTGATCCGCCTGCTTCCCCTGCTGGCGGCGAGCCTGGCGGTCGCCCCCGCGACCTCCGCCGCGCCCGCCCCGGTCCCCAACCTCATCTTCATCCTCGCCGACGACCTCGGTTACGGCGAACTGGGCTGCTACGGGCAGCGCCTCATCCAGACGCCGCGGCTCGACCGCCTCGCCGCCGAGGGCGCCCGCTTCACGCAGTTCTACGCCGGCAGCACGGTCTGCGCGCCCTCCCGGAGCGTGCTGATGACGGGCCAGCACCTCGGCCGCACCCGCGTCCGCGGCAATGCCGGCGGCCGCAACCTCCTCGCGCAGTCGCTGCAGGCGGACGACGTCACGGTCGCGGGCGTGCTCCGGGGGGCGGGTTACGCGACGGGCCTGGTGGGCAAGTGGGGCCTGGGCGAGGTGGACCAGCCCGGCGAGCCGCGCCGGCAGGGCTTCGATTCCTATTTCGGGTACCTGAACCAGACGCACGCCCACAACCATTACCCCAGCTTCCTCTGGCGCGACGGCGTGAAGGTGCCGCTGGCGAACGACCTGGTGCAGGTGGGCCCGGTGGAGGGGGCCGGTTACTCGCGCAATCGCGTCGTCTACGGCGGCGACCTGCTCACCGCCGAGGCCCTGGCGTTCGTCGAGCGCCACCGCGCGCGCCCGTTCTTCCTCTTCTGGTCGCTCGTCACGCCGCACGCCAACAACGAGCGCTCCAAGGAGCTCGGCGAGGGCAACGAGGTGCCCGACCAGGGCCCGTACGCGGGCCGCGACTGGCCCGAGTCCGCGCGGAACCACGCCGCGATGATCACGCGGATGGACCGCGACGTCGGCGCGCTGATCGACCGCCTGCAGGCGCTGGGGCTCGACGAGCGCACGCTGGTGATGTTCTCCAGCGACAACGGCCCGCACCGCGAGGGCGGCCCGGGCTACGACCCCGCCTTCTTCCAGCCCTCCGGCCCCTTCAGCGGCCTGAAGCGCAGCCTCACCGACGGCGGCATCCGCGTGCCGTTCCTCGCGCGCTGGCCGGGGCGCATCCGCGCGGGCACCGTCTCCGACCACGTGGGGTACTTCGGGGACCTGATGGCGACGTGGTCCGAGCTCGCGGGCGCGCGGGCCCCGGCGAACCTCAACAGCCTCAGCCTCGTGCCGACGCTGCTCGGGCGCGGCGAACAGGCGCGGCACCCGCACCTCTACTGGGAATTCTACGAGCAGGGCGTCAGCCAGGCCGCGCTCCTCGACGGGCGCTGGAAGGCGCTGCGCCTCCGCACGCTGGACGCCCCGGTGCAGGTCTTCGACCTCCGCGAGGATCCGGCCGAGCAGCGCGACCTTGCCGCCACCCGGCCCGAGCTGGTGGCGCGGGCGCGCGGGATCTTCGGGGGCGACCGCGCCGACAACGAGCACTGGAAGCTCGCGGCGGCCGCCGCCCCGGCGCGGAAGTGACCGCGGTCGCCGTTCAGCGCGCCGGCGCCCCGGCCTCCGGGAGCCGGCACGATTGCCACGCGAGGAAGCGCCACCGGCCGCCCTCTAGGCGCCACACCGCGAGGTAGGAGAGCTCCATCCGGGCGGGTTCCCCGTTCGCGCGGCTGCGGTTGCCCATCGACAGCCGGCCCCGCATCAGCGCCACCCCGGGGCCCGCGAGGGTGAAGGTGCGCGTGCCGTAGGTGAGGGACTCGACGCGGTTCGGCCCGCCGACGATCCCCTCGATCTGCGTGGCCTTGGTGTCCACCTTGCCGTTCGAGTGCGCGTAATGGAGGTCGTCGGAATAGATCGCCGCGAGCCGGGCGCGGTCGGCCGCGATCGTGGCGGCGACGCGCTCGTCGTCCGCCGCGCGCAGGGCGGTGGTCAGGGCGTCCTCGGCCGCGCGGGCGGCGGGCACGAGCAGCGCGAGGCAGAGGGCGAGGAGGGGGAGGGGACGGGGGAGGAGGGGCATCGGGCCAGCCTACACCGGCGGGACGCGCCGACGCCAGCCCGGAACGGCGCGGGGAGTTTTCGTTTGTTTTCGGGAGTCGCGGCCCGATAGTCGCCCGGAATGCGCGCGTCCTCCGCCCCGCCCGCCCTCC
>VHCY01000149.1 GCA_016871595.1 Verrucomicrobiota bacterium
CAGTCGTATCAACCTCCACCCATCACCCAGACCGAACTTAGGGGTGGCTCGAAAATCCGTACCCCGTCAGTTAGCAAGTGAACGCCGCACCCGGGTCACCAGTTCCTCCGGCGCCAGCGCCACGGCGTGTTCACCCCAGCTCAGGATCCAGCTGGTCACCTCGTGCAGATCGTTGAGATGGAGCGTCAGTTCCGACTCCCCGTGCGGCAGCGGACGCAGGCTTTGCGTGGCGTGCCAGAAGCGTTCCGCCACCAGACGCGACGCGTACGCGTCGAAACGAATCCGCACCTCGATCGCACCCTCGCCGGCGAAGACCCCGAACGAGTTCCCGAAGTACTTCGCGATGTCGAAGCCCTGCACGCGCTCGAAGCGTTGCTCGAGCAGCCGCAGTTTTGAAATGCGCGGGATGGCGAAGGTGCGCATCGCCTCCCGCAGCGCGTCCCACGCGACCAGATACCAGCGGCCTTGCACGCAGGCGAGGTGGTGCGGCCGCACGCGCCGTTCCTCTTCGGTCGTCGACCGGGGCTTGCGGTACGCGAAGCGCACCTCCCGCCGCCGCCGCACCGCCGTGTGCAGCGTCTTGAAGCTGGCGAGGTCGTGCGTGGAGACGCCCAACTGACGGAACGATACACACTGATTCCGAGCGCACGGGCCGTCACTTCGGCCGCTTGTCCGCTGGTCTGCCACATGCGCACAGCCTCGTCCTTGAACGAGACGTCATACTGCCGGGGCGCTGCCCCGGCTTCCTTCTTCTTGGTCATGGTTGAGTCCTTTCTTCGGGCTCAACCCGTGTCCGTCAAACTGGGGCAACCTCATACCCTCACCCCCGCGGTTATATATAGCGGGGTGAGGGTAAGGGCGAGGCCGCGCCCCTGATTTTTGCATGCAATCAGCCCCTCTGCTACGCGAAAGCGACTTTCGCGGCCTGCATCTGGCTGTGCTCCTGCCTCAAGTGGCCGTAGGTCCGCATGGCCAGCGCGCCGCCATCTGAGTGCCCAAGCCAGCGGGAAACCGTGGGGATGTCGACGCCGCACTCGATGCAGGTCGTGGCGAAGAGATGGCGAAGGTCATGGTGGGTGACCCTTTCCAGCCCGAGCGCCGCGCAGGCACGATCGATGGACTTTTGCGCTTCGCGGAGGCGGAACACGGGATCCGCGGGGGCGAGAAACGGTTTGCCGTCCTCGGTGTGAACAGCCGCTTTAACGCGTCTTTCCCGGACCCTTGTCAGGAGTGCACTGAGTTCGCTGTTGATGGGGACACGCCGGTTGCTGGTTTCGGTCTTTTGCCCCTTCACGTGGAGCACGCCGGTTTTGAGATCGACGCAGGACCACGTCACGGTGGGTACCTCGCCCACACGGCATCCGGAGTAGGCGAGGAAGCGGCAGAAATCGGCCGCCTCCGCGCCCCAGCCGCCCACGGCTCCGTTATTCTCGATCTCTGCGAACAGGCGCTGGGCCTGGTCGCGCGTCGGCAGCACGATTTTGGTGCGCGTGATCTTCTTCTTCAGTTTCCCTTCGGCCGGCTGAACGGAAACCGGGTTGGAGAAAATCGCGCCCCGCTCGATCGCGATGTCGAGGATCCGTCGGAGCGTGTCGATGGCGCGATTGACTGATGTGGCGGAGTTGCCCTTAAGGACGGTCTTCGCCCCGGGCGGTCGGAAGTTGGTGCCCTTGGCCTTGAAGCGGGTGGCCCATTCCTCAACCGCCGCGGGAGTGACCTGCGCGGGCTTCATGTTTCCAAGTTCCGGCCACGTCCGGCGGAGCTTTTTCAGGGCAGTGATGCGTGAGGTGATCGAGGAGGGGCGCAGTTCCGGGTGTGCCCGCGTGCGCTCCTCGTACACCCGCATCAGATCGGCCATGCGCCCTGTTCCGCCGGTGACTTCGGCCGCGCTGCGACGCAGGCCCTCGATCCGGTTCGCCTCATCGGCTAGGCGGAGCTTGGCGACACTCAGGACGTCGGTGTCGAGACTGACCCATTTCTGCTTGCCCGAGATAGTCCACCTTGCGTAGTACCGCCCGCTCGATTGGTTTCGAAGCAGGTTCTGCACCGGTGTTCTTTCCCACGTTGGTTTCGCCATGTTTTCTAGATGTTGCGTCTTGACCCCGTCAGCGTGTAGAAAACCCCTGTAGAAGGCAACAAACGGAAAGTTCGTAAGTGCTTGATAGAAAGCGAAAATGCCAGAGTAGCTCAGTGGTAGAGCAGAGGACTCATAAGCCTTTGGTCGCCGGTTCAATCCCGGCCTCTGGCACCACTTTCCGCCCCGCGCCGGGCGCACCTAAAAAAGGCCCGCCGACGAAAGCCGGCGGGCCTTTTTGCGGGAGATTCAGCCGCTCAGATGAGCTCGGTCTCGCCGGGGTTCGGCGTCTTCGGGAAGAAGCCCGGGCCCGCCTTGAACTCCTTGGGCGCGATATCGAGCTTGGAGCCCTCCATCAGCCACTTCCAGGAAACCTCGCGGCCGGTGTACGCCGAGATGCGGCCGCCGATCGCGGTTAGCGTGCTGATCGCCACCTGCTCGCCCTCGTTGAGCGGCTGGTTCTTCCGGATGCTTTCGATCAGGTGCGTGTGCTCGACCACGTACGGGTCGGGCGTGGGCCCCGAGTAATTGAAGGGGTTGGCCCCCTTGATGGTGGCGGTGCCCGACTGGCTGAGGTCCGCGAAGCCCTTGCTGCCCACGATGCGTTCGGCAACGCGGGGCGTGGACTTCGGGGTGTGGCGGCACATGCTGAGCACGCGGGCGCCATTGGCGTACTCCATCTCGACGGCGAAGTGGTCCCAGATATTGCCCGGGATATTGCCGCGGCTCTGGCGTCCGCCCATCCCGGTGAACTTCACCGGCGGGCCACCGTAGGCCCAGTTCATCACGTCGATGTTGTGGATGTGCTGCTCGACGATGTGGTCGCCGCAGAGCCAGTCCCAGTGGTACCAGTTCCAGCACTGCCACTCGAAGTCGGAGAAGCCGGCGATCCAGTCCTTCTTCTCGCGGAACCAGATGCCGGAGCCGTTCCAGTAGCACTGGCCGCCCACGAGCTCGCCAAGCTGGCCGTCGTGGATCCGCTTGAGGGTGTCGACGTAGCTCTGCTGGTGGCGGCGCTGGGTGCCGGCGACCACGGCGATGCCCATTTCCTTGGACTTGCGGGCGGCGGCGATGAAACGGCGGCAGCCCACCGGATCAACGGCGACCGGCTTCTCGCAGAAGATGTGGATCTTGCGCGCGGGGGTGCTGGCGTTGACGGCCGCCTCGAAGTGCTGCGGGCGGAAGCCCGGGGGCGCCGCGAGGATCACGAGGTCGATGCCGGCGGCGAGGACCTTTTCGTGGTTATCGAAGCCCCAGAATTTCAGGACGTTGGGGAGCTTGAGGCGCTCCTGCGCCTGGTTGACCTGATGCTCAAACAGGTCGCCCAGCGCGACGATCTCGATGCCGGGGGCGGCGGCGAGGATGTTGCGGACGGCGCCGGTGCCCCGGCCACCGCAGCCCACGACCCCGACGCGGAGACGATCCGAACCAGATTGGGCGCCCATCGCGCGGGGCGCCACGGCCGCCGCGGCCACGGCGGCGGCGGGCGCGGTCGGGGACGGCTGCGGCGGGTGGCTGCAGGCGGCGAGCGCGGAGGCCCCGCCGGCGGCGGCGGAGGCGCGGATGAATTGGCGACGGGAGAGGTCGGCGGAGGGGTTCATAGGGGAAAAGGAGCAGCGCGGCGGGAAGGGGCGGTAGAAAGCGCGATCCGTGGACGCGGGGGAAGAACCCCAAGTTGCGGGCCCGGATCCGGAAGGCCAATCCGGAATGCGTCGCAGCGCGAAAAAAAGCGCGGCGCCGGCCACGGGCGATCCAGGCCAGGCGCGGGGCCGTTCAGCCCAGTTTCAGGTCGATGCGGCGGACGTCCTTCACGGGCCACTTCGAGACGATCTGGCCCTTGGCGCCACGGCTGCTGACCGGAAGTTCGCCCACGTTGAACTCGAACTCCCGCACGCGCGCGCCGCTGCGGCCGTCGATGAAGATCTTCAACTGGCGCGGCATTTCCGCCTCGGTGCGGGCCACGTCGAGGTAGACCACCCTGGAGCCCTCGCTCGCCACCAGCGGGTACAGCTTGTCGCGGGAGAGGCCGCCGATCTGGAAGCGCTTCGCGAAGGCCTTCCCGGACTCCTTGTCCTGGTAAACCATGGTGTAGAAGTGCGGGTCGCCATCCTTCGGGAACACGGCGCAATGGATGATCTCGAGCCCCATGAACACCTTGTCGGCGACCTTGGCCACCTTGAGCGATCCGTCGCGCATGATGGTCAGGACGCTGTCCAAGATCGTGCAGTCCTGGATGAACTCGTGCTGGCGCCAGTTGAGGCCGATGAAGCCGTCCTCGCGGTTGACGTAGAGCCGCTGGTTGGCGGAAGCGACGGCGGCGGCGTCGATTTGCTCGATCTCGTCGTAGGCAGTGCGGCGTTTGAGGCCCTTGCCGTACTTCTCCTGCAGCATCTCGAACCACGCGATGGTGTACCCGGTGAGGTTGCGCAGGTGGGCCTTGGTCTCGCGGATGCCCTCCTCGATGCGCTTGAGCTGCTCGTCGGCCTGGAACCGGTTGTACGCGGAGATGCGCTTGATCCGGATCTCGGTGAGGCGGGTGATGTCGTCCTCCGTGACCTCGCGGCGGAGCTGCTTCAGGAAGGGCGCGAGGCCCTCGCGGATCTCGGCGAGCACGCTCTCCCAGGTGCGGGACTTCTCGATGCGGCGGTAGATGCGCTCCTCGATGAAGATGCGCTCCAAGGAATCCCAGTGCCATTGCTGCTCCAGCTCGCCGAGCTTGATCTCCAGCTCGCGCCGGAGCAGCTCACGGGTCCGGTCGACGGAGCGCCGCAGCAGCTCGCGGCAACCGAGGAACTCGGGCCGGTCGAGGCCCGTCTTCGGGTCGGTGACGATCACGCAGGCGGCGGGCGCGAGGTTCTGCTGGCAGCCCGTGAACACGTACAGCTGCTGGGTCACCTGCTCCGGGTCGGAGCCCTGGGGCAGGTGGACCAAAATCTCCACCTTGTCGGCCGTGTTGTCGTCGACGTGCTTGACCTTGATCTTGCCCTTGGCGTTGGCCGAAAGGATCGACTCGATCAGCGTCTCGGTCGTGGTGCCGTAAGGCAGCTCGGTGATGGCGAGGAGGTACTTGGAGCGCTGCTCGATGCGCGCGCGGACCTTTACCCGCCCTCCCCGCTCGCCGTCGTTGTACTCCGCGAAGTCCGCGAGGCCGCCGGAGGGGAAATCCGGGTAGATGCGGAAGGTCTTTCCCTGGAGGTGATTGATCGCCGCGCGGCAGAGGTCGTTGAAATTGTGCGGCAAAATGCGCGTGGACAGGCCCACCGCGATGCCCTCGGCCCCCTCGAGCAGGGCGAGGGGGAACTTCGCCGGGAGCGTGACCGGCTCCTTGGCGCGGCCGTCGTAGCTGAGCTGCCAGGTGGTGGTCTTCGGGTTGAAGAGCACCTCCCGGGCGAAGGCGGTCAGACGCGCCTCGATGTAGCGGGGCGCCGCCGCGTCGTCCCCGGTCAGCACGTTGCCGAAGTTGCCCTGCGGCTCGATCAGGAAGGCCCGCTGCCCAATCGCGACGAGCGCCGCGCCGATGGAGGCGTCGCCGTGCGGGTGGAGCGACATCGTGCGGCCGACGACGTTCGCCACCTTGTGGAAGCGGCCGTCGTCCATGTCCCACAGCGTGTGGAGGATTCGACGCTGGACCGGCTTGAGGCCGTCGTCGAGGTGCGGCACCGCGCGGTCCAAAATGACGTAGCTGGCGTAGTCGAGGAACCAGCCGCGGTAACTATTGGCGAGCGGCGAATCCTCCGTCTGCACGGAGTCGCCTCCGCGGCGGGCGGGCGGACTGGCCGGCGCGGGCGCGTTCTCGGCCGCGAGGGCCTCCGGAGGCGGGACCGGCGCGGCGGCGGCGGGCTGGGCAGCCGCGGCCTCGGGGGTGTTGCCCAGCGGCAGTTCCGGTTGATCCGGGGCGGATTTGGCGGGCGGCTTCTTCGGCATGCGGGAGGAAAAGGCGGACGGTGCCACGCGCGGCGCGGCGAGGTCAAGGCGCGGCCGCCCAGCGGCGGCACGACCAGCGGGCGCCCGCGGCTCAGACGGCCACGAGGTCCTTCTCCACCTTAAGGTTCCCGATGATGAAGTCCTGCCGCTCGGGCGTGTTCTTGCCCATGAAGAACGAGAGCAGCTCGTCGCTGTTGTGCAGGTGGTTCAGCGAGACCGGCTCGAGCCGGATGTTCTCCCCGATAAAGTCCTTGAATTCCCCGGCCGAGATCTCGCCGAGGCCCTTGAAGCGGGTGATCTCGTGGCCGGCCCCGAGCTCGGCGACCGCGGCGGCGCGCTCCGCCTCGTTGTAGCAGTAGATCGTGCGGCGCTTGTTGCGGACCCGGAACAGCGGGGTCTCCAGCAGGTGGAGCCGCCCGTTGCGGATGAGGTCCGGGAAGAACTGCAGGAAAAACGAGATCAGCAGCAGGCGGATGTGCATCCCGTCGACGTCCGCGTCCGTCGCGATCACCACGCGCCCGTAACGCAGCCCCTCGAGGCCCTCCTCGATGTTGAGGGCGGACTGCAGCAGGTGGAACTCCTCGTTCTCGTAGATGACCTTCTTGGACAGCCCGTAGGTGTTGAGCGGCTTCCCCTTGAGGGCGAAGACGGCCTGCGTCTGGACGTCGCGGGTGGCAGTGAGCGAGCCGGCGGCGGAATCGCCCTCCACGATGAAAAGCGTGCTCTGCTCGGCCCGCTCGTTGCGGTCCCCGAGGTGGAGGCGGCAG
>VHCY01000150.1 GCA_016871595.1 Verrucomicrobiota bacterium
GCCGTGGATGCCGCCCTCCGAGCCGACGGTGAGCGAGGCGAATCGCGTCTCGGGGCCGATCTCCTCGGCCATATACTGGTCGAGCGTGACGTTGCCCGCGGGGCGGTTCTGGGCCTCGGAGTTGAGGACGCCGGAAAGGAAGGAGTGGACCGCGAAGTGGCCGCCCTTCACGCCGTGGTCGAGGCCGCGGTAGAGGGTGAGGTGCCGGCGGTTCCCGTCGAGCGGCGCGAGCAGGCGGGTCGACTCGTAAGCGGCGCCCGGCGTGGCGGGGAACAGGTGCTTGGTCTGGAAGCCCAGCAGGTTGCCGATCGCGACGAACCGGCGCGCGCCGGTGCCGGCCCCCTTCGCCGTCCGGAGGGCGGAGCCGCCATCGGCGGCGCGGGCCATCAGCGAGGGGAGCGCGGGCAGGGCGAGCGAGGCTCCGAGGGACTGGAGCAGGAAGCGGCGGCGATTCATCGGGGTCGGGATGCCGGCACCTTCGAGGTGGCGGAGCACCCTCAGCACACCGCGCGGGCGCGCCGGCGGCGAGGAAAAAACCCGGCGGGTCAGCCCGCGGCCGGCCGGGCCCACGCGGGGACGACCCCGAGTTCCACGTCGAAGACCACGCGCCCGAGCAGGAGCAGGAGGCCGACGAGAATGGGCACGATCAGGACGTTCAGCCACATCCCCGCGCGCGCCATCTGCGGGAGGGTGACGTGGCCGCTGCCGAACACGATCGCGTTGGGCGGCGTGCCGACCGGCAGCACATAGGAGCAGTTGGCGGCCAGGGCCGTGGGGATGAGGAACAGCAGCGGGTTCTGACCCAGGCTCAACGCGAGGGCCGCCACAATCGGCAAAAACGTCGCGGCGGTGGCCGTGTTGCTCGTGAGCTCCGTGAGCATCAGGATCCCGAAGCACACCACGCAGACGAGGGCGATGGTCGGGATGCCGCCGAGTCCGGCGCAGAGGTCACCCAGGTAGCGGGAAAGCCCGTGCTTCTCGATGTTGCCCGCGAGACTCAGGCCACCGCCGAACAGTAGCAGGACGTCCCACGGCAGGCCCTTGGTCGACTCCCAATCCATCAGGAACTCGCCGCGCCGCGGATTCACCGGCAGGAAGAAAAGGGCGAGCCCGCCCGCGATCGCGATCGTCGTGTCCGTGAGCAGCGGCAGCGCGCGGGCCAGTAGCGGCTGGAAGATCCACGCGAGCGCCGTGAGAACGAACACCCAGAGCACGCCGATCTCCCCGCGCGACCACGGACCCAGCTCCGCGCGCGCGGTCCGCAGGTGCTCGGCCAGCCCGGGAATCTCACCCCGCCCGAGCCGGAAGCTCACCCGGGTCAGGATCAGGTACACCACCGGAAGCGTCACCAGCATCACCGGCACGCCGAGGAGCATCCATTGACCGAAGCCGAGGGTGAGCCCGTAGGACTTGGCGACGTAGGCCGCGAGCAGGGCATTGGGCGGCGTGCCGATCAGCGTCGCCATCCCGCCCGTCGTGGCGCCGTAGGCCACGGCGAGCAGTAGCGCGGTCGAAAAGTTCCGGTTGCCCGCCGCGATCCCCCCGCCGTCCCGCGGCAGCAGCTGCACGATCGAGATCGCGATCGGCAGCATCATCAGCGCGGTGGCCGTGTTGCTGACCCACATACTGACCGCGGCCGAGGCGAGCAGGAACCCGCCCACTAGGCGGTCCGGCCGCGTGCCCAGCACACCGATCAGGTTGATCGCCACGCGCCGGTGGAGATTCCAACGCTGCATCGCCAGCGCGATGAGGAACCCGCCGAGGAACAGGTAGATGACCGGGTTGGCGAACGGGGCCGCCGTCTCACGGATGTCCCCCAGGCCGAGCGCCGGGAACAGGATCAGCGGCAGCAGGGCGGTGACCGGGATCGGCACCGGCTCGCAGATCCAGAAGATCGCCATCAGCAGGGCGGCACCGGCCGTCCGCCAGCCCTCAGGGCTCAGGCCCGGCGGCGGGGGCAACACCAGCGTCAAAATCAGGGCTCCGGGGCCGAGGATCCAGCCGCAGAGCTGGCGCAGGCCGGGGCCGACCGGGGGCTGCAGGGAGTCGTGGTGCGGAGCGGTACTCAAGCGTGGACAGGGTCACGCGGACCGGGGGCGACCGGTCGCGGTTCAGGCGAAGGACTTGCCGCAGCCGCAGGTGCTCTGCGCGTTCGGGTTGCGGATGTCGAAGCCCTTGCCGTGCAGGCCGTCGTCGAAATCGATCGTCGAACCCGACAGGTACGCGAGGCTGGTGGGGTCGATCAGCACCGCCACGCCCTCACTTTCGCAGCGGGCGTCGTCGGCCTTCGGCTCGTCGAACGACATCCCGTACTGGAAGCCGGAGCAGCCCCCGGTTTCCACCAGCACCCGCAGCTGCTTGGCGGGATCATTCAGCTCCGCCTGCATCGTCCGCACCTGCCGGGCCGCGCGGGCCGTCAACGTGATCATCCCCCGACCGTGGGCCCGGGGGCGGACCTGTCAAACCCCCGTGCAGCAGTTTTCAGGCCGTTTTCACGTCTCGACTCTTGCCACGGTTTTGCGCGGGGCGTTGACTGGGGGCGATGGCGGATCTCACGCACCTCTTTGACCACCTGCGCTATGAGCTCACGCGCAAGATCGCCGAGGGCGGGATGGGGGTCGTGTACGAGGCCCGTCAGCTGGGGGCCGGGCATTTCCGCAAGGTCGTCGCGATCAAGGTGATCCGGGAGGAGTATTCCGCGCTGGAGGACTTCCAGAACAACTTCATCGGCGAGGCCCGGCTGGTGGCCGACCTGATCCATCCGAACATCGTCCAGACCTACCATCTCGGCCGCGCCGGCGGGCAGTACTTCATGGTGATGGAATTCGTCCGCGGCGTCAGCCTAGAGCAGTTCCTCGACCGCCACCGGAAAACGGGCCGCCCGGTGCCCGTGGACCTCGCGGCGTTCATCATCTCGCGCGTCGCCAGCGGGCTCGCCTACGCGCACGCCCAGCGCGACGCGGAGGGCCGCCTCCTTAACCTCGTGCACCGCGACATCGGCCCGAAGAACGTGCTGCTGTCCTTCGAGGGCGACGTGAAGCTGACCGACTTCGGCATCGCGAAGGCCCTGAACCTGATGTACAACGAGGAGGGCCGGGTGATCGCGGGCAAGGACGAGTACCTGTCCCCCGAGCAGGCCAGCTACGCCGTGACCGACGCCCGCGCCGACCTGTTCCCGCTCGGCATCGTGCTCACGGAGCTGCTGCTAGGGCGCAACCTGTTCCGCTCCGCCGACCGCGCGCAGTCCCGGCGCAACATCCTCACGCTCCCGATCCCGCGCTTCGGCAGCCTGCGGGCGGACATCAGCGCCCCGCTCGAGGCGATCCTGCAGCGGATGCTGACCCGCGACCGGGACCGGCGCTACCAGGGCGCGGGCGAGATCGTGCGGGACCTCGAGGAGCACCTCTACGGCGGGCGGTTCGGGCCCACGACGCGCACCCTCTCCGACTACGTAAAAGCCCTCTGGGGCGTAAGTGAATCCGGCGCCGCTCCGGTGGTGCCCGTGGCGGCCGGCGCCCGATGATCCCGGCTTCGTCCTAACCGCATGAGTGGAGCCGCTTTCAGCAACGAACTGCGCCAGCGCCAGACCCAGACCCAGGTCCTGGCGCCGCAGCTGCGTCAGTCGCTGAAGATCCTCCAGGTCGCCGCCCTCGACCTGCGGACGGTGATCCAGGAAGAGCTGCAGGCCAACCCCACCCTCGAGGAGCTGCCCCTCGATAGCGTCAGCCTCGACGCGCCCACCGACGCCCCCGAGGGCGGCGGGCAGGACGGCGCCGGCGAACGCCCCGGCGACGCGGGCGAGGGCGAACCGCGCCGGGACGAGCTGGATTTCTCCAAGGACCGCGAGTTCGAGATCCTCGGCAAGCTCGACGAGGACTGGCGCGACCATATGGCGAGCATCGGCGGCGCCCAGCCGGCGACCTCCGAGGACGCGGAACGACGCCAGCACCTGTTCGACTCCCTCGTCAGCGAGACCTCCCTGCAGGAGCACCTGCTGCGCCAAGCGGAACTCGCGGACCTCGCGTCCCAGGAGATGGCGGCGATGCGGCACCTGGTGGGCTGCCTCGACGACGCCGGCTTCCTCACCCAGTCCCCGCCCGACATCGCCCTGCAGACGGGCCTGCCGCTCGCCGCGGTGCAGGCGGCCGTCGCGAGCCTGCGGACCTTCGATCCCCCCGGCATCGGCGCGCAGGACCTCGCCGGTTGCCTCCTGCACCAGCTCGCGGCCAAGGGGCGCTCCGGCACCCTCGCGCACCGCATCATTGCCGAATACTTCGAGCTCCTCACCCGCCGGCGCATCCCGGACCTCGCGCGGCGTTTGGACGCGGACCCGGAGGACGTGCAGGACGCCATCGAGGAGATCGGCAAGCTGGACCCGGCCCCGGGCCGGCGCTTCGCGGACGACAGCAACCGCGCGGTGGTGCCGGACGTGATCATCGAGCGCGACGGCGACGACTGGAAGATCATCCTCAACAGCGACTACATCCCCCGCCTGCGCATCTCCGGCGCCTACCGCGAGATGATCGCGCGGGGCACCCTCTCCAAGGACGAGCGCGAGTACCTCCGCGAGCGCATCCGCTCCGGCAAGTTCCTCATCGACTCCATCGAGCAGCGCCAGCGCACGATCGAGCGCATCACGCGTGAGATCATCAACGTGCAGCGCGACTTCTTCGAGCGGGGCGTCTCCGCGCTGAAGCCCCTGACGATGACGCAGGTCGCGTCCGTGGTGGGCGTGCACGAGACCACCGTGAGCCGGGCGATCGCCAACAAGTACGCCCAGACCCCGCACGGGGTGTTCGAGCTCAAGTACTTCTTCACGCCCGGCTACCAGGCCGAGAGCGGCGCGGCGGTGTCCAACACCAGCGTCAAGGAGATGATCGCCGACCTGATCAATGTGGAGGACGTCTCGCGTCCCCTCAGCGACCAGGACCTGGTGGGCAAGCTGCAGGAGCGGGGCATCACCATCGCCCGGCGGACGGTCGCGAAGTACCGCGAGGAGCTCGGCCTGCTGCCGAGCAACCTGCGCCGGGAGTACCGCTGAGCCGGCCGGCCCCGTGCGGGCGGCGGGCGTTCCGCGGGCTTGCCTCGCCCGGGCAAGCCCCTTCTGCTGTCCGTTTAGTTCCGGACCAGCTCCCGCCATGAAAAAAGAACACACCTCCCCCGCCGCGTTTCCCCAGGCCGAAGTCGGCCGCGAGATGAAGGGTTCCGACTGCGTCGTCGAATGCCTCGTCCGGGAGGGGGTCGACGTGATCTTCGCCTATCCGGGCGGCGCCTCCCAGGAGCTCCACCAGTCGCTCGCCCGCACGGACAAGATCCGCGTGATCCTGCCGCGCCACGAGCAGGGCGGCTCCTTCGCCGCCGAGGGCTACGCCCGCGCCACCGGCAAGGTCGGCGTCTGCATGGCCACCTCCGGCCCCGGCGCCACCAACCTCGTTTCCGCCATCGCGGACGCGTTCATGGACTCCATCCCGCTGGTCGCGATCACCGGCCAGGTGTACTCGAAGTACATCGGCAAGATGGCGTTCCAGGAGACGGACTTCTACGGGATGACCCTCCCGATCGTGAAGCACTCCTACCTGGTGCTGGACGTCCGCGACCTGCCCCGGATCTTCAAGGAGGCCTTCCACCTCGCCCGCAGCGGCCGCCCGGGCCCCGTTATCATCGACATCCCGAAGGACATCCAGCAGGCGAAGTTCCAGCCGGTGTTCCCCGCGGCGGTCGAGTTCCGCAGCCCCTACGCCAGCGCGACGCCGCGCGCCAGCGACGCGACGCTGCAGCAGGTCCTCGCGCACATCGCCGAGGCCAAGCGGCCCATCCTCTACGCGGGCGGCGGCATCATCTCCGCGGACGCCCACCCGGAGCTGAAGGCCTTCGCCGAGAAGACCAACATCCAGGTCGCCACCACCCTGATGGGCGTGGGCGGCTTTCCCGAGTCGCACCCGCTCTCGCTGCAGTGGTTCGGGATGCACGGCGCCGCCTACGGCAACTGGGCGGTCGACCAGTGCGACCTGCTCCTCTGCGTCGGCGCCCGGTTCGACGACCGCATCACCGGCGACACCCGGCACTTCGCCACCCAGGCCAGGATCGTCCACATCGACATCGACGCCTCCGAGCACCACAAGAACAAGCGCGCCCACCTCGCGGTCGTCAGCGACGTGAAGCACGCCCTCGGCCGCCTCGTCGAGCTCGCCACCGCCGCCCGCTTCACCCCGCCCGACACCGCCGCGTGGCACGCGCAGGTCGGCGCGTGGAAGCGCGACCACCCCTTCGCCTACGAGGAGAGCCGCCACATCGTCCCCCAGGAGGCGGTGCAGGTGCTGTACGAGCTCACCAAGGGCGACGCCATCATCACCACCGGCGTCGGCCAGCACCAGATGTGGGCGGCCCAGTTCTACCGCTTCAACGAGCCCCGCCGCTACCTCAGCTCCCTCGGCCTCGGCGCGATGGGCTTCGGCTACCCCGCCGCGATGGGCGCCAAGGTCGCCTGCCCCGACAAGCAGGTGATCGACATCGACGGCGACGGCTCGTTCGTGATGAACGTCCAGGAACTCGCCACCTGCAAGATCGAGGGCATCGCCGCCAAGGCGATGATCCTCAACAACCAGCACCTCGGGATGGTCGTGCAGTGGGAGGACCGCTTCTACGGCAGCGTCCGCGGCAACACCATCCTCGGTGACGAGTCGGACGTCGGCAGCCCCGACAATCCCGCCGGCCTCTACC
>VHCY01000151.1 GCA_016871595.1 Verrucomicrobiota bacterium
AACGGGGGGGGAGGTCCCCCCCCCCCCCCGCGGTAAGGGGACGGGCGAGGGCCCCGGGTGGGGGAGTCTTTCTCATCGACCGCCGTCGCGGCGCTCTGTTCTCCTGCCGCGGTGACCCCTGCCGCCCTGGAACACGCCCGGCGCCTGCTCTGCGCCCTGCAGGACCACCTGCTTGCGGCGCTGGTGGCGTCCCGGACGCGGGGCGGGCGGGACTTCGCGCGCGTGGCGGGATTGACCGCCGCGGACACGATCTACCGAGTCGACCGCATCGGCGAGGCGGCGATCCTCGAGTGGTTTGGCCGGCATTGGCCGCGGGATTGGCCGGTGGAGATCGTGATGGAGGGATTGGCGGACGGGGCGACGACGTTTCCCGCAGGCACGCCCGCCCGGCGGACCGTACTGCGGTGCATTCTAGACCCCATCGATGGCACCCGCTGCCTGATGTACGACAAGCGGTCCGCGTGGTCTTTGGCCGCGTTGGCCCCGCAAAGGGGGGCACGCACCCACTTGGGGGATGTTTTCGTGGCCGCGATGACGGAACTGCCGACTTCCAAGCAGGGGCAGGTCGACCAGTTGAGTGCGGTGGTGGGCCGAGGTGTCCGGGCGGAGCGGATCCTGCTGGCGGTTGGGTCGCGCCGGCGGTGGCGGCCGCGGCCCTCGCGGGCGCGGGATTTCGCCCACGGCTTCGCCTCGCTGGCCCGCTTTTTCCCGGAGGGGAAGGGCCTCCTTGCCACCTTCGAGGAGGATCTTTGGCGGGACCTTGGCCTGCACGGGCGGGACGGGGGCCAGCTGGTGTTCGACGACCAGTACCTTTCGACGGGCGGGCAACTTTACGAACTCCTCGCCGGCCACGACCGAATGCTCGGGGACCTGCGGCCGCTCGCGCACGCCCGCTGCGGCCTGCCCGCGAATTCCCTGGCCTGCCACCCCTACGACATCTGCACTGCGCTCATCGCCCGCGAGGCGGGGTGCATCGTCGAGGCGCCGGAGGGCGGGCCCCTGCGTTGCCCCTTGGACACGACTTCCCCGGTCGCGTGGATGGGTTACGCGAACCCGTTCCTCGCCCGGCGGGTCCGCCCGGTGCTGCGGCGCCTGCTGCGCCGCCACTTCTGAACCTTCCCGACTGAGGGGCGGGCGCGCGCCGCGCGGAATCCCTTTGCCCCGTTCCGCCGCTTCTGCGTCCGTGGGGGCGTTCCCCGCCGGTCTTCCCCCCGTTGCCCGTTTCCCGCGATGAAGCTTCCCCCCAGCCTCCTTGCCCTCGCCTGTGCGCTGTCCCCGCTGACCGCCGCCGACCGGCCCAACATCCTCTGGCTCACCAGCGAGGATCACGGGCCCCAGATGGGCTGTTATGGTGATCCGCTGGCCCGGACGCCGCACGTGGACGCCCTCGCGGCGAAGGGAATGATCTTCAAGCGGGCGTGGTCGAATGCCCCCGTCTGTGCGCCGGCGCGGACGGCCATCATCTCCGGCATGTTCCCACCCAGCCTCGGCGCGGAGCATATGCGGAGCGAGGTCGCGATGCCCGCGGGGGCAAGGATGCTGCCACAGTACCTGCGCGAGGCCGGCTACTATTGCACCAACAACTCCAAAGAGGACTACAACCTGACCAAGCCCGGACCGGTGTGGGATGAGTCCTCGGCGCAGGCGCACTGGCGCAGGCGCCCGGCGGGCGCTCCCTTTTTTGCCGTCTTCAACGCCGGCCAGAGCCACGAGGGCCAGGTCTATCGCCGGCCGCACCAGGCCGTCCTTGACCCCGCGGCGGTGCGCGTGCCGGCCTATCACCCGGACAGCCCGGAAGTGCGGCGCGACTGGGCGCAGTACCACGACAATGTTAGCACCGTCGACGCGGTGGCGGGCGGTCACCTCCGGGATCTCGCGGCGGCCGGGCTGGCCGATGACACCATCGTGTTCTACTACGGGGACCACGGTCCGGGCCTGCCGCGCAGCAAGCGCTGGCCCGGGGATTCCGGCCTGCGGGTGCCTCTGGTGGTTCACTTCCCGCCGAAGTGGCGGCACCTCGCGCCGAGGGAGTACGCGCCCGGCGCACAGTCCGACCGTCTGGTCAGCTTCGTCGATCTGGCGCCCACGGTGCTGAGCCTAGCGGGTATCGCGCCGCCGGCGGCGATGCAGGGGCGGGCCTTCGCGGGTCCCCATCAGGTCGACGGGCCCGCGTACCTGCACGGTTTCCGGGGCCGGATGGACGAGCGGTACGACCTAGTGCGTTCGGTCACCGATGGCCGCTACGTCTACCTGCGCAACTACTGGACGCACGTGTCACAGGGGCAGCGGGTGCGCACCCAGTTCCAGATGCCGACCACGCAGTTCTGGCGCCGCCTTTTCGACGAGGGCCGGGCGAACGACGCGCAGTCGATCTTCTGGCGTGAGCCCAAGGCGCCCGAGGAGCTCTACGATCTGCAGTCCGACCCGGACGAGGTGCGCAACCTCGCGGGGGCGCCGGAGCACCGCGCGGCACTCGAACGGCTGCGGGGCGAGGCCCGGGCCCACGCGGCGCGCATCCGTGACCTCGGGTTCCTGCCGGAGGCGGAGATCCACGCCCGCGCCGGCCGGGCCGCGCCGCGCGATGCCCTTGCCACTGATGCCGTCTATCCGTTCGCGCGCGTGCTGGCGGCCGCGGAGACGGCTTCGGGGGGCGATCCCGGGGTCCTGCCGCAACTGCAGGCCTACCTTAAGGACGGGGACAGCGGCGTCCGGTACTGGGGCGTGATGGGCGCCCTGATGCGCGGCCCGGCGGCGACGCGGGTGATGCGCGAGGCCCTCCTCGCCGCCCTGGAGGATCCCGCGGCGAACGTGCGCATCGCGGCGGCCCAAGCCCTTGCCCGGCACGGTGACGCCGCCGATCTTCCCCGCGCCCTCGACACACTGCGGGCCTGCGCCGATCCGACCCGGACTAGCGCCTTCGCGGGCATCGCGGCGATGAACGTCATCGATGAACTCGGTGAGCGGGCGCGACCGCTGCTGGGCTTTGTGCGCGGGATGGAGGTGCGCGATCCCAACACTCCGGCCCGCAACAACGACTATGTGCAGCGCCTCAAGGGCATCGTCCTCGAGCGTTTCGGCGAGGAGCCGGTGCCGACGGGCCGGAAGAAACGCAACTGAGTCCGCCCGCTTACCCGAGTCCCCACGCGGGTCCCCGGCCCGCTGACTTCCCTAACTCCAGTTATGCCTACCCCTCACGTTTCCAGGTTCCTCACCGCGATCTGGCTCGCGTTCTCCCTCAGCGCGCTTTCCGCCGCGGAGCCCACGGCCCCGACCGGGGCGATCCGCGGTCGCGTCCAGAACATCGCCACCGGCCAGTACCTCAACAACGCCCGCGTCACCGTCAAAGGGACCTCGCTCTCGGACCTCACCGACGAGTCCGGCACCTACCGGATCGCCCAGGTGCCGGCGGGGGCCGCGGTCCTGCAGGTCTTCTACACCGGACTTGATCCGGAGGAGCTGACCGTGCGGATCACCGGTGGGGGCTCCGTGGTGCAGGACGTCAACCTCACCAGCGCGGCTCTGTTCGGCAAGTCCCAGGGCATGGTGAAGCTCGACGCCTTTGTCGTGTCCACCGGCCGCGATACCAACGCGGCCTCGATCGCGGTCAACGAGCAGCGTTTCGCCCCGAACCTGAAGAACGTAGTTAACACCGATGCCTTTGGGGACGTGACCGACGGAAATGTCGGCGAGTTCCTCAAGTTCTTGCCCGGGATCACCACCGACACGGATGTAAACGAGGGCGGCACGGTGACGACGATCTCCGTGCGCGGCTTCAGTTCCGGGATGACCCGCGTCTCGAGCGACGGCGCCCAGCTGGCCAACACCGGGAGTGCGCAGGGGAACATCCGGACCTTTTACTTCAGCCAGGTCTCCGCCAACAACGTCGCGCGGGTGGAGGTCACCAAGGCGCCGACGCCGGCCACGCCCGCGGACACCCTGGCGGGCTCCGTGAACATGGTGAGCAAGAGCGCGTTCGAACGCAAAACCGCGCAGTTCAACTACAGCCTGAGCCTTACCGGCAGCAGCCAGAACCTGAGCTTGGGGCGTGAGCCGTTCGTCAACGACGCGCGGGTCCGCAAGATCCTGCCGGGCGTCATGTTCGACTACACGCTACCGGTGAACCGGGATTTCGGCGTCGTCGTGACTGGCCAGAGCATCGACCGCCACACGGACCAGGCCCTCAACACGAAGACTTACGGCACTGGGGCCGCCGGGGCCACCAACGCCAACCCGTACCTCCAGTCGATCCGGTTCCTCGAGGGCCCGCGGCTCGCCTACCGGCGTTCGCTGGCGGTGAAGGCCGACTGGCGCGTCGCCACCTACTCGATCCTGTCGGCTGGATTCCAGACCAGCGCGTTCCTCAACGAGCGCTCGCCGATCGAGACCGTAATCAACGCCGGCACCAACGCGACCCCGGCGGTGGCGGGGGGCAAGCCGCTGACCTTCGGGCCGGATTTCACCAGCGGCGCGACGGGCCGCGGGAGTATGACGCTGATGGGCGGGGCGGACTTCCAGCAGCCGGGGCGCACGCGGGCCGGGAATTTCCGCTACCGGTTCGACGACGGGAAGTGGCGCATCGAGGCCGGCCTCGATCACTCGATCTCGATCGGCGCCGTGCGGGACAGCAACGCCTCGCCCCCGCGTTTCCGCGGGATGGCCTACAGCTTCGCCGTGCCCGTCCGGGTGCAGTTCAATGACCTGGGCGATGTCGCCCCGCGGACCATCCGCCTGTTCGACAACAACGAGCGCGAGGTGAATATGTTTGAGCTCAGGAACTACCGCCTCGCGACGGCCCAGAGCACCTACCGCGACTTCACCGACACCCTCGGGAGCGGCAAGCTGGACGTCCGCCGCCAGCTTCCCTTCGTCCCGTTTCCGGCCGCGGTGCAGGCCGGGATGCTGACCCGCACCCAGGAGCGCGACATCCGCCGTTACAACCCGGTCTGGACCTACACCGGGCCGGCGGACACCTCGTTCATGGCCCACACGGCGTACCGGACGCGGGCCGACCCGCGGTTCCGGGAGATGCAGTGGCCCTCGGTGGTCAAGGCGTGGGCCGCCTGGCAGGCGAATCCCGGCCTCTTCACCCAGACCCCCGCGCAGGTCGTCGCGACCGAGCAGTTCAAGATTATGAACTCGGAGTACGTCCGGGAGCGGGTCTCCGCCCAGTACGCGATGGTGGAGCTCAAGCCGCTGCCGCGCCTCTCCCTGCTGGGCGGGGTGCGCCGGGAGCGGACGTCGGTCGACGGCCTGGGGCCCATCGTCGATCCTACGGCGGTGTGGGTGCGCGCCGCCGACGGCAGCTTTGCCCGGGCGGCGGACGGGTCCCGCATCCGGAAGCCCGAGGCCGGGGCCGCCGGCTCGCTGCAGGAGCTCGCGCTGGTCCGCAAGGAGCGGGGCTTCCGCGCCAACCGGCTCTACGACGGCCACTACCCCAGTCTGCACTTCACCTACCACCAGAGCGCGAACCTGATCGCGCGCGCGTCGTACGCCGAGACCTACGGCCGCCCGGATTTCACGAACATCATCCCCAACACCTCGATCACCGAGCTCGACATCAACAACGACCCCGGCGCGCTCGACGGCCGGATCAGCGTGCGCAACCCGGGCCTGAAGCCGTGGTCGGCGCGCAACCTGGACGTGTCGCTGGAGTACTACACCGCCCAGGGGGGGCTCTTCAGCGCGGGCGCCTTCCGCAAGACCATCCGGGGCTTCTTCGTCTCCTCGACGATCATCGCCACCGAGCAGGACCTGCGCGAGTTTGACCTCGGCCCGCAGTACCTCGGCTGGGAAATCAACAGCACGAGCAACGGAGGCGACGCCCGCGTCGATGGCGTCGAGTTCAACGCGCAGCACTCGCTGCAGGCCCTAGGCGACTGGGGCCGGCCGTTTCAGGCCTTCCTCAACGGCACCAAACTCAAGCTTCACGGCAACCAGCGCGGCAACTTCGGCGGCTTCGTCCGGGGCACGCTGAGCTGGGGCGTCACCTACAATCACCGGCGGTTCAAGGTCGTCGCGCGGTGGAACCACCGCGGCCAGCGGCTCGATTCCGTGGTCGCGGCGCTCAACCCGAACGGGGGCAGCTACACGATCCCTCGGACCATCATGGACCTGAATGCCGAGTTCCGGGTGAGCCCGCGGCTGTCCGCCTTCGCGAACGCGCAGAACGTGTTTGCGGTGTCGGACAAGGTGGAGCGGTTCGGCGACAACACCCCGCCCTACGCCCGCCGGACCTCGGACACCAACACCGGCGTGCTGCTCACCTGGGGGGTCAAGGGATCCTTCTAGAGACTGGCCCACGGGGGCATTCCCCTGAGGTGAAACCGGGCGCCGGCCGCCGGGCGGTGCACGGGCCCCGGCGGGGTAGGGGGGCGCGCGTGCCGCCGGCCCGCGCCGCTTTCCCGCTTGCCGCGGCTGGAGGCGGCGCCAAGCCTCGCTGAAATCTACGCTCATGCCCAAGCGCCCAGACCTGAAGTCCATCCTCATCATCGGTGCCGGCCCCATTGTCATCGGCCAGGCCTGCGAGTTTGATTATTCGGGCACCCAGGCGTGCAAGGCCCTGCGCGAGGAGGGCTACCGGGTGATTCTGGTGAACTCCAACCCGGCGACGATCATGACGGATCCGGAGTTCGCGGACGTCACTTACATCGAGCCGCTGACGGTGGAGTTCG
>VHCY01000152.1 GCA_016871595.1 Verrucomicrobiota bacterium
GTTCACGTTCATCGACCCCGATATGCGCCGGCTGCGGCCGCTGCTGCGGCCCGACGACGCGGGCCGGTGCACGCTGGTCGAGCGCCGCGTCCAGGAGGTCCCGCTCGCGACCTTCGCGGAGCTCCGCGAGAACGACGTCCTCTTCATCGACTCCTCCCACGTCAGCAAGGTGGGCAGCGACGTGAACCGGCTCTACCTCGAGGTGCTGCCCGCGCTGGCGCCCGGGGTGCTCGTGCACATCCACGATGTCGCCGGCAATTTGGAGTACCCCCGGGAGTGGCTCGACGAGGGGCGGGCGTGGAACGAGCAGTACCTGCTGCGCGCGTTCCTGATGCACAACGCGGCCTGGCGGATCGAGCTCTTCACCGGCTTCCTATTCAACACGCGGCACGAGTGGTTCCGGGAACGGATGCCGCTCTGCGCCCGCGGCGGCGGGGGGCAGCTTTGGCTCCGCCGGATTTCCGGCTGAGCGGGGGCGCGGCTCCGTCGGCGCCGTCTCGTCCGGCAGCCGCAGGCGGAAGATGCTGCCGCGGGGCGCCCGCGGCTCGTGTTCCAGGCTACCGCCGAGGGCCCGGAGGTAGGCCTTGGTGATCGCCAGACCGAGCCCGAACCCGCCGCTGGCCCGGCCGCGGGCCCGGTCCGTCCGGAAGAAGCGCCCCGTGAGGTGCGCGCGGTCCGCCTCGCTGATGCCCGGCCCCTCATCCGCGACCTCGATCAGCACGCCGCCGGGCGCCGCCCAGCTGGAGACGCGCACCTCGGAATCGGGGGGGCCGTACTTGATCGCGTTGTCGATCAGGTTCTGCAGGGCCTGGCGGAGGATCACGGGGTCCGTCCGGAGCCGGAGCCCCGCCTCCGCGACGAGCAGACGCTGGTTTTTCTGCTCGGCCAGGATGCCGAGTTCCTGCGCGCAGGCCCCCAGCAACTCGTCGAGCATCACCGGCGCGGGATGCAGCGCCTCGCCCCGGCCCTCCGCGCTGGCCAGCTGCAGCAGCCGTTCCACCAGCTGCTGCAGCCGTTGTGCCTCCTCCAGCATCGAGGCGATGATGTCGCGGTACTCCTCCTCCGACCGGCCCCGGCGCAGGCCGACCTCGCCCACGCTCCGCAACGTGGTCAGGGGCGTGCGGAGCTCGTGCGAGGCGTCGGCCACGAAGCGGTCCAGCGCCTCGAAGGAGTTCTGCAGGCGCTCGAGGGTGACGTTGAACACCCCCGCGAGGCGGCCCAGCTCGTCGTGCGGGTTGGCGACCGGCAGGCGCCGCCGCAGGTCCTCCGCGGAGATCCGCTGCGCCTCGGCCGCCATCCGGTCGAGCGGCAGGAGCCACCGCCGGGTGAAGAAATAGCCGCCGGCGACCAGCAGCGCCACGACCACGGGCAGCGTCGCAAAGATGATCAGTTGCAGGTCAGGCAGGGCGTCGGCGTGGGGCTGGTGAACCCGGATGAGGCGCAGCATCCAGTAGCCTTCGCCACCCTGGACCGGAAACGGGATGGTGAGGGTGCGCAGGCGCAGGTCGCTCGCGACCGAAAAGACGCTGATCGTGCCCGGAGGGGCGAGGCGGTTGGGGGCTCCCGGCAGCTGAAGGTTGCGGTTCGCGGGAAAGGGCCAGCGGCGCACCACCAGGTTGCCCCGCTCGTCCCACAGCTCGAACCAAGGGTGCTCGGCGCTCTCGGCGTTAAGCTTGCGGAGCGGCGTTCCCCGCCAGCGCGGTCCCCCCGTCGCCGATACTTGCAGGCTTCGTTCCACGGCCGCGAGGTCCTGCCGCAGCTGGTGGTCGAGAGGCCGGGCCAGCCGTACCGCCACGAAGGCGTACAGGGTCGCCGCGAAGAGGGAAACCAGCGCCGTCCCGCCGACGGCGTACCAGAGGGCCAGGCGGGAACGGAGCGTCAACCTCGCCCACCACGCGCCCGGCCTCCACCCGTTGGGGATCACGGGGCCAGCCGCTCCATCTTGTACCCGATTCCGCGCTGCGTGTGGATCAGGCGATCAACCCCCGGGAAATCCACCTTCTTGCGCAGGCGCATCATCTGCACGTCGATGACGTTGTCTAGGGAGGTCATCCGGTGGACCTGTTTCCAGACGTCCCGCTCGAGCATCTCGCGGGTCACGGTCTGCCCCTGGTTGCGCATCAGGTATTCCAGCACGTCGACCTCGCGGGGGGTCAGGCGGATCTCCTGCCCGGAGCGCACGGCGATGCGGGCGCGGGTGTCGAGCTGGAGGTCGCCGCACTGGAGGTTGCGGCCCGCGGCCTAGTTCGGCCGGCGCAGCAGCGCGCGGCAGCGGGCGATCAGCTCGCGAACGGCTTCGGCAGATAATCGTCAGCGCCTTTGTCCAGCCCGAGCAGCCGGTCGGTCAGCGTGCCCCGCGCGGTGAGCATCAGGACCGGCGTGGTCCGCCCCGAGGCCCGGATGCGGCGCAGGACCTCGAGCCCGTCGAGATCCGGCAGCATCCAGTCGAGCACGATCAGGTCCGCGGGCTCCGCCTGCGCCAGCTGCAGCCCCGCCACGCCTCGGGCCGCGCTCCGCACCTGCCAGCCCTCCAGAATCATCCCCTCGACGATCGAGTCACGGGTCTTGCCCTCGTCCTCGACGAGGAGCACGCGCGGGGGTTTCATCGATTCCGTTGCTGCAATAGGGCTCAGGGCCGGTGACGTACGCTCCGGGTCGCGGGTGGAAACGCAATCCCTCTGATATTTCCTGTCAGCCGCGGGGCAGGTCCTGCAGCGCCAGCGCCTCGAGGCGCCGCCGGTACCGGGCGCCGATGACGGCGGGGGCGAAGCGTTCCGCGATGGTGGCCCGCGCGGCGGCGCCGAGGCGGGCGGCAAGGGCGGGGTCCGTGGCCAGGCGGCGCAGGTGCGCGGCGGCGGCCGCGACATCGGGATCGGCCCAGATGCCGCCGCGGGCATATGGTCCGTGGGTGGCGTCGAGCGTGACCAGCCGCGCTGGCACCGGGCAGCCGTTGGCGGGGGTGACGAACTCGGCGGTCGCCGACCAGTCGGTGCTGATGACCGGCTTGCCGAGGTGCATGCACTCCGCGACGGCAAGACCGAAGCCCTCCGAGCGGTGGAGGGAAAGCAGGCAGTCGCACGCCGCCTCGAGCGCGTAGAGGTCGGTGCGGGAGAGCGTCGCCGTGAGGAGGACCGTGCCCGGGAGCTGGCGCAGTTCGGCCTCGAGCGCGGCGAAGTCGGCCTTGTTGCCGGCGACATTGTGCACCTTGACCACCAGGCCCGCGGTGCGCGGATCGAGTCCCGCCGCGCGGAAGGCGGCGATCGCCCCGCGGGGGTTCTTGCGCGCGGCGTAGGAGTTCAGGTCGAACAGGGTGAGGGCGAGGAACTTTCCCGCGGGCAGGCCGAACCGCCGCCGCAGCGCCTCCGGGGGCTCCGGCGGGGCCGCGAAGGCGATGGCGTGCGGGAAGGTCAGCACGGGCAGGGGACTCTTCTCGCGCACCGCCGCCGCGGTGAAGTCGCTCGGGCACCAGATCTCGTCGAAGTAATCGAACGACGGCAGCCAGGCGTCCGGGAACTCCGGCAGCTCCCACGCGAAGTAACCGATGTTGTACCGGCCGGCGCGGAAGGCGCGGCCGTGGTGGTGGTCGATCTCCGCCGCCGCCGGCGGATCGATGTGGAACACGTTCACCGGGTGCGGGTTTTCCGGGCTGAGCCGCGCCGCGTAGGTGTCGTCCCCGAGACGATTCCGGCAATTGAGGCGCAGCGGCACCAGCGCGGCCGGCAACCCGGCGGCGTCCGCGGCCCGCACCATGCAACGGGCGGATTCGCCCACGCCGAGGTCGGCGGTGAGGAAGCCCACGAGGTTGATCCCGAGACGCGCGTGCCGGCGCCGGTAGGCGGCGGCGAAGACCGCGTCGGGCCGGCTGAAGTCGCACACCGCCGCGCCGTCCTCCGCGCGCAGGGCGAGCAGCCGCAGTTGCCGGTTGCGCCGCTGGGCGCGGAAGCGGCCCCACGCGGGGAGGCCCGTGACGCGGCCCGCCCAGGCGAGCGCGTTGGTCAGGCCGTTGCCGATCAATTCGAGGGTCAGCTCGACCTGCTCCCCCGCCGGCAGCGCGAGCGGGAGGCTCCAGTCGCCGGGCGCGCCGGGGGGCAACTCCCCCGCGGGTTGCCCGTTCACCCGCACGCGGAGGCCGGGTTGCCCGCGTTCGAGCCCGCGCAGTTCCGGGTGCGCGCGGCGCCGGCCGACGAGGGTGAAGGGCGCCGGCCCGGCCGGCTTGCGGAAACGCAGGACCGCGGTCTCGCGCAGCCAGGCGGAGTCAGGGTCAAAGTCGTCCCAGAGGAGCCCCGCGTGGCGGAAGGGCCGCGGGTGGGCGGCGGAGGGCGGACGGTCGCGGGAGGGCATCGGTCGGGCGGAGCGAAGGAAGCACCGGCCCCTTTGGCAAAGCTTTCCCCGATGTCAGTTCGCGGGGCTTGCGGGCGAGCGGGCGCTATGGTGCAGTCGGCGGTCGGCTGCGAACTGACCGCGGGGCTCCCTGCCCCGTGACCACCCCTGATGTCTTCCCCCTGTTTTTCCGCGTCCTGGCGCGTGGGCCTGCTGGTGCTGGTCACCACCCTCGTGTGGGCGGCGCATTACGGCCGTTGGACGCCGGCGGACTGGACGGTGCCGACGGATTACGCAGGGGACGCGCACGAGGTGCTGGCGCGGATCAAGGCGGCGGGGGAGGGGGAGACCTGGCCGTTGCGGTCGCAGGAGATCCAGCGGTTGGGGGCGCCCTTCGGGGCGGATTGGAACGCGTACCCGACGCCGGACAAGCCGCTGATGCTCGCGCTGGGGGCCTTGGGCCGGGGGATCGGGCTGTTCGCGGCGGCGAACTTCGGGCTGCTGCTGGCGCAGGTGAGCGCGGCGCTGGCCTTCTACCTCGTGGCGCGCTGGCTCGCGGTACGGTGGGAGTGGGCGTGGGCGGGCGCGCTGCTGTTCGCCTACAGCTACCACACCTTTCACCGGGGGCTGGCGCACTTCTCCTTTGTGTTCACGTGGACGGTGCCCGTGGGGCTACTCGCGGTGTGGCTGGTGGCGCAGAGTCGGCGGTTGCGGTGGCGCAGCGGGGGTGCGGCCGTGTGCGGGTTGGCGGCGCTCGGGCTCGGCTGGGGCAACCCGTACTTGCTGCTCTTCTGGGGCCAGCTGCTGATCTGGGCGCTAGTGTTTCAGTGGTGCGGTCCGCGGCGGCGCGAGAACCTCACGATCGGCCTTGCCGCCGGAGGGCTGGCGGTGGCCGTGTTCCTCGCGGCGAATCTCGAGTATTGGGTGCACGCGCAGGAACCCGAGGGCCTGCCGCTGCTCACGCGCAACTACGGCGGCACCGAGCGGTATGCGCTCAAGCCGGTGGAGATGTTCATCCCGCCGGAGTACCACCGCTGGGCGCCGCTGGCCGCGCTCGGGCAACGCTACCAGCGCTGGTCCGAGTGGCACGGCGAGCCGTTCCTCCCGTACCTCGGGGTCTGCGGGATCGCGGGCTTTCTGCTGCTGGCGGCGGTGGCCCTGCGTCAACTCCTGCGGCGGCGGCCGCTCCCGGGCGCCGCGCTCGCGGGCTCCTGGCTGCTCGCGTACGCCAGCGTCGGCGGGGTCACCAACGTCCTGGCGTTCTTCGCCGGCTTCCAACTCTTCCGCGCCACCAACCGGGCGGCGGTGTTCCTTTCCGCCCTCGTCCTGTTCTTTCTCGTGGTGCGGCTGTCGCGCTGGACCGCGGGCTGGACCCCCGCCGCGCGCGTCATTACCGCGCTGGTCCTGGCCGCCGCCGGCCTGCTCGACCAGCTGCCGCGCCGGCCGGACCCCGCGCGCCGGGAGACGATCGCGGCTGCCGTCCGCTCCGACGCCGCGTTGATGGCCGAACTCGAATCGGCCCTGCCTCCTGGTTCCGCGGTGTTCCAGTTGCCCGTGCTCGGTTTTCCCGAGGTGGTGCCGCCCCACCGGCTCACGGATTACGAGCACTTCCGGCCATATCTCCTCTCCACCCACCTGCGGTTCAGCTACGGGGCGGCCAAGCATCGCGCCCGCGGGCGGTGGCAGCGCGACCTGGAGGGCCGGCCCACGGAGGACCTTGTGCGCCGGCTTGAGGCCGCCGGCTTCGCCGCCCTCCACGTCAACCGCAAGGGGTTCGAGGACCGCGGGGAGGGCCTGCTGAGCGAACTGGAACAGCTGGGTTACCCGCTGCGCTGGCAGAGCGCCCTGGGCAATCAGGTGGTCGTGCTCCTCCGGCCGTCCCCGCAGCCGCAACCGCCCCTCGCGCGCGCGCTGACCTTCGGGCAGGGCTGGCATCTGCGCCCCGACGCCGGCGTGCGCTGGGCGGGCGGCCGCGCGGTGCTTTCCTACTATAATCCCCATCCCGGGCCGGTGGAAGTGGATGTCCGGATGGATCTCGTCGCTCTGCGCGCGGGGCGGGTCCGTCTCGAGCACGCGGGCCACGTCCGGGCCGAGGTCGCCGTCGACGCGGAGGGCACCACGCTCCGGGTGCGGGGACTGGCCCTGCCGCCGGGGATCAGCACTCTGACGCTGACCAGCCCGGACCCCGTGCGCCGGGAGGGCGCCGGGCCCAACCAGTTGCGCGCGTTCGGGCTGCGGGAACAGGCCGTCCGGGTCGGCGCCGGCAGGCAGTTCGCCGATTGAGCGGCGCGATGGATTCAGGCTGCACCCGCCGGCGATCTCTGCTCCATCTCCGCCAGCGATG
>VHCY01000153.1 GCA_016871595.1 Verrucomicrobiota bacterium
CGATCGCGGTGCGGCCCCAGCCGGCGGGGTCGGGGGCGGGCACGGCGGCGGGGGCCGGCGGGATGAAGCTCCAGAAGCGGCGGCCCTCCTCGATGGTCATCGCCCGGCGGGCCGGGGCGGCGCCGGGGACGGGCGCGGGCTCGTCGGGGGCGGGGGCGCCGCGGCGGACCCATTCCTCGAGCAGGGCGACCTCCTCGCGGGGGAGCGCGGAGCGGGGCGGCATCGCCTCGAACTCGAGCTTGGTGTAACGGATCGCCTTGATCAGCGGGCTCTCGTCGGGGCGGCCCGGGAGCACGGCGGGCCCGGAATCGCCGCCGACCAGCCAGCCGGCGGGGTGATCGAGGCGGAGGCCGGCCTTGATCTTGTGTTCCGCGGCGTGGCACTCGAGGCACCGGGCGGCCAGCAGCGGCCGGATGCTCTTCTCGAAGAATTCGATCCCGGCCGGGTCCGCGGCGGCGGCGGGCGCGGCGAAAGCAAGGCCCGCGCAGGCGCGCGCGAGGCGACGAAGGGTACCGGTCAGGGGGAGCACGGGAGGCGGGGTGGCCGCGGCGGGGAGCCGCGACCCCGTGAGCAAGCGTCAACCCCGCGCCGGAGGCAAGCGGGCAGATGGCCTCCCCCCGGCCGCCTCAGGGCTGCGCCGGCTTCTTTGGCGGCGGGTTGCGGCCCTGCGCGCTAACGACCTTCGGCTTGTCGATCTTCCGCGCCCCCGCCGGCAGCGCCGCCACGTCGAACGCCGCCGCCGGGACGGGCGGCAATTCCTTCAGCAGCACCTGCTTCACATAGGTGCGGTGCGGCACGCCGGCGTGGAGCTGGATCGCGATCAGACCCTCCAGCGCCCGGTGCTGGGCGTCGTGATCGATGAACACCGAGGTCGTGCGGCCGTTGACGCGGTGCTCGAGCCGGTTGCCCCGGGCGATGACGGTGAACTCGTTCCATTGCGCCAGCTCGGCCGTGACCCGCGGGCGCTCGCCCACCTGCCAGCGCTGGCCGGCGGGATCCATCACGACGTCGACCCCGTTGTAGCCGAAGATGCCGCGCCCGCGCTCCTCGTAGGTCATCGCGGTGTGGACGTCCACCGGGTGCACGTCGCACTGGTAACCCTGGATCGTCCAAGGCGTGACCTCCGGCAGGCGGCGGCTGCGGTACTGGATGCCCGAGTTGTTGTCGCCGACGACCTTCACCGTGGCCCGCAGCTCGAAGTCGCGGACCGTGCCCTTCCAGATCAGGAACGAGTTGGTGCGCGGCTTGCCCGGCTCGCTCGTGCCGACGATCACGCCGTCCTCCACGCGCCACAGCCCCGGCTCCCCGTCCCAACCGGTGAGGTCGCGGCCGTTGAAGAGCGGCGTGAAGCCCTCCGCGGCGAACGCGGGGGCGCAGAGGAGGGCGAGGAGGGCGGGGAGGGCGGGCCGGAGGGGGAACATTCCCGGAGCGTGGGCCGCGCCGGGGCGGGAGGCGAGCCGTTCCGGTGGCGCGCGGAGCCCGCCGCCTCCCGGATTGCCCTCCGCGAGCCCGCCGTGCGGACTCGCCGGACTCGTTTTCCCCCGCACCGCACCCCCGCCTTATGGACCTCCCCGCCCTTCTCCCGCGCCTCGCCCGTGCCCTCGTCCTGGCCGCCTTGCTGGGCGCACCGCTCGCGGCGGCCGCGCCCGCCGCCCCGGCCGCCACCGGCTCCGTGGCCGGCCGCGTGCTCAACGTCGGCACCGGGCAATACCTGACCAACGCCCGCGTCTCCGTCCGCGGCGCCAGCGCGACCGCCTTCACCGACAAGGACGGCAGTTACCGCCTGGCCGAATTGCCGGCCGGGACCGTGACGCTGGAGGTCTTCTTCACCGGCCTCGACCCCGCCACCGCGCAGGTGCTCGTGCCGGCGGGCGGCGCCGCGCAGCAGGACTTCAACCTCACCTCGGTCGCCCGCTACGGCCAGCAGGGCGACGCCACCGTGCGCCTCGACGCGTTCGTGGTCGCCCAGCAGCGCGAGACCGACGCCCAGGCGATCGCGACCAACGAGCAGCGCTTCGCCCCCAACATCAAGAACGTCCTCTCCACCGACGCGCTCGGCGACGTCCTCGGCGGCTCCGTCGGCGAGTTCATGAAGTTCCTCCCCGGCGTGACCGTCGAGAGCGACCTCGCCGACGTCTCGGGCGTGTCCATCCGCGGCATCGGCGGCGGGATGACCGCGATCACCAACGACGGCGCGCCCGCCTCCAACATCTGGACCACCGCCACCCGCTCCGTCGACGTGCGCTCGATGGCCCTCAACGACATCGCGCGGATGGAGGTCGCCAAGGTCCCGACGCCCGCCAACCCCGCGGACTCCCTCGCCGGCTCGATCAACCTCGTCAGCAAGAGCGCCTTCGAGCGCAGCGGCCGCCAGCTGCGCTACTCGCTCAACCTGATCGGCAACCACGAGAACCTCGACCTGCGCAAGACGCCCCACTCCCACGGCGACAAGCTCGGCTACAAGATCTTCCCCGGCGCCAACCTCGACTTCACCTGGCCCGTGACCAAGCGCTTCGGCGTCGTCCTCGCCGCCAACCACTCGCGCTCCTTCAACGAGCAGCATCGCACGCTCCAGAGCTGGACCTCGATCATCCCGCCCGGCAGCCCCGCGGGTACGCCGGTGAACTACGCCAACCCGGTGCTCAACTCGCTCGCCTTCCTCGACGGCCCCCGCGACCTCACCCGCAACACCCTCAGCGTGAAGGCGGACTGGAAGGTCGGCGACAACGGCGTCCTCTCCGTCGGTCACGTCGCCAGCCGCACCGACACGCGCATCGGCTCCCTCACCTACACGTGGAACACCAGCACCACGGCCACGTCCTCGGTCGCCGGCGGCCGGCCGCTCGCCTGGGACAACACCCGCACCCTCGGCGCCACCGGTCGCGGCACCCTCAACAACAACGGCACCAACCAGCTGATCAACCAGATCACCGACACCAGCAACGTCGGCTACCGTCACGACGACGGCCGCTGGCGGGTCGAGGCCGGCGTGAGCCGCTCGGCCTCAGCGACGAAGCGCCGCTACTTCGACGCCGGTTTCTTCCTCCAGGCCAGCGCCATCCAGCGCTTCCCCGTGCGGGTCAGCTTCCTCGACCTCGCGCCCGGCGCCGCCATCCCCGGGCGTATCGAGGTGTTCGACAACAACGACCAGCCGGTCGACTGGAACAACCCCGCAAACCTCCGCGGCAACACCGCGAACAACGCCAACCTCTACAACCGCAGCTACACCAACCAGGGCTTCCTCAACGTCCGCCGCACCCTCGGCTTCCTGCCGGTGCCGGCCGCGCTGCAGGTCGGCGTGCTGGAGAAGCGGGTGATGCTCGACTCCAACCTGCGCAGCGAGACCTGGACCTTCACTGGTCCCGACGGCCTCTCCGGCGCCACCGCGCCGATCGAGCCCTACCTGATGCAGCGCTACCGCAACGTGGACCCGGGCTACGGGATGCCGCCCATCGTCTGGATGTCCCCGAGCCGCGCCTTCCGGGCCTACCAGCTCAACCCGCTCCTCTACCAGCAGACGGACGCGCAGCGGGTCTCCGACCGGAACTCCCACATCGACAACAACGAGAACATCAAGGAGACAGTCTAGGCCGGATACGTCCAAGCGGACACCCGGCTGCTTTCCGGCCGGCTGCGGCTCCTCGGTGGCATCCGCTATGAGCGCACCCTCGACCGCGGCATCGGCGGCCTGGTCGACACCGAACGCGTCTGGCAGCGCAACGCCGATGGCTCCTTCGTGCGCAACGCCGCCGGCCAGCGCCTGCGCCGGCCCGAGGCCGGGGCGGCCGGCTCCCTCGCCGAGAGCCTGCTGGTCCGCGAGTACCGCGCCTCCTTCACCCGGAAGGAGTACGACGGGATGTACCCCAGCATCCACGCGACCTACAACGCGACCGAGGATCTCCTAGTCCGCGCGGCCTGGGCCCGGACCTACGGCCGGCCCAACTTCATCGACATCATCCCGCGCACCGTCGCGAACACCAGCGCCCTCGATCCGGATGAGGACGACGAGCTGCGCCCGGGGCAGTTCCGCGGCACGCTGAACATCCGCAACCCGGCCCTGATGCCCTGGTCGGCGGACAACTTCGACCTCTCGGTCGAGCGCTACACCGAAGGTGGCGGCCTGATCTCGGCGGGCGTGTTCCTCAAGGAGCTGACCGACTTCTTCGGCGGTGCCTCGCGCCGCGCCACCCCGGAGCTGCTCGCGGAACTGGGGCTGCCGGAGCGCTACCTCGACTGGAACATCAACACCAAATTCAACTCCGGCGACGCGCGCATCACCGGCGCCGAGGTCAACCTCCGCCAGAACCTCCGCGCCCTCGGCCGCTGGGGCTCCTACTTCACCCTGTTCGGCAACGCCACCAAGCTCCGGCTCAAGGGCAACCCGGGCGCCTCGTTCTCGAGCTTCATCCCGACCAGCGGCAACTGGGGCTTCACCTTCGCCGCCCGCCGCGTGACCTTCACCGCGCGCTGGAACCACCGCGGGCTGGATCAACGGCTGCCGCAGGCCGCCTTCGGGCCCAACGGCTACGAGTACATCGAGGCCCGCACCGTGCTCGACGTGAACGGCACCTACCAGCTCACGCGGACCCTCTCGTTCGTGGCCAGCGCCAACAACATCCTCAACGCGCCCTTCCGCTTCCTGCGCTACGGCGACCTCACCCCGGCCTACGCCCGCCTCTACGCGGAACAGGAGTACGGCATCCAGATGGCCATCGGCCTGCGCGGCAGCTTCTGACCGCGGCCACGCGCGCCGGACCCTAGAACTTGTCCGCCCGCAGCACCCGCACGTCGGACTCGAAGGCCACCATCGCGTAACGCGGGAACAGTTCCGCCCCGAGGCGCTGCAGCAGCAAGGTGGCGAGCTCGGGCCGCACGATCACCTCGAACTGGGTGTTCGCGTACTCCGGGATGTCCGCCAGCCGGCGCCCGCGCGCGCCGCTGCCCTCGACCGGGAACGAGGTGTGGCCGCTGGCGCCGACCTCGGCCAGCAGCCGCAGGACGGCGTCCGCGGCGTAGGCCTCGCAGACGATGGTGACGAGCTTCATCGGGTGCAGGTTCATCGGCGTCAGGATTGCAGCCACCGCGCAAATGCGTCGCACAGCGGGATGCCCAGGGTAAGGTTGAAGGGGAAGGTGATCGCGAGGGCCGCGGTGAGCGACAACGTCGGGTTGGCCTCGGGCAGCGCCAGGCGCACCGCCGCCGGCGCCGCGATGTAGGACGCGCTGGCCGCCAGCACCCCCAGCAGCATCGCGCCGCCCGCGGAGAGGCCGACCGCCGTGCCCACCGCCACGCCCAGCGCGCCATTCAGCGCCGGCGCGACGACCCCGAAGCCGAGCAAAAAGGGACCCACCCGCCGCAGGTCTTCGAGGCGGCGGCCCGCCACGATGCCCATCTCCAGCAGGAACAGCGCGAGCACGCCCTGGAACGGCGTGACGAAGAACGCGCCGACCTTCTCCATTCCCGCCGGGCCGCACAGGGCGCCGACCCCGAGCGCCCCGAGCAGGAGGAAGATGCTGCGGCCGAACAGCGCCTCGCGCACCACCAGGCCGAGCGGCACCGGCGGCCCGCCCCGCGCGGCGCCCGCCCGCTTGCCCAGCACCACGCCCACGAGGATCGCGGGCGATTCCATCACCGCCAGCAGCGCGACCGCGTGGCTCTCGTAGGTCTGGCCGATCGCGGCCAGGTAATTGGTCGCCGCGAGGAAGGTGACGGCGCTCACCGAGCCGTAGTGCGCCGCGATCGCCGCCGCGTCCACCGGCGCCAGCCGCCCGCCCCAGCGCAGCACCGGGTAGGTCCAGAGCGGGATGAAGGCGCCGAGCCCGATCGCCGCCAGCGCGGGCAACCACACCCGGCCGAGGCCGGCCTCGGCGAGCGCGACCCCGCCCTTGAAGCCGATCGCGACCAGCAGGTAGATCGTCAGCGCCGAGTAGAGGGCCTCCGGGAACTTGAGCTCGCTGCGGACCAGCGCGGCCGCGACGCCAAGCGCGAAGAACAGGACCGCCGGCGAGAGGAGGTTGGCGAGCAGCGCGTCACTCACGGGGCGGGAGGCGCGGCCAACCCGGCGCGGAGCTTCCGGCCGCGGGCCCGCACCTCGGCCGCGAGCCGAGTCTGGAAGGCCTGCATCCGGTCAGCGAGCTCCGGCGACCCCGCGCCGAGGATGCGCAGCGCGAGCAGGCCGGCGTTGCGCCCGCCGCCGATCGCCACCGTCGCCACCGGGATGCCGCCCGGCATCTGGACGATCGAGAGCAGCGAATCGAGCCCCTGCAGCGCCTTGGACTCGACGGGCACGCCGATGACCGGCAGCGGCGTCAGGCTCGCGACCATCCCCGGCAGATGGGCCGCCCCGCCCGCGCCGGCGATGATCACGCGCAGCCCCCGGCGGCGCGCCCCGCGCGCGTAGCGCACCATCTCGAGCGGCGTGCGGTGGGCCGAGACCACGCGCACGTCGCAAGCGACGCCGAACTCGGCGCAGACGTC
>VHCY01000154.1 GCA_016871595.1 Verrucomicrobiota bacterium
GGGTTCCGGATGGGCCGGGCGCTGGAGTTCGACAAGGTGCCACACAACCGCCTGCTGCTCGCGCTGGCGCACGGTTTCCGCCACCGGATCCCGACCTTCGGCAAGGCCGACTTCTGCTCCGCCGGCCCGCTCGCGCTCGGCTGAGCCGGCCCGCCGCCGGGCGCGAGATTTATTGCCCGGAAGCGAGATCCTCGCGTGTCTCGAGAGGTGAGGTCCTTTTCCCGGCCGTTTCCCCGCCCCGATGCCGCCCCCTGATTCCGAACTCCAGCGCTGGTTCGCCGAGGAGGTCCAGCCCCACGAGGCTGCCCTGCGGGTATGGCTGACCGGGCGGTTCGCCGCGCTGCGCGACGTCGACGACATCGTGCAGGAGGCGTATGTGCGGCTGTTGCGCGCGCGGGGTTCGGGTCCCATCGCGTGTCCGCGGGCGTTTCTGTTCGTGACGGCCCGCAACCTCGCGCTCAACCACCTCCGTCACCAGCGCCACGAGCGGCCCGCCGGCGCGGCCGAGGGCGAGGTGGGCGAGGTGCTCGATGGCTCCGCCGCCATCCCGGACGCCGTCGCGGTCGCCGAGGAGCTGCGGGTGCTGGTCGCCGCCATCGAGTCGCTGCCGGCCCGCTGCCGCCAGATCGTCTCCTTGCGCAAGATCTACGGCCTTTCGCAGCGGGAGGTCGCCACCCGCCTCGGCATCTCGGAGCACACGGTCGAGTCGCAGGGCAGCATCGGGCTGCAGAAGTGCGTCGCCTACTTCCGCCGCTACGGTTACGGCCGCGGCCGTTGAACTGCCTGGCCATCTGCGTCGGATGAACCCGCCCGAACCCGTTGAAGGGACCCCCTCCTCCTCCGCCCGCGCCGCCGCGGAGTGGGTGTTGCGGCACGACCGCGGGTTCACTGCGGCGGAACAGGACGCCTTTTCGCAATGGCTGGCCGCGTCCCCGGATCACCGTGCGGCTTGGGCCGAGCAGCGCTGGGGGTGGGAGGAACTCGACCGTTTGGCGGGGCTGCAGGCCTCGGTTCACGCGGTCCCCGACCCCGACCTGCTGGCGGGGTACCCGCCGCCGCGCCGCCGGCGCGGTCCGGCGGTGGCCGCGGCCGTCGCGGTGGCCGTCTTGTTACTCGGCTGGCGCGCGGCATTTCCCCCGCGGCCGGGCGCTGCCGCCGTCCGTCCGGAGCCGCTCGCCCTGATCGAGCGGCGGGATCTCCCGGACGGTTCCGCCGCAGAACTCAACCGCGGAGCGGAGCTGGAGCAGCGTTTCACGCCGGCGGAGCGCCGGGTCGTGCTTCGCCGCGGCGAGGCGCACTTCACGGTCATCAAGGATCCCGCGCGGCCATTCGTCGTCGAGGCGGCCGGCGTGTCGGTGCGCGCGGTCGGCACGGCCTTCAACGTGAGGATCGACGCGGCGTCCGTGGATGTCCTGGTCACCGAGGGTCGGGTCGCGGTTGTGCCCGTTGCGGCCGGGGAGGCCGGTGGCTCGGATGCCCCCGGCCTCCTCGTCGCCGCGGGCGAGAAGACGGTGGTCGCCCTCGCGCCCGCCGCGTCCGCGCCCGGCGTCCAGCCGGTATCCGCCGCCGAGATCGGGGCCCGGCTGGCTTGGCAGCCCCGGTTGCTGGACTTCACCAACACGCCGCTGCCGGAGATCCTGGCCGAATTCAACCGCTGCAACCCTGTCCGTCTGGTCCTCGGCGACCCGAGGCTGGCGACCTTTCGTCTGAGCGCGGCCTTCCGCTCCGACAACGTCGAAGGCTTCCTACGCCTCCTGATCTCGGACTTCGGCCTGCGGAGCGAACGCGGCGCCGGCGGCGAGATCGTGCTGTCCCGCGCTCCCTAGGCGGAGAGCCGGACGCCAACGGATGGCCGGGGGGCCGCGGGCCGGGGTTCACGGCGGAATTTTTGCCCGGAAATTCCATCCCCGCGGGTCGTGAAGGCAGAAACCCCGTACCCCCGTGGCCACCCCGACCTGCCCGCTCGTGCGGCGCACCCTCGTGAGGAGCGTCCTTGTGTTGACGCTCCTCTCCGCCCTTCCGGCGGCGGAGGAGCCGCGCCGCAGCTTCAACGTCCCCGCCGGCCGGGCCGGTGAGACTCTCAAGCAGTTCGCGGCCCAGGCGGGGCGCGAGATCGTGTTCGCCCCCGAGGCGATCGGCGCGGTGCCGGTGCGGGCGGTGCGCGGCGACTACGCCCCGCGGGAGGCGCTTGAGCTGATGCTGGCGGGCAGCGACCTGGTCGTGGCGCAGGACGCCCGGACGGGGGCCTTCGCGGTGCGGAAAGGGGCGCCGGACCCAAACGGGGCCGGGCCGAGGGCGGCCCCGGCCAAGGAGGCGCCGCCAACCCCGCCGGCGCGGTCCCCCCTGGACGGCGAGCGGGTCGTCGAGCTCAGCCCCTTCATCGTGCAGACCTCCGGTGACGTCGGCTACGCCGCCACCAGCACGCTGGCGGGCACCCGTATCCGCACCAATCTCGCGGACCTCGGCTCGGCCATTTCCGTCGTCACGCAGGAGCTGATGCGCGACACCGGTGCGACCAACCTCGGCACGCTGCTCGCCTACACCTCGAACACGGAGGTCGGCGGGGACCAGGGCAACTTTTCCGGCGCGCAGGAGGTCGCGAACAGCCGCTACTACCAGCCGGACGCGCGCACCGACCCGCAGCTGAACACGCGCATCCGCGGCCTGGGCCAGGCGGACCTGACGCGCGGGCTCAACCTCACCGACATCGGCTTTGACGCCTACAACACGGACCGGGTCACGGTGAGCCGCGGCCCGAACTCGCTGCTCTTCGGCATCGGCAGCCCGGGCGGGGTGATCGACGCGAGCCTGAAGCAGGCGGTCCCGAACCGGCGTTTCGGGGAGTTCGCGCTGAAGGTGGACAACTTCGGCTCGGTGCGTTCCGAGTTCGACTTCAACCAAGGGGTGGTGAAGGACCGGCTGGCGCTGCGCGTGGCGGGCCTCGACGAGCGCCAGCGGTACCGCCAGGAGGAGGCGTGGACGCGGGACCGCCGGTTCTACGGCACGCTCGACGCGGTGCTGCGCCGGGGCGCGCCCGGGGCGATGCTCGGCCCGACCCGCCTGCGGGCGAACGGGGAGATCGGTTCCGTGCGGGAGTCCCCCGTGGAGATCATCCCGCCGACCGCCGCGCTGCACGGCTGGTTCGAGCCCGTGCCGGCCTCGCTCGCGCAGTACACCGGCACCGTCCCGGCGGCGAATGTGATGCGGCCGCAGGACGGCGGCACGTGGACCTTTCAGGCCACCTACAACCCGCTGGTCGCGACCGCGGAGAACCAGATCGGGACCAACGTGCACCCGGCCGTCTTCCGGTTCATCACCGCCGTGTTCAGCAACCCCGGCACGGGGGTGGCCGGGGTCGGCACCGGCGACGGCCTGCAGGGCTACCAGGGTAGCATTACGTGGAGCAACGCGCGCGACACGCTCGCGAGCACCGGCCTGGCCGGCACCCCCGCCGCGCTCGCCGCCTTCGGCCCCGGCGCCCCGGCCACCACCCGGATCAACACCACCACGGAGTACCACGCCAACAGTCCCTATTCCGAGCCCTTCGCGATCGGCTTCGCCGCCCCCACGCTCCGGAATCCCGCGATCTTCGACTACCGGCGCCACATCTACTCCGGCGGCATCGACCTGGTGCGCCGCGACTTCAACGCGCGCAACCTCGCGCTCGAGCAGGGTTTCTTCCAGCAAAAGCTGGTCCTCGAGGCCGCCTACGACCGCCAGACCTACGAGTCGACGCGCGACTTCTTCTTCTCCGGCGGACGCCCCTCGAGCACCACCGGCCCGTACGACATCTACGTCTCGATCGCGGAGTTCCTCCAGGACGGGCAGCGCAACCCCAACCTGGGCCGCGCCTACACCCGGGTGGCGCACCCGGAGATCAAGTACCGGCGGATGGACCGCGAGACCTACCGGCTCACCGCCTTCGGGGAGCTGGATTTCTCCCGCCGCGGCGGTTGGCTCGGCCGGCTCGGCCGCCACCGCCTCACCGGGCTGCTCAGCGACCACCGGTACGACAGCCTCTCCCGCGAGACCAGCGAGTCCTGGGTCAGCGGCGATTTCGACGTCGCCGCCGCCGTCCAGGGCCCGCGGCTCAACGACGACCGCCGCGGCTTCACCACGATGGTCTTCACCAGCGACTCCCTGCTCGGCCTCACCTCCCTTGACCAGGTCCGCCTCCGGCCCATCAACCTCCGCCGCCCGCAGCCTGGCGACTCCTTCCGTGTCGCCTACGCCGACACCAGCGCCACCAACGCCCCGCGCGTCCTGCGCACGGGCACGGTCACGATGGAGCGCTACCTCAACAACGAGTCGGTGGCGCGGACCGAGATCCGGTCGCGGGCCCTCGCGTGGCAGAGCTACCTGCTGGACCAGCACCTCGTCGGCCTGCTCGGCTTCCGGCGCGACGACACCTTGAGCTACGGCCGCGCCACCGTCGCCGAGGTCGGCTTCGACAGCCGTGACCAGCTCGGGCGCTGGCGCCCGGACTTCACCCGCCTCTCCGCCACCCCCGCGCTCGACGAATCCGGCGTGACCTCGACGTGGAGTCTGGTCGCGCGCTACCCCAGGCGGTTCCTGCCCCGGCTCCCCGCGGGCCTCGACCTGCAGGTCCACTACGCGGCCGCGGAGAACTTCAACCCGGTCGGGGCGCGCAACGACGCGCTCGGGCGCTCGCTCGCGCAGCCCACCGGCACGACGCGCGAGCACGGCCTGCTCGTGAAGGCCCTCGATGAGAAGGTGCACCTGAAGGTGAACTGGTTCCGCACCGCGCTCAGCGCCGCGGACGCGCCCCCGCGGGTCAACACCCTCGCCTTCGCCGTGAACCGGGTGAATGACTACCGCGACGCCGAGCTCAACCTGCGGATCCCCTTCGCCGACCAGTTGCAGAGCGTCTCCGGCGCCCCCGCCGCCTTCCCCGTGCAGACCTACGCCGCGTTCTACGCGGCGATGCTCAACGCCCTCCCCGCCGCGCTCCGGGAGGCCGCCAACCTCCGCCAGATCGATGCGAACCGGGACGGGGTCTGGGAGCGGATGGACTTCGACGGCATCCCCAACCTGCGCTCCACCCAGGACCGGATCGCCCGCGGCGCGGAGGTCGAGCTGGTCGCCAACCCGGCGCGCGGCTGGCGCGCCGTGCTCAACGTCAGCCGGCAGCAGACGGTCAACGGGAACACCGCGGTCGAGATGGGCCGCGTGGTCGAGGAATTCACCGCGAACCTGCGGACGACGCGCCTCGGCGAGCTGCGCCAGTCGGCCTCCGGCACGACCGTCCTCCGCCCCATCAACGAGCTGTGGCTCTCGCAGAACCTCGCGCCGGTCCGCGCCGCCACCGCCCTCGACGGCACGGTCTCCAACGAGCAGCGCGAGTGGCGCCTCACCGGCGTCAGCTCCCACGAGTTCCACGAGGGCTGGCTCCGCGGCCTCGGCGCGGGCGGGGCCGTGCGCTGGGAATCCGCCGTCGCCACCGGCTACCGGTTCGCCTACGACCCGCGCTTCGGCGTGCCGACGCCCCTGGTGGACCAGCCCCTCCTCAGCGGGTCCGTCCTCCACGGCGACCTGTTCTGCTCCTACCGGGCCCGCTGGTCCGGGCGCGTCCGCTGGAAGATCCAGCTCAACGTGCGCAACGCGTTCGGCGACGACGGGGATGTGCCGGTCAAGACCAACCCGGACGGCCAGGTGGCCGTCATCCGCATTCCCAACCCGCGCACGTTCACGCTCACCAACACCGTCTCATTCTGATCCCCCGATGATGCTCCCCCGCCCCGCGCTTCTCGCCCCCCTGCTCGCCGCCGCGGCCGCCGCCGCCACGCCCGCGGTCCGCTGGACCATCCACGACCAGCCCGACTACCGCTACGAGTTCCTGCGCGACGTGCGCGTCACCCCGCTGCTCCGCGCCACGCCGGAGACCGGCACCTTCAACCTCCACGGGTACCTCGCCCACCACCGGGGCGTGCTCTTCGCTTGCTGGGACAACCAGGCGCGGGATGAGAACACCTCGGGCCAGCACGGCGTGTTCCGCTTCTCGACCGACGGGGGCGAGACGTGGTCGGAGCAGCGCGAGCTCTTTCCCGCGCTCGCCGACAACGTGCCGGCATCCGCGACCAAACAGCCGAACCCCTTCCAGACCTCGCAGGGTTTCGCCGCGATCGACGGCCGGCTTTACGCCGTGACCTGCGTCGACCGCGCGCTCAAGGCCCCGGTGCTCCGCTTCAACGAGGTCTCCCGCGCGCGCCTGGGTTTCCTGGCCCGCGAGGTGCAGGCGGACGGCTCGCTTGGCCCGGTCTTCTGGCTCGAGAACCCGCCGCCCGCGCCCGAACCCGGCTACCCCGCGCATCCTGCCGGGGATCCGGCGCTCGTGGCGGCGATCCGGGGCCACTTCGCCCGGCCGGCCC
>VHCY01000155.1 GCA_016871595.1 Verrucomicrobiota bacterium
CCTCGAACGCCGCCGCCCCGTAGCGATCGTACGCCGCCCGCTTCTCGGCATCGCTGAGAATCTCGTAGGCGTGCGAGACCTTCTTGAACATCTCCTCGGCCTGCTTGTTGCCGGGATTCTTGTCGGGATGGTACTGCACCGCCTTCTTGCGGTACGCCTTCTTCAGTTCCTCCGCGGTGACCCCGCGCTCCACCCCCAGCAGTTGGTAATAATCGTCCTGCGCCATAGGAGTTACTTGGCCGGGCCGCTGGAGACGAGGACGGAAGCGGGCCGCAACAGGCGCCCATTGAGACTGTAGCCGGTGCGGACCACCGCCGCGACGTGCTCGGCGGGCTGCTCCGCCGGCTGGTGCCCGATCGCCTCGTGCTGGTGCGGATCGAAGGGCTGCCCCAGCGGGTTGATCTCCTTCAGGCCGTGGTTCGCCAGCGCGGTCCGCAGCTGCCCCAGCACCATCTCGACGCCATTGACGAGGGACTTCAGGTCGGCGGCAGGCTGCCGGGCGGCGCTGATCGCCAGCGCGAGGGTATCCATCACGGGGAAGAGATCCTCCAGCACGCGGCCGGTGGCGGCCACGCGGAGTTCGTCCTTCTCGCGCACGACACGGCGGCGGAAGTTCTCCAGATCGGCGGCGGCGCGCAGGAAACGGTCGAGGTTGGCCGCGGCCTCGGCCTTGGCGGCCGCCAGCGGCGCGGCGGCGTCCGTGGTCTCAGGCTTCGCCTCCGCGGCGGGCGGCGGCGGGACGGCGGACTCGGGCGGAACGGAAGCGGCGGGCTCAGACATACGGGAAAAGGGGGAAGGAACACGCGCCCGGGCCGGACTTCAAGCCGCAGTTCGGTCAGAGGTGGAGTCGGAGAGCGGGTTGGTGTGGCTGGGGCGCGCCTGCCCCGGTGATGGCGGACGAATACCCATCCCGCGCAGCCCTCACCTCCGAAGATCTCGGCGATGGCCACAAAAGGCTCAAAGGGTCGTTCCCGCGGAGAACCCGTGCGTGGCGTCTATAGACGCCACGGGACCGCAGCGACGAACCACTCGGGCAGGGCTCGATCCGCGGCGCTTCAATCCGCGAAGCCCTCCGCCGGCAACATTCGGGCGGCCTCGGCTCGCATCCCTCCCGTCTGAGTCGCTCCCCGGATCCCGTCCGCGGCGCCTATGGGCGCCACGCTCGGAGCCACCACGCCCTCGACCCTTTGAGCCTTTTGTGGCCTCCTCCGTTGCTGGAGCGATTGGTCCGGCAGGAGGCCCGTATCGCTTCGCCCGGGGCGGCGCGCCCGCCTTCGCTAAAGCTACGGCGGGCGGGCCCCCAGCTACACCCATCCGCGGCATCCCCAAAGCCCGATGCCTCAGGCCCAGAGCGGCCAACCGCTAACTTACCGGGGTCACGCCTTCAACTCGTCCCCGCATCTCCTGCGCCCACCTCCCGGATCAGCAGGCGGGCTTCATCGCACCAACCCGCGGTGCACTTCCTCAGGCGAAAGCAATCGCTCCGGATGCGCCAGCCCCTCGGCGAGCCGACGATCCCGTTCCGCCACCAGGGACGCGGGAGCCTCGGCGGAGGCCTCCGCCTGCCGCACAAGGTAATCCGCCAACGCGAGTTTCTCCTCTGCGCTGAGCTTGCTCAATTCCTGCCTCAGTTGCGCGACTGACATTCCTCCAGCCTGCGCAACCGGGGGTGAGGGGCACGTGAACTTACACCCGAATCTACGGTACGCGCCTCACGCCTCTTGCACCTGTTGCGCCCCCCGACCCAACTCCCGCTCAGCCCGCAAAATTCTCCGTCACCAGCACCGTGGCTCCCTCCGACGCGGTCAGGGCGAACGCCCCCGCATACGGTGCGAGCAAGTTGTCGCCCCGCCGCAGCGGTTCGCCCGCGCCCTCCAACCGCCCCGCCACCACGCTCAAAATCCGGGGCTGGTCGCCCGCCGCCAGCCGCAGGCTCTCCCCCGGCGCCAGCGCCACTCGCCGCAGCCGGAACTCCGGGGCGTCCGCCAATACCGCCGACCCGGGGCCGGCGCGCCGCGGCGTTGGCTCCACGTCATCCCAGAGGATCGAGCGCAGCGACTCCTCGACGTGGAGCTGGCGCGGCCGGCCGTCGAGGCCCACGCGGCCCCAGTCGTAGACCCGGTAAGTCGTGTCGGAATTCTGCTGGATCTCCAGGATCAGGTTGCCGCCGTCGATCGCGTGCAGCTGGCCGCTGCGCACCAGAATCGAATCGCCCGCGGCGACCGGAAACCGGTGGACGCACTCCTCCAGCGTTCCCGCCGCCAAGGCCGCGGCGAAGGCCTCGCGCGTGACGCCGCGCCGCAGGCCCACGATCAGGTGCGCGCCGGGCTGGCACTCGGCCAGGTACCAATTCTCGGTCTTCGGCTCGCCCCGGAGCTCGCCGGCGACGGCGGCGGGCGGGTGGACCTGCAGGCTGAGGCGTTCCCGGCAATCGAGCCACTTGACCAGAATCGGGAACGGCCGCGCGGCCGCCCATCCCGGCCCCATCACCCCCGCCGGATCCGCCGCAATCACCGCTCGCAACGACTGGCCAGCCCACGGCCCGCCGACCACCCGCGACTGGGCCTCGGGGCGGTCGACGAGTTCCCAGCTCTCGCCGATCGGACGGTCCCCGGCGGGCAACGCGCGGCCGAGGGCGGTGGCGAGGGCGCGGCCGCCCCAAACGCGTTCCTGATACAGCGGGGCGAAGCGGAGGAGGGGGGGCTTGGGCATCAAAGGGCGGTAAAAGGAGCGTAGAGCGGGGGGATTTGCGTTTGACCGGCCGGGCGGATGGCCTCGGATTCCCGATTGCCCGATCCGTCGGAGCCAAATGCCCAAGGCCGAGAGCTCAACCACTTTTGCCACCACCACGCGCGCGCCGGTCCTCTGGGGACTCGCGATCGGGGTGGCGCTGGGCGGGGCCTACTTGACGGTCGCCCTCGCCACCTACGACCCCTCGCAGAGCCCGTACGACCACCAGCCTCTGCCCACCGTGCGGGGCCCCGCGGGAATCGTCGGTGCCTACCTCGCGGCCTCGGTCTACCGGATGCTCGGCTTCGCGGGCTGGCTGCTCCCGCTGTTCCTCGCCTGGCTGGTCTACCTCGCGGTGCGCGGCTCGCGGCGGGTGACGCAGGCTCGTGGGCTCACGATGGTCCTCGCGCTCCTCACGGGAGCCGGAATCGCGGCGATGTTCGCGGCGGAGACCTGGCGCAGCAACTGGTGCCCGGCGGGCCCCGGCGGCTTCATCGGCCTCTGGCTTTACCACGGCTTCCTCGAACCCCTGCTCGGGGGCTTCGGCGCGGGCCTGCTGCTGGTGTCGGTCTATATCGGCTGCCTGATCTTCGTTTTCTTCAGTGACCTCGGCGCGGAATTCCAGCGCGCGCTCGCCGGTTTCGCGGCGTGGCGGGCGGAACGGGCCCGGCTCGCCGCGGAGCGCGCGGCGCAGCGCCAGCAGGAGGCGGAACTCTTGCGCAAAGCCCAGGCGGCCGCCGCGGCCAAGGAGGCCGCCGCCAAGGAAAAGCCCGTCGCGCCCCCCTCCCCCGCCCTCGTCGGCCCCTCCGGCCCGAAGGTCGCGGCCCCGAAGGCGGACGGCGATCCCCTCACGCGCCGCGCCCCGCGTACGCCCGCCCCGGAACCCGCCGTGGCCGAGCTGCCGGCGCCTCCCGCCAAACCCGCGCCCGCCCCGGTCGCGGAGAAACCCACCCCGGCTCCGGCCAAGGTGGCCCTGAACATCGTCAAGCCCGAGGAGCCGCGGAAGGCCGCGCGCGTGGCCCTGCCCCAGAGCGAGGACAAGAATTACCAGTTCCCGCCCCTCTCGCTCCTCCGCGAGCAGGTGCGCGCCGCCGCCGCGGACGGAGAGGAGGAGCACCGCCAGAACGCGATCAACCTCCTCCGCATCCTCTCCGAGTTCGGCGTCGAGGTCACCCTCGGCGAGATCCACGTCGGGCCCGTCATCACCCGGTACGAGGTCGTGCCGGCCCCGGGCGTGCGGGTGGAGAAGATCTCCGGCCTCGACAAGAACATCGCCCTCGGCATGCGGGCCCAATCGGTGCGCATCCTCGCGCCCATTCCCGGCAAGGCCGCGGTGGGCGTCGAGGTGCCGAACCAGCGGCCGACCCCCGTCGGGATGCGCGAGTTGCTCGAGAGCGAGGACTGGAGCGGCACCAAGGCGGAAATCCCCATCGCGCTGGGCAAGGACGTCTCCGGCGCGCCGCTCGTCTCGGACCTCGCCAAGATGCCGCACCTGCTCATCGCGGGCGCCACCGGCTCCGGCAAATCGGTCTGCATCAACTCCATCGTCGCCTCGATCCTCTATTCCAAGAGCCCGAAGGACCTGCGGATGATTATGGTGGATCCGAAGGTGGTGGAGCTGAAGATCTTCAATGCGCTGCCGCACATGCTGATCCCGGTGGTGACGGAGCCGAAGAAGGTGCCCGCCGCCCTGAAGTGGCTGCTGAAGGAGATGGAGCAGCGCTACCAGATCTTCGCCAAGGTCAACGTGCGCAACATCGTCGGCTTTAACCAGCGCAAGCGCGGAGGCGAGGAACCGCCGCCGCCGCCCGAGGCGCAGGGGTTCCTAGAGGGCGTGGACCCGCTCGCCGGCGTGGAGATCCCGGACCGCCTCCCGTACATCGTGGCGATCATCGACGAGCTCGCGGACCTGATGGCCGTGGCGCCGGCGGACATCGAGACCAACATCGCGCGCCTCGCCCAGCTGGCCCGCGCCGCCGGCATCCACCTCATCATCGCCACCCAGCGGCCCTCCGTGAACGTCATCACCGGCGTCATCAAGGCCAACCTCCCTTCCCGCATCGCGTTCCAGGTGGCCTCGCAGGTCGATTCGCGGACCATCCTCGACACCAAAGGCGCGGACACCCTGATCGGCCGCGGCGACATGCTGTTCTCCCCGCCGGGTTCCTCGCGCCTCGTGCGGGCCCAGGGCGCGTTCGTCTCGGACGAGGAAGTGCAGGCGATGGTCGAGCACCTGAAGCGCAACGGCCCGCCGCAGTACGCCCAGTCGGTGCAGCAGCAGATCGACCGCGCGGCGCGGGAGGACGAGGACGGCGAGGGCGAGGACGGGGAGCTGGGGGACGATGATGAGTTGTACCACGAGGCGATGGAGGTGCTGAAGGCCACGCGCCGCGCGAGCACCTCGATGCTGCAGCGGAAGTTGAAGATCGGCTACAACCGCGCCGCCCGCATCATGGAAATCATGGAGGAGAAGGGCATCGTCGGGCCGGAGAACGGCTCGAGCCCGCGCGAGATCCTCGTGGACCTGGACAGCCTCTGAGCGGCCGCCCCGGGCCAACCACGCGCCCCGGCGTGTTTCGAGGTGACTTGCCCCGGGCCATCCCCTAAGCCCCCCACATGCAGACCATCGGCGAACGACTCGAGGAAGCGCGCAAGAAGAAGGGAATTTCACTGCGCGAGGCGGCCGAGGTGACGAAGATCCGCGGCGATTACCTGCAGAAATTCGAGAGTAACCACTTCGACATCGGGCTGACCGAGATCTACGTCCGCGGGTTCCTGCGGACCTACGCCCACTTCCTGAAGGTGCCCGCCGACCGGGTTCTCGCCGATTATGCCGCGCTGGGGCGCGGAGAGGCGCGGCCGCGGCCCTCGGCGCGCGAGATCTACGGCCGGCTGGACGTGTCGACGCCACCGTTCGAGTCGCCCGCCGCGCGAACCAGCGCAGAGGAGAACGAGGCCGAGGAGCAGGTGCCCGCGCGCCCCGCGCCCCCGCGGGCGCGGCCCGGCAGCTCACTGCCGACGGGGCCGGATCCGGCGAAGGTCTTCCTCTACGCCAAGTGGGGCGCGATCACCGTCGCCTCGCTCATCGTTCTCTTCCTCATCAAGGGCATCTTCTTCAGCGGCTCGCCCGAGCCGGTGAAGCGTCCCGCGCCCGCGCCGGCCGCGCCCAAGGGCCCGCAGCTGGGCCTCGTGGCGACCGGAGCGGTGCAGGTGACCCTGCGGCGCAAGAACGCGGACGACTCCGAGGGAGAGATCGTCTACACCGGATTTCTCGGCGCCGGCGAATCGCGTTCCGTGCCGCGGGCCGGCGCGCTTTTTGTCGAGGCCAGCCTAGCCGAGAACCTCGAGCTCGAGATCAACGGCAAGCGCTACAATCTGGGCCAGATGCTCGGCACCGGGCCGCGCCGGGGCCAGTTGCCGGCGCCCTGAGGGGGCCACAAAAGGCGCAAGGGGCTTAATCCGCGAGCGAAGCCGTGCGTGGCGTCCATAGACGCCGCGGACCTGCCGCGTGGAGCCCTTCGGGCAGGGCTCGACCCGCGGGGCTTTGGACCGCGAAGCGATATGCCTCGGAGTTCTCGGAG
>VHCY01000156.1 GCA_016871595.1 Verrucomicrobiota bacterium
TCGGCCCGGCCGAGGACGAAAACGAGACCTACGTGAAGGCGGACGTCCATCTGCGCGAGGCGCTGCGGGTGGTCAGCGACGCGGTGCGGCTGGGCCGCAACCGCGAGACTTGGGCACAGAACCGTCCACCGCTCACCGCCGTCACCACTCCGGCAGCGCTCAGCCCGGCCAAACCGAGAGGATAAACCGGGCGCGGCCCGTCAGGTCCGGCCGGGCTTCCACCGCTTGGAAGCCCGCCGTTTGCAGCCGCGCGGAAAGGTCCGCGTGGTGGTCGCAACCGGTCTCCAAGGCCAGCAGGCCGCCCGGCCGAAGATAGGCTGGAGCGCGGGCTATGATCGCCCGCAGGTCCGCGAGCCCCTCCTCCGGCGCCTCCAGCGCGGCCCGGGGCTCGTGCTGGCGCACCTCAGGGGCAGCGGCCGCGACCTCGGCGGCGGTCAGGTAGGGAGGATTGGAGACGATGGCATCGTAGGGCCCCGGCGGCACCCCCTCGAACCAGGTGGCGGCGACCGGCTGGATGCGGCCCTCGAGGCCGAGGGCGGCGAAGTTCTCCCGGGCCAAGGCAAGGGCCTCCGGGCAGCGTTCCGCCGCCACCACGGCCGCCGTGGTCCATAGCGTCGCGAGCGCGGCGGCGATGGCGCCCGAGCCGGTGCCGAGGTCCAAGGCGCGGAGGACGGGCGGCTGGGTGGCGGCCCAGGTGTGCACCAGTTCCACCAGCAGTTCGGTTTCCGGCCGGGGGATGAGCACGCGGCGGTCGACCTTGAGCCGCAGCCCGCGGAATTCCGTTTCACCCAGAATGTACTGCAGCGGCTCCTGCTGGCCGCGGCGCCGGACCAGCGGACGGAGCTGGTCCAGTTCCGCGGCAGTCAGGGGGCGTTCGAACTCGAGGTACAGCTGCATCCGGCGGCGGCCGATAACGTGCCCGAGTAGCAGCTCGGCGTTGAGGCGGGGCGAGGAGACGCCCCGGCCGGCGAGGAATTCCGTGGTGCGCTTGATGATTTCCAGGACCGTCAGCACGTCATTCGATCTCCTCGGCGCGGGGCGGAGCGTAGTCCGCCCCGGTGAGGGCGGCGAACTTCGCTTGGTAGTCCGCCTTCTGCAGGGCGGCGATGACCGGCTCCAGCTTGCCCTCCATCACTTGCGGCAGGTTGTACAAGGTAAGTCCGATCCGGTGGTCGGTAACCCGGTTCTGGGGAAAGTTGTAGGTGCGGATGCGTTCGCTGCGGTCGCCGGACCCGATCTGACTGCGGCGGGCGGCAGCGTACTTGGCGCGCTCCTCCTCCTCGCGGCGCTGCAGCAGCCGGGAGCGCAGCACGGTCAGCGCGCGGGCCTTGTTCTTTAATTGGGAGCGTTCGTCGGCACAGGAGACGATGAGCCCGGTGGGACGGTGCAGGATCTGGACGGCCGAGTCGGTGGTGTTGACCCCCTGCCCGCCCGGGCCGCTGGCCCGGCTCACGGTGATCTCCAGATCTTGGGGGTCGAGCTGTACGTCCACCTCCTCCGCCTCCGGCAGCACCGCGACGGTGACCGTGGAGGTGTGGATGCGGCCGTTGGCCTCGGTGACCGGCACCCGCTGGACGCGGTGCACCCCGCTCTCGAACTTCAACTGGCGGTAGACCTCGGAGCCGGTGATGAGGAAGATGACCTCCTTGAACCCACCGCGCTCGGAGGTGCTGCTGCTCATCGGCTGGATCTTCCAGCCCTGCTCGTCCGCATAGCGCGAATAGAGCCGGAACAGTTCGGCCGCGAACAGGCTGGCTTCGTCGCCGCCGGTGCCGGCCCGGATTTCCATCACCGTGTTGCGGGAGTCGGTGGCCTCGGGCGGGATCATCGCGAGCAGGACCTCCTGCCGGACGGTGGCGAGGCGGGCCTCGAGCTCCGGGAGTTCGGCCGCGGCGAGTTCGCGGAGTTCGGCGTCGGCGGCCGGATCGCGGCCGAGCGCGCGGGCCTCGGCGGCCTCGCGAAGGAGGCGTTCGTGGAGGCGGTGTTGCTCGACGAGGGCGGTGAGGCGCTGATGTTCCCGGGTGACCTCGGCAGCGCGGCGCGGCGCGGCGTAGAACGAGGCCTCCGCCATCTGGGCGGAGAGCTCGTCGAGCCGCCGCTGAAACGGCGCTAGGGCGGGCAGGTCATCCATGGGGCGCGGAGCGTGGGGAAGATTTGCGCATTGCGCCACCCTGAGCTTGCGGTTTTCGTCCCGCCGCGAAACCGCGGGGTTCGTCCCCTTCGCCGTTATGCCCGCCAACCTCTTTCCGCAGAACACCCTCGCGCTGATCTGGGACTTCGACAAGACCCTGATCCCGGAATACATGCAGTCGCCGTTGTTCCGGCGGTACGGGGTGGACGAGGCGGGCTTCTGGCAGGAGACGAACCGGCTGGCCGCGCATTACCGGGAGCGGGGCTACCATCTGTCGCCCGAAATCGCCTACCTGAACCACCTGTTGACCTACGTGCAGGCGGGGCCGCTGGCGGGGTTGAACAACCGGATCCTGCAGGAGTGCGGCCGGGACATCCAGTTCTACCCTGGCCTGCCGGAGTTCTTCGCACAGGCGCAGGCCTTCACGCGCGAGAAACCCGAGTACGCGAAGCACGAGATCACCCTAGAACATTATGTGGTGAGCACGGGCCTCGCGCCGATGATCCGGGGCAGCGCGATCGCGGGGCACGTGGACGGCATCTGGGCCTGCGAATTCATCGAGAACCCGCTGCCGCCTGGTTTCCTGCGCCAGAAGGAGCTGCCGATCGAGGCCAGCGCTGAGATCGCGCAGATCGGGATGGTGATCGACAACACGACGAAGACGCGGGCGATCTTCGAGATCAACAAGGGGACCAACCGGAACCCCGCGATCGATGTGAATTCGAAAATCTCCCCGGAGGACCGCCGCATCCCGGTGGCCAACATGATCTACATCGCGGATGGTCCGAGCGACGTCCCGAGTTTCGCGGTGGTCAAGAAGGGCGGCGGTCAGGCCTACGCCGTGTACAATCCCGCCAAGTCAGAAGAGTTTGAGCAGAACGACCGTCTGCTTCAGTCGGGCCGCATCCACGGATACGGGCCGGCGGACTATCGTCCCGAATCGAGCACGTACCAGTGGCTGCGACTGCATATCCGCCACCTGTGCGACCGCATCGTGGCCGACCGCGAAGCGGCCGTGGCGGCGCGGGCGACACGCCCACCGCGACACCTGAATGCCACGCCGGAGGAGATCGCAGCCCGCCAGCGCCCCCCAGCGCCCACCCAATCCTCGTTCCTGGAGTAAGCTGCGCTCAAGGAACGACTCTCAGGCGGCCGCCCGGAAAAAAAGAAGGCCGCCCGGGAGGGCGGCCCAAAACCGAGCGGAATGATTCGAGCCTCAGAGGCTGCCGCTGACCACCGGGGTCTCGATCGAGGTCTGCGTGGTGGTCTGCTGCGTGGCGACCGTCGTGCTCGACGTCGAGGGCGTCGTGGCGACCGCGGTGGTGATAGCCGTCGCCTGCGTGGGCACGGCAGCGGTCGCGGCGTTGACGATCGTCGACTGCAGGGCCGGGGCGGCCGCAACGGCGGCGACGGTCACGGCCGGCGCCGCAGCGGGGGGGACCGAGGTCACGGCAGCAGTGGTGACGGCGGAGACGGCAGCCTGCACTTGGGCGGGCGCCGCATTAGCCATCGAGCTGACGACCGCGCTGATGGCAGCGGAGGTGACAGCCTTAGCGACATCAATCTGGGCATTGGTACCGGCGAAAGCCTTGATTACCGCCTCAACAATCGCGGAGGCTTGGCCAGGGTTAGCTTTGACCGCGGCCTCGACTAGCGCCGCGGCCTTGGCGGGATCCGACTTGGCCTGAGCGGCCACTTGCGCGGCGGTCTGGGCTTGCAGGGCGGGGACCGCGGTCACGAAGCAAGCGGCAATCGCAAGGATGAGGGAGTAGAATTTCATGGTACGGGAAGAGATACTCTGCCTCCAAAGACGAGCCGCGACCCAGCCGTTGTCAAGGGTTAACCCCCCAAGCGCTCCCCTTGCATGCCCCGATTTAGCGAAAATTCGCCGGGGCGGGGGAAAACGGGGGGAGAGATTGGCCAGAAACGGGGAACGTGCTTCACTCCCCGATGCTTCTGATCCGCCGTCTGGTCGACCGCCGCCGCGCCTATACCGCGCTGCTGCTGCCCGGGGAGCCGCCCCGGGTCTTTCCCACCAGCGACCACGAGCACGCGCGCATCCTGCAAATTTACAAACAGGACCGGCCCTACGAAGGGATCGTGAACGACTTCACGGAGTTGCCCGATGCGCCGGCCCCGGCGCCGCGGGGCGGCTCAAAAGCGCGCTGAGAGGCTGGCCTGGAAGGTCCGGCCCGGGTGCCGCTGGACCGAGTTGCTGTCGGCCAGCTTGTAGATCTCCTGGCTGTCCATCACGTTCTGGACCTTGGCCCCGAAGGTGTAGCGGACGCGGCCCGCTCCGGGGAGGGCGTAGCGGAGGACCGCGTCGAAGCGCCATTTGCCGGGCATTGTCCAGGAGGGAGTGTTGGCGATGCCCCCAAGGGTGGTGAGCACGGCCGGATCGATCGGCCGGTCGCCAATGAAGATGGAGCCGAGGGCCAGGTCGAGGCCACGCAGGGCACCGGAGCGGAAGCCATACTTGTTGAAGGCCGTGAACATATGGTAGGGCGCGTACGTCGAGCGGCGCTCCGTACGGGTGTCCCGAGAGTCGTTGTAGGCGTAGCCGCCCATCACGGACCAGGCCTCGGTGAAGCGGGCGTTGAGGTTGAACTCCACGCCGCGCGAACGGATGCCGTCGATCAGGGTATACCAGTCGCCGTCGCGGTTCGGATCATCGACCGCGATATTCTGCTGGCGGATCTCGTAGGCCGCGAGGAGCCCCTGGATGCGGTCGCCGGCGAGGCTGAAGCGCAGGCCCAGCTCGCGCTGGTTGCCCTCCTCCGGATCGATCGGGGTGCCGTCAGGCTGGCGCAGGAAGCCGGGGACGAAGGAACTGTTGGCGTTGGCGTAGAACGTGAGGGAGCGGGCCCGGTTGAGGTGCCAGACGACGCCCGCGCTGAAGGTGGTCGCGTCCCCCTCGTTGTCGAAGGTGGTCAGCCCGGTAAACCCGTTGCGGCGCCGGTCCTCGGTGCGGGTGTGGCGCACGCCGCCGGTGAGGAAGAGGCGTTCCTCCAGGAAGGACACCACATCGGCCGCATAGTATTCCGTATTCTCGGTGCGGTCCAGGTTGCGGTTACCCGCGGGCAGGGGTGGACGGTCCGCCTTGGCCGGCACGGGGGGCGAGCGGGTGGGATCGACCGCGTTCAGCGGCGGGATCATATGGGGATTGTAGCCGGCCCGGCGCACATCCGCGAGGACCTCGGCCAGGGTCAGGTTCGGGAAGACATTGTAACGGCTCCCCACGGTCGCCGTCGGCCAGCGCTGGTTCAGCGTCGCCGCGGTCGCCGCGAGGCCGCCCCGGTTGTAGATGCCATCCCGGTTCCAGATCTCCCCGTCGGAGACGTCCCAGCTGAAGCCGACGAGGGCGCGGTGCCGGGCGGGCCCGGTGGTGAAGTTCGCCACCAGCTCGTTGCGGGAGCGCCAGTTGTCCACGTCCTGCGTGCGCACCCGCCAGCGCCGCGGCATCAGCACGGCATCGCGGAGGATGGTGAGGGAGCCCTGCTCGGGCTGGTGCTCGTCGTACAGCTGGTCCTTGGTGTCGTGCGCGACCTGGAGCCGCAGCTGCACCTGCCGCCCGAAGGCGTGCTGGAGGTCGGCCATCGTGAAGCCGCGGTCCCAGCGGCGGAGGTCGCCCGCGGAGGCGTAGCCCTGGCGGTTGTCGCCGTAGGCGAGGAAGGAGCCGTCGGGCAGGGCGAAGCCGCGGGGCTCGGCGCGCATCATCGGCTGGCGCCAGACCGCGCCGCCGTCCTCCTCCCGCACGAAGAGGTGCTCGACCGCCAGCCGCGTCACCGGGGTGATCTGCCAGGCCACCACCGCGGAGAACGCCTTCTCCCCGTGCGGGATGCGCCGGTAATAGAAGCCATCGTCGTAGACGCCCGTGACGCGGAAGGAGACCGGCGAACGGGCGCCACCCAGGCGCGCGGAGTGGTCCACCTCGGCCCGCCAGCTCTCGACCGGGCCCGCGCTCAGCCGCACGGTGGTCTGCGGGCGGTCCAGCGGACGCTTGGTGACGCGGTTGACGGTCGCGGCATAGCCGCCTTGGCCGAAGAGGACGGCCGCGGGGCCCTTGAGCACCTCCACGCGTTCGACGTTGGCCAGCGAGACCTTGCCGATGCTCTCCTGCTGGAGGAACCCGTTGATGAACTTCGTGTTCGCGTTGGCGAAGCCG
>VHCY01000157.1 GCA_016871595.1 Verrucomicrobiota bacterium
GGGGGGGGGGGGGGGGGGGGGGGGGGGGGGGGGGGGCAGGGGGGGGGGGGGGGGGGGGGGGGGGGGGGGGGGGGCGGGGGGTGAGGCGGAGGATGCGGGGTGTTGCCGTGGCGGCGAGGAGAAAGCGGGGGCGGGACCTGCCAGAGCCCGCGCCCCAGGTACACGGGACCGCTGGCTTCGCGGCATGCGGCGCGGCGTGAAGCGGCTCGTTGTCGCTGGCGCAGGTTCGCACGGCGCTTGGCCGCGGACTCCCAATGCGACGCGCGTATGTCGGTCAGCGAATGACCAAGGTCGCATGCTAAAGTACGGACATGAACTTTGGATCCTCCCTCGTCGTCACCCTCTGGGGCCTGCGGCTCCTGCACCTTAGCCTCATCAGCGCCGGGGGCGCGGCCTTCCCCGGGCTGCCCGCGCGCAAGCGCAAGCCGAAGCACGAGCTGGACCTGGTGCTGGAGGAGCTGGAAGAGAAGACCAGCCCTTCGTCACGCCAGAAGCTCCCGCGGAACGCGTCCCGGCTGCAGGTGGCCCGCGAGGTCGCGCAGCAGCTCGGGGAGGAGGAGTGGGATGCCGAGGAGCCCGGCGCCCTCGACCACCTGCGCACGGGACTGCGGCGGCGGATTGCCCGGACCGAGCGCCAGCTCGGCAATCGCGCCCCCGTCGAGGCCCTCGACCCGGACGCCCGGGCGAGCGTCACCGCGGTGGCCAACCTGCTCGACCTCTCCGATTCCGAACGCCTGGTGCTGGCCTTCATTCTGATGCTGGGCACGGAACACTCCCTCGACGAAGCCGCCAACTGCCTGGGCCACGACCTGGATGACCGGATGGCCGACCACGCGGTCGCGACCGCCACGGGGCTCTCCGCGGCCGAGGTCGCCAAGGTCTTCTCCGCCCAGTCCCGGCTGATGTCCTGCCAGCTGCTGAAGCGCGACCGCAACGAGCTTCGGCTGATGAGCAAGTGGGATTGGACGTCCCGCGGGTTCGCCGCGGCGATGCGCGAGTCCAACTTCGATCCGCTGAAGGCGCTCCGCGACCGCGTGGTGCCGGCGCCGGCGCCCGAGATGAACTGGGCGGACTTCGCCCACCTGGGTGAGCTGGGCAACTCGCTGCGCACCTATCTCGGCGAGGCCCTCCGCACCGGCCGCAAGGGCGTCAATGTGCTCCTCCACGGCCCGCCGGGCTGCGGCAAAACCCAGCTGGTCCGGCTCCTCGGGCGCGAGGTCGGAGCGGAGGTCTACGAGGTCAGCACGGAGGATTCCGACGGGGACGCCATCGGGAGCGGGTCGCGCCTGCAGGCCCTGCGGGTGGCGCAGGAGTTCACCGCCCGGCGCCGGGCCGTGCTGTTGTTTGACGAGATCGAGGACGTGTTCCCGCGGCCGTCCCCGTTCGGCTTCAGCCAGCGCGGCGGGTCGTTCAAGGGCTGGATGAACCGGATGCTGGAGCAGAACACGACCATCACGTTCTACCTGACCAACTCCGTGGAGGCGCTCGACCCGGCCTATGTCCGCCGGTTCGACTTCACCCTCGAGCTGAAGGTCCCGCCGCCGGCGGCCCGCGAGGCGCAACTGCAGCAGCTGCCCGTGCCGGTGACGCCCCAGACCCTCGCGCGGCTGGCGGAACACCCGCAGCTGACCCCCGCCGTGATCCAACGCGCCGCGGGCGTGGTCGCCACCGTGGCCGCCGCGACGCCCGGCCTGGATGCCTCGCGCCACCTGGAAGCGCTGGTCAACCAGACGCTCCGAGCCCAGGGCCACTCCACCTTGAAGGCCCACGCCGCCGCGACGGAGGTCTACGATCCGCGGTTCATCCACAGCGACGTCGACCCCGCCGCGCTGGTGGAGGGCCTCCGCGCCGCCGGGGCGGGCCGCCTCTGCCTTTACGGCCCGCCGGGCACGGGTAAGACCGCCTTCGCCCTCCACCTAGCCCGCGCGCTCGGCCGCGGCCTGCTCGTGCGCCGCGCCTCGGATCTGCTGAGCCCCTTTGTCGGCATGGCGGAGAAGCAGATCGCGGCCGCCTTCCACGAGGCGGCCGAGTCCGGCGCGGTGCTCCTGATCGACGAGGTCGACTCATTCCTGCAGGACCGCAGCCGCGCGCAGCGCGGCTGGGAGGTCACTCAGGTCAACGAGTTTCTCACCCAGATGGAGAACTTCCCCGGGGTTTTCGTGGCCTCGAGCAACCTGATCGATGGGTTCGACCCGGCCGCGCTCCGCCGCTTCGACCTGAAGGCCAAGTTCGATTACCTCCGCCCGGAACAGGCGGTGGACCTGCTCGGGGCCCATCTGGCCCAGGCGGGCCTCCCGCCCGCCGGGGCCGAGGTGGACGGCCGCGTCCGCCGGCTGCCGGCGCTCGCCCCGGGGGATTTCGCGGCGGTGGCCCGCCAGCACCGCTTCCGGCCCCTGCGGACCCCGGAGGACTGGGTGTCCGCCCTCGAGGCCGAATGCCGCCACAAGCCGGGAGCCCGGAACCGCCCCGCCATCGGCTTCGGCGGCGCCGCCGCCTGAGCCACGCAGCTCCCTTTCCCTCCACCTGCGCGCCCAATCCCTGATGCAACCTCCGCTCCAACGTCCCCAGTTCTTCGGCCTCCTTGCGGGGCTGTTCCTCGCCGCCGCCCTGTGCTTCGCCTCCGTGATGGTGACCCGCACCTGGGTCCACCTGAAGGAGAGCCAGGTGATCCAGGTCACGGGTTCCGCCCGGAAGAACGTGCGCTCCGACCTCTGCGTCTGGAACGGCGTGCTCCAGACGGAGGGCAAAACCCTGGAGGAGGCCCGCGCCAAGTTCGAAGGGGACCAGCGCCGGCTGATCGCGTTCCTCACCGCCAAGGGCTTCGCCCGGCACACCCTCTCGCCGGTGCACGTGCGCGACATCGCCCCGCGCGGCAAGGGCGCGCCGGACGCCGACGAGGGTCAGTTGCCGCAGCGCGTGGGTTATCAATTGCTGCAGGGCGTGCAGATCAGCGCGGAGCGCGTCGAGGACCTGCCCAATCTGGCCGCGGAATGCCTAATGCTTCTCGCGGATGGCGTGGTCGTGCAGACGTCCGGCATCCAGTACATCTACACGAAGCTGCCGGAGGCGCGCCTGACGATGATGGGCGAGGCGACGGACGATGCCCGTCGCCGGGCGGAGGAGATTGCCGGGCGCGGTGGGCGCGCGGTGCGCGAACTGCGGACGGCGCGGATGGGGGTCGTGCAGGTGAATCCGCTGCACGGGACCGCCACCTCGTGGGAAGGCAACAACGACCAGAGCACCCTCGAGAAGACCATCTCCGCGACCGTCAGCGCCGAGTTCAGCCTGCGCTGAGGCGCCTCACGCGGTGCGGCTGGCACCTCCGGTCCGCCGTCGGCACCGCGCCCATCGCCGCGCTCCGTGGATGGACCCAGACCGCGTTCGGCCCCGCGGCGTGCCTACAGTGTGCCTACAGTGTGACTCCTATCCTCCTTCAGTTCTCCTTCGATGCTGATTCGATTCTCGTTCGATCGGGATGCCCCCAAATGTTACCGGTCCGGGCCGAAGAGGGCGTGGAAATTGCACTCGAGACGCACCGCCAGGGCCGCCGGCTCCGCGCCGCGGAGCTCCGCCAGCCCGGCCTGCGCCGCCACCAGATCCGCCGGGTGGGCCACCTCGGTGCCATCCTCCCGCGCCGGCAGGGCAAACCGCCGCCGCTCGGCCGGCAACGGCATCGCCGGGGCGTCCGTCTCCACCAGCAGCCGCTCCTCCGGGAACGCCCGCACCAGCGCCTGGAACCGCTCCGCCCGCGCACTCCCCACCGCCGCCCCCAGCCGGTGGCCATTGAACGAAAAGTACGCCCCCAGCCCCGCGTAGACGCCGACCAACTCCACCGGCCCCCCATAGGCGTGCAGCAAAAACCCCGCCGGCCGCCGCGTCTCCGCCAACGCCGCGCTCAGCGCTCCCCACGCCTCCAGACAATGCACACTCGCCGGCCGGCTCCGTTCCGCCGCCAGGGACAGTTGCCACCGGAACGCCTCGTCCTGCTCCGCCAGAGACGCCCGGCGCAGGCCTGCCAACCGGGGATCATCCGGCCGCGCCCGCTCCAAGATCCAGCGATCCAGCCCGATCTCACCCACCGCCGCCCGCGGGTCCGCGTCCAACCGGCGCCGCAGCGCCTCCCGCCACCCCGGCGAAGCGTTGCCCACATCCCACGGATGCAGCCCGTAACTCGGACGCACCCACGGGTAACGCCGCGCCAACTCTGCCACCACCGGCCAATCCGCCTCACACGTCCCATTCACCACCATCGCGCCGATCCCCGCCGCCTCCCGGTCCGCCGCGATCCGCTCCCAATGCGGCCGCAGCCAGTCGTCCTGCAGGTGATTGTGGGCGTCGTACCGCATCCTAGGGGCGAGCAGGAGCCTCCGCGGCCGCCAAGGCGCGGATGCGGGCCAGGGCGGACGCGAGCCCGTTGCGGCGGGTGGGGGACAGGTCCCGCAGCAGGCCCAGTTCGGCCAAGGGATCCCGCCCGCAGGCCGCGATCGCGGCCGTCTCGGCGCCGGTATAGACCTCGCACAGGAGCAACAGCAGCCCGCGCACCACGGGCGAATCGGCGTCCGCCCGGAAGGTCCAGCGCCCGCCTTCCTCCCGGCCGGTCAGCCAGACGACCGACACGCACCCGGGCACGCGATGAGCGTCGATCCGCTCCGCCGGGGGCAGCGGCGGGACGCGCCGCACGCGGTCCACGACAAAGGCGAGGCGCTCCTGCGGGTCCTCGAAGGCGCCAAGGTCCGCCGCGAGCCGCGTCAGGGTGTCACCGGGGTTCATCGCCCCGAGCGTGCCCGCCGCGGCCGGTCCGGCAAGCCGGGTCAGTTGTAGAACATCGCCTCGTTCGTCTGGAACAGGGCGTGCGCGAGCTTGGCCCAGGCGTCGAGCGGCCGGCGGTTCTCAAAGGTGCCGCCGATCTGGGTGTTGAAGCGGCCCTGCTGCTTGGGCGCGACCTTCGGGGCCGCCTTCTTCGCCTTGGCCGCATCCTTCGCGCTGATCTTGGGCGCGGGCTGGTCGGCGGTCAGCTTCACGTCCGCGCCGCCCGGATTGGACGCCACGTAATGGAGCCCGAGGTCGACCTCCCGGCGCGTCGGCCAGCGCTGGAAGATGGCCAGGTAAAGCAGGGTCACGCGGTCCTCGTCCGACTTGAGTTCCGCGAAGGCCGGCCGGTCGACCAGCTTGCGGGCGGTCTCGATGACCATCGGGCTGTTCATCAGGAAGAGGGCCTGCTGCGGCACGAGGGTCTCGTGGCGCCGGCCGGTCGCGACGTCCGGGCTGGGGAAGTCGAACTGGGTGAGCAATTCCGGGGGATTGGTGCGGTCGATGATGGTGTAGACGGCGCGCCGCTTGGCGAAGCCCTCGCTGCTGATGGCCACGGGCTTGCCGCCATAGGTCCGGTCCAGCTCGCCGGCGATCGCCAGCAGGGCGTCGTGCAGCTCCTCAAAGTCCATCCGGCGGAGATTGTAGCGCCAGAGCAGCTTGTTGTTGGGATCCCTCTCCGCGAAGGCCGGATTGGTCTGCGTGCTCTGCTGGTAGGCGTTGCTCAGGACGATCTGCCGGTGGAGCTTCTTCAGGGACCAGCCCTCCTCGACGAAGGTGGCGGCCATCCAGTCGAGCAATTCGGGGTGGGTCGGCGGCGCGGACATATTACCGAGGTCGTCGGGCGTGGGGACGAAGCCCTGGCCCCAGTGCTGCTGCCACATCCGGTTGACGATCACGCGGGCGGTGAGGGGGTTCTTGGGGTCGGCGATGGCCATCGCGAGCTGCCAGCGCCCGGAGCCTTCCTTCCACTCGGGCCGCTTCTTCGGGTCCGGCGAAAGGATCTCCAAGAAGCGCCGCGGGACGATGTCGCCCCGGTTCTGGAGCTCACCGCGGAGCAAGACGGGATAATCGCGCGGACGCGGTGCATCGACGAGGATGTTGGCCCGGGCGGGGGCGCCGGGGTGCTTGGTCTCCAGGTCGGCGATGTCGCGGTGGAGCTCGCGCTCCATCCGTTGCAGGCGCTGGCGGAGGCCGGGATCGACCTTCGGGGCGGGGCCCTTGGCCTTGCCCTTGCCCGCGGTGGCCCGGCGCAGCTCGGCCTGCTGCTCCTTCAATTCAGCCGCCCGCTTGTCCAAGGCGGCCGTCTTCTCGAGGTAGTCCAGATAGTCGTCCGTCTTAGGCACGGTCGCGGCGATCGGCGGCAGCACCTCGGGCACGGAGGTGTTCGCGAACACGCCATACAGGGAATAGTAGTCCTTGATGGAGACCGGATCGAACTTGTGGTCGTGGCAGCGGGCGCAGGTGA
>VHCY01000158.1 GCA_016871595.1 Verrucomicrobiota bacterium
CGACGAGGAGGCGGCCCTGCTCGTCGAAGTTGAAGGCCACGGGGTTGGCGAGCATCGGCTCGGCGGCCCAGAGCTTGGCCTCAAGGCCCGGGGGCAACTGCATCCGCGCGAGCGCCTGGGTGCCCTCATCGGAGGCGGGCGCGATCTCCGGTTGCGCTTGGCGGGTGCCCGGGTTGCGCAACCCGGCGGGCGCGGGCTGGCGGCGCCCCTTGCCCTCGGCGGCCGCGGCGGCGGCCGGGAACGGGGTCAGGCAGGCAAGGGCGAGGACGAGGCGCGGCAGGACGGGCAGGGTCATTGGGCGGGGACGTGGAGGCGCGAGGCTAGGAGCGGGGCGGACGCTGGCAAGACGCGCCCGCGCCCCCGCGGATACGCGGTTTCCCGCCCGGCCCGGGTGGCCCGCTTCCCCCCGGCTCAGCCCCGCCGCAACGCCGCGCAGACGATGCCGGCGGCGACCGCGGCGTTGAGGGACTCCGCGTGCCCCAGGCGCGGGATCGTGACCCGCCCGGTGAGGGCCGCGCGCACCTCCGGCGAGAGGCCCCGCCCCTCCGCGCCGATCACGACCAGCGCGTCCTGCAGCGGGGGCAACGCGTGGACGCTCGTCCCGCCGAGGTCGCAGCCGAGCACGGGCAGGCCGGGCGTGGCCGCCACGGCCGCGGCGAGCGCGGGGGCGAGGGGCGCGGCCGCCGCGCGGACCCGGGCGAAGGAACCCATCGAAGCGTGCACGACCTTGGGATGGAACACGTCCGCGCAGTCCGGCGAGAGCAGCACCCGCTCCAGTCCGAACCAGTCGGCGATGCGCAGCAGCGTGCCGACGTTGCCCGGGTCCTGCACGCCGTCGAGGACGAGCGTGAGGCCGCGGCCGGCGGCGGCGGGGTCGAAGGTCCCGCGGTGCAGGGGCGCGACCGCGAGGACGGGCGACGGGGTGGGGAAGTGGCTCACGCGCGCCATTTCCTCGGCGGAGAGACGGTGCAGGGGCACGGCCCCGGGCTCGCCGTGCCACTCCGGGGTGGCGTAGAGGGCGAGGAAGGGGTGGCCCGCCGCGAGCAGCTCGCCGACCACCTTCTCGCCCTCGACGGTGAAGCGGCCGGTGGCGTCGCGGTGGCGCCGTTCGCGCAGGTCGCGCAGGTCCTGGAGTTCCGCCCGGGTCGCCATCGCGCGTCAGCGGGGGGGCGGGCGGGCGAGCTGGGCCTCGCTCCGCGGCCCGTCGAGCATCACGCGGTGTCCGGTGAGCATAAACTCTGGTCGGTTGCCGTCGTCGATCAGGAACCCAATCCGGTAGTTGCCGGCCGGGAGGCGGTCGAGCCGGCGGACAAAATAGAAGCCGGCGTCCTTCCAGGTCGGTTGGCGCAGGGTGGTGGCGACATCGGGGCGCGTGGTGGGTACGGTGCCGAAGACATGGGTGGCGGTCTCGGAGCGGAGGACGAGGTGCACGGACCCGCGCGTGGCCCGCCGGCCGCTGGCGGCAGCCCAGCCGCGGACGGTCAGGGCGCGATGCTGCACCGACAGCTCCTCCACGTAGTACTGGAAGGTGGCGACCTCGCGTGCCCCGCGGGGGAAGGGCTCTGGCAGGCAGATCGCCCCCATCCGGTAGACGCCCGCCGCCTCGGCCCGGGCAAGGAGCGGCGTGGAGACCTCCGGGTGGGGGTGCAAGGGAAAGCTTCCTTGTCCGTCGCGCCCAAATTGCAGGTAGCCCAGCAGGGCCAGATTCCGGCACTCGATCCACGAGTCCGTCTCGTCGGCGAACTCCCGGTTGGCGGTCGCGTTGAACGCGATTAGAGCGGGCAGCAGCGGCGTCAGCACCTGCCACGGGCGCCGCGGGTGGGTGTGGCGCTCGAGGGCCGCGAAGAGGGCCAGCGCCCAGGCGGTGCCGCTGAGGACGTAGTACCGGGAAAACACCTGCCCGCCCGACTCCGCCGTGCGCCCCACCGCGATGATGCCGGCCGCCCCGATCAGGCCGAGCGCCAGGAACACCGCGATCCGCTCCCGCCGTGTGCCCCCGCGGGCCGCGCCGTAGCCGAACACCGCCAGCAGGCCCGCGCCCAGCCACGGCGCCCAGCGCTGCGAGTCCAGCGCCGGCACCGCGCCGAGGATCGAGAGCCAGTAGTGCAGGATCCGCAGGACGCCCTCCGCGCTGAAGGTCACGAACGACTGGGAGGGGTTGACCTTGAAGCCGGTGAAGTAGGTGCCGACCACGATGACCGAGAGAGCCAGCCAGGGGAGGAGGCCGCGACGCCCCGGAGCGAGGAACAGCAGCAGCGCCCCCAGCGGCCAGATGATCAGGCCGTGCGCCAAGGTGTAGGTGGCCGCCGTGCCCGCGACGCCCGCCGCGACCAGGCCGGCCGTCCCGCCCCGCGCGAGCGCCACGACCGCGGCACCGAGGAAAAACACCACCGAGAAGTGATCGATCGAGGCGCCCGACCAGAGGAAGTTCTCGTAGTGCTCCAGCTGGAACAGCAGGAACGCCAGCAGCACCGTCAACCGCACCGCGCGCCCCGCCGTGCCGGCCGTCGCCGCGAGCAGCACCACCAGAGCGATCAGGCTGCCCACGCCGATCCGGCCAACCACCCCGAAATCGATGGTCCCGGTGGTCCAGTAAAGCGCCGCGAAGAGCAGCCGGCTGGTCACCATCCGGTGCTCGTTGTTGATCGCGAACAGGTCCGTGAGGAACGCCCCGACCGGCTGGCCCTCGTGCAGCTTCACCACGAGCCGCAGCGCGGTGTCGAACTCGTCCCAATAGACGATGTTCAACCGCCCCGGCGCGGACCGCTCGAGGACGTACGCCAACGGCACCAGCGCCAGCAGGGTCAGGCCGATCAGCACCAGTCGCTGCCGCCACGCCGCCGGCAAGCGCGCCCAGGGGCCGCCGCGCCGGGGCGCGAGGTTCCCCGCGGGGGCAAGACCGGCGACGGGAGGGGTGGTCATCAAGGTGGACCGCGGACCGCGCGGGCCGCGGGCGGGGTGGCGCCAAGGTGGGTGCGGGCGCGGGGCGGGCAAGGCGGATTTGCCCGCCCGGGCCTAACGATTTTGTCACGACCAACCCCGCGCCGCTCCGGGCTTGGACCCCGCCGCGGAATTGGCAAGCTGGTGGGATGATGCAACGGCGCCGCTTCCTCCACTCGGGCCTGGCCGCGGGCCTCGCGACCACGGTCCGCCCCCTCCGCGCCGGCGACCCTGCGGGCCGCCGCTTCCGCACCGCCCTCATCGGCGCCGGCTGGTGGGGCGGCAACGTCCTCGCCGAGGCCGTCGCCAGCGGCGCCTGCGAGATCGTCGGCCTCTGCGACGTCGACGCCCGCGCCCTCGCCGCCACCCGCCGCCGGCTCGGGCCCCTCACCAGCGATGCGCCCCGCGACTACCGCGACTACCGTGAGCTGCTCGCGCGCGAACGGCCGGAGATCGTCATCGTCACCACCCCCGACCACTGGCACGCGTTGCCGACGATCGCGGCCGTCCAGGCCGGGGCCCACGTGTACGTGGAGAAGCCCACCGCGCACACCATTGGCGAAAGCCGGGCGATGGTCCGGGCCGCGCGCGCGCACGGGCGGGTGGTCCAGGTCGGCACCCACCGCCGCGCCTCCCCGCACCTGCAGGCGGCCCGCGAGCTGCTCCGCGGGGGCCTCCTCGGTCCCGTCGGGATGGTCCGTTGCCACCTCAACCTCGGCGGCGGCGCCCCGGAGGAGCCGTTGCCCACGGTGCCGGTGCCCCCGGAGCTCGACTGGGACCTCTGGTGCGGGCCCGCGCCGCTGCGCCCCTTCAACGGCGGCAACCCGCTCCAGCCCGACGAGGGCCCGGGCACGCGCGGCATCCACCCACGCGGCTTCCGCCAGTACCTCGACTACGCCAACGGCCACCTCGGCGACATCGGCGTGCACTGGTTCGACCAGGTGCTCTGGATTCTCGGGGAAAAGGGCCCGCGCCGCGTCTTCTCCACCGGCGGCCGGCCGATCCGCGGCGCCCCGGTGCTCACGCCCGAGCGGCAGACCAGCGACGCCCCCGACCACCAGGTGGCGCAGTACGCGTTCGAGGGGTTCACGATGACCTGGGAATCGCGTGTCTTCGGCGGCAACGCGGCCGAGCGGGGCGACCCGGCGGCGGCCAACTTCCACGGGCCCAAGGGCACGCTCCACCTGGGTTACCGGGGCGGCTGGACCTTCTACCCGGCCGACGGCGGGCCGCCCCGGCAGCAGCCCGCCCGCCTCAACGAGCCCGACGGCCAGAACATCCGCGAGCTCTGGGCCGATTTCCTCGACGCGATCCGCACCGGCCGCCGGCCCCTCAGCGACATCGAGGAGGGCCACCGCGCCTCGGTCTGCTCGCTGCTCGGGATGATCAGCCTGCGCCTCGGCCGCAGCGTCGCGTGGGACCCCGACCGCGAGGAGATTTTGGGCGACCCCGAGGCCTCCCGCCTCCTGCGCCGCGCCTACCGCGCCGGCTGGACCTACCCGGAGTGATCAGCGGCCCGGCGCCGCGGGGCCGCCCCGCAGGTGCTGGTCGAGGAACTCGCGGCTGCGGCGCCGCTCGTCGGGCCGGTCGAAGCCGTGCCCGGCCCCCTCGACGCGCACCAGTTCGTGCCGCGCCCCAAGGCGCCGCGCCGCCGCGTCGAACTCCTCCGCCTGCGCGATCGGCACCACCCCGTCCGCCGTGCCGTGCACGGTCAAGATGGGCGGATCCTCCGCGCCCAGATGCGTGAGCGGAGACGCCGCCCGCGCGAGCTCCGTGCGCTCCTCCAGCGGCCCCCCGAACAGTTGGCGCAACCGCCCCGCCAACGCCTCCGCCTGGCCCGGGGAGGAACGCGCCGCCGGGTCCGCGAGGAAGTTCAGCCGCCCGAAGCGGTTCAGCACGCAGGTGACGCGGCTGTCCACGCCCGGATGCCCGCCCACCGCGCCCTCCAACGCCGGATCGCCCCCGCTGGTGCCGAGCAGGGTCGCCAGCGTTCCACCCGCCGACGTGCCGACCACCGCGATCCGGTCCGCGTCCAACCCGAGGGTTGCCGCGTTCGCCCGCAGCCACCGGATCGCCGCCTTCGCGTCGTGGATCTGTGCCGGCCACGGCGCCTCGCCCGCGAGCCGGTAGTTCACCGCCGCGCCCGCGTAGCCGCCGGCTGTCACCCACGGGGTCAGCGTCGCCTTGCCGGAAGCCTTGCTCCCCCCGACCCAGCCGCCGCCGTGGAAGTACACGATCACGGGCAACCGCCCGCCCGCCGGCCGCTCGCGTGGCAGGTACAGGTCCAGCATCTGCCGCGGGTTGGCCGTACCCGCGTAGGCCAGATTAGCCCGCACCTCGGCCTCCGCCGGCGTGGGCGCGGCGGCGGCCACGCCCGCGAGGAAGGCGAGGAAGACGAGCGCCGCGGACCGGAACGGGGTCGGGGCGACGCGGTGGGAAAGCATCTCCCCGGTGCTGCCGCCTGACCCTTTGAAGTCAAGCGGCGCGCCCCCGGGGCCGCCTCCTCAGCGCAGGGACTGCAGGTGCGCGAGCAGGTCCGACGCCTGTTCCGGCGCGAGGCCCTCGAGCAGGCCCTCGGGCATCAGGGAACGCGCCAGGTAGGTGGCCGTCCGCACGTCCACGCGCGGGATGCGCCGGTCCGGCGCCCCGGGCAGCCGCAGCACGAGCGCCTCCGCGGTGTCGGCCGCGAGGAAACCCTCGTGCACGGTGCCGTCGCGGGTGACGACGCGGTACGTCCGGTACGCGCTCTCCATCGCCGCGCTCGGGGTGAGCAGGTTCCGCAGCAGCGCCTCGGTTCCGGTGAGGCCCACGCCGTCGAGGGCCGGGCCCACCTGCGCGCCCTGGCCGCCCTGCTGGTGGCACGCGAGGCAGAGCGCGGCGAACAACTCCCGGCCCCGCGCCGGATCGCCGCCCGCCGCCGCCAGCGCCCGGAAGCGCCGGAACTTCTCCTCCTGCGCCGCGGCCTCCGCCGGCGTCAGCAGCGCCGGGCCGTCGCTGACGCGCTCCACCCGCGCGGCGCCGTGCAAGGTTCCCCAGTCGGCCCCGGCGAACACGCGGGTCAGCGCCCGGGGCGGAGCCGGGTCCGCGGCGTGCGTGCGGTCAAACGCCGCCCGGATCTCCGCCGCGCCGCGTGCGCGTTCCCAGACACGGAACTCCGCGATCCACCCCGCGGTGCCGCCGGCGCGCGGGGAACTGCGCCCGAGGTCGAGCCCGGCGTGCTCCGTCTGGTCCGCGTGCGTGCCCGTCGCGTCGAGCTCGCCGTTCACGTAGAGCCGGAAAACCCCCTCCGCGTCGCGGGTCAGCGCGCAGTGCGTCCACACGCCGGGCGTGAGCC
>VHCY01000159.1 GCA_016871595.1 Verrucomicrobiota bacterium
CGAGCGGATGCGGGCGTTGGGGGTGACGCACACGTGGAGCGTGGCCCCGGGCGTGGGCCATGACCCGACGGCGCTGATGGTGGCCCTGGGCGACGCCTTCTGGGCCTTCCACCGCGCGGCCTTCGGCGGGGCGGCGGCGGCGCGGTAATTTAGTCCCCCGATGAGCACCCCGACCCCTCCCTCCCCGTTTTCCCGCCGGGCCGGCCTCGCCGGTGCCGCCGCGCTCCTCGGGCTTGCCGCCGCCGGTCCCCTGCTCCGCGCCGCCGCCCCACGCAAGGAACGCGCCGCGGGCAAGGCCGAGACGCCGCCGCCGACCCGGCCCCCGCTCGAGCCCGTCGACGTCGCCCGCCTGCCCGCCGGTTGCGACCGCTTCGATCTCTTCCTGCTGATCGGTCAGTCCAATATGAAGGGCCGCGGCGTGATGCCGGCGGAACCGCTGCGCGACGAGCGGATCGTGATGCTCCACCTGCGCGACGACGCCTGGTACCTCGCGCGCCACCCGCTGCACCTCGTCGGCGACGCCCGGACCTTCGCCGGCCACGACAACGCGGGCGTCGGCCCCGGTCTCGCCTTCGCCACCACCGTCGCCGCCCGCACACCGCGGGCCCGCCTCGGCCTGGTCCCCTGCGCGGTCGGCGGATCCTCCATCGCCCTCTGGCAGCGCGGCGCGCGGCTCTACGACCAGGCGATCCGCCGCGCGCGCCTCGCCCGCGCGTCGCCGGGCACCGCGCGCCCCCGCCTGCGGGGCGCCCTCTGGCTGCAGGGCGAGGCCGACGCCACCGACGCGCGCTTCCCCGGCCACGAGGAACGCCTGCTGCGGCTGGTCGACGACCTCCGCGCGGACCTCGGTGAACCCGCGCTGCCGTTCCTCGCCTGCACCATCGGCGAGCTGCGGCCCGAGGCCGAGGGCCGGCGCGTGGCGGAGATGAACCGCCTGCTGCTCTCCTTGCCGCAAAAGCGGGCGGGCACCGGGTGCGTCGACGCGCGGGACCTGCGGACGCACCTTGGCGACGCGGTGCACTTCGACACCGCGGCGCAGGAGGAGATCGGCCGCCGTTACGCCGCCCAGTACCTGGCCCTCGCCGGCACGGGCTGAGGCGAACGCCCGGCCCCGGCGGGGCTTTCGCCTTGTGTGGCGCGCCGGACCGGCGACGCTCCGACCGCCCCCGATCCCGATGCCCCCGTCCGAGCCCGAGAGCGCCCGCTGGTTCCGCGAGCACGTGCTGCCGCACGAGCCGATGGTGCGCGGCTGGCTCCGCGGCCGCCTGACCAGCGAGAGCGACGTCGACGATGTCGTCCAGGAAGCCTACGTGCGGCTCCTGCGGGCGCGGGAACGCCAGCCGATCGACGCCCCCAAGGCGCTCCTGTTCACCATCGTGCGCAACCTCGCCCGCGACCACTGCCGGCACCGCGACGTGCTGCCGCTGGAACCTTTAGCGGAAGAGGGCGAGTCGGCCGTCTTCACCGAGGAGGCCGGTCCGCCCGAGACCGTCGCCCACCGCCAGGAACTCGAACTCTTGACCGCCGCCATCCAGTCCCTGCCCGACCGCTGCCGGCAGATCTTCACCCTGCGCAAGGTCTACGGCCTGCCGCAGGCCGAGATCGCCCGGCAGCTCGGGCTCTCGGAAAACACGGTCTCGGCCCAGCTGACCATCGGCGTCCGGAAGTGCATCGCGTTCCTCGACCGCTGCCGGCGGGAACGGGAAGGGCGGTGGCCGTGAACGACGCCCCACCCACCCCCGGCGAACCCCGCGATCCGGCCGTCGAGGAGGCGGCCGCGGGCTGGCTCGTGCGGGAGGACCGCGGCCTCACGCCGGCCGAGCAGGACGAGTTCCTGCAGTGGCTGGCGGCCCGGCCGGAGCACCGCGGGGCGCTGGACCGGCACCGCCGGCTCTGGCGGCGATTCAACGCGCTCGACCGCTGGCGGCCCGCCCACAGCGCCGCGCCGAACCCGGACCTGCTCGCGCGTCGGCGACCGCGGCGCCCCACCTGGTTCCTGCCGGCCGCGGCGGTGGCGGCGGCCGCGGCGGTGGCCCTCGCCGTGTTCCTGGGCGATGCGCCGGCCCCCGCGAACCCCGGGGCCCTCGCCCTCGAGGCCACGGCCTACCGGCGCGAGATCCTGCCCGACGGCTCCGTGCTGGAGCTGAACCGCGGCGCGCACGCCGTGGTGCAGTTCTCCCCGCTCGAGCGCCGGGTGCTGCTGGCGCACGGCGAGGCGCAGTTCGCCGTGACCAAGGATCCCCGCCGGCCTTTCGTGGTGCGGGCGGCGGGGGTGGACGTGCGCGCCGTGGGCACCGCATTCCACGTCCGGCTCGCCGGGGAACAGGTTGAGGTGCTCGTGACCGAGGGCCGCGTCCGGCTGTCCCAGCCCCGGCCCGCACCCGACCCCGCCACGGGGGAAGTGCCGGCCGCCCCGCTCGCGGAACTGGTGGCCGGGCAGCGGACGGTCGTGGCGGCGGCCCCCGTCCTGACCCCGCCCCCCGTGCTGCCCGCGTCGCCCGCCGAGGTCGCCCGGCTGCTCGATTGGGCGCCCCGGATGCTCGAGTTCGACGCCACGCCGCTCTCCGAGGTCGTCCACGCGTTCAACCAACGCAACGCCGTCCAGCTGGCCGTGGCCGACGACGCCCTCCGCGGGCTGCCCATCGTGGCCACGATCCGGTCCGATAATCTCGAGGGCTTCGTGCGCCTGCTGGAGGCGACGCTCGGCGTGCGGGCGGAACGGGCGGAGCCCGGCGTCATCACCTTGCGCGCGGCCCGCTGAGGCGTGCCGGCCGGGCCGAAAACTTCCCTTAGCGTGAACGGCGCGCCCGTCCGTCTCCCGAGGTGGTTCGTGCCGTCCCGATGCCCCCCTGCCCCCACCCGACCGGCCCGTTGGCGCCGGCCCCGCGCCTGGCTTGCCGCCCTGCTCTGGCCGCTCGCCCTGCCGGGGCTGGAGCCCGCGCCCCCGCCCGCCGGGCCGGCCGCGTCAGCCGCGGAGGCCACCCGGGCGTTCGACGTCCCCGCCGGTCCCGCCCGCCTCACCCTCAAACGCACGGCCCGGCAGGCCGGCGTGGAGATCGTGTTCGGGGCGACGGTGGCGGAAGGCGTGACCACCCCCGCGCTCCGGGGCGAATTCCCCCCGCGCCGCGCCGTCGAGCGGCTGCTCGAGGCCACGCCGCTGCTGCTGGTCGTGGACGACCCGAGCGGGGTCTGGAGCGTCGTCCGCCGCCCCCCGGCCGCTGAGGCCGCCCCGCCTTCCCCCGCAATGAACCCCCGCCCCACCCTTGCCCGCCTCGGCGCCTGGCTCGCCCTGGTCCTCGCCCCCGCCGCGCCGGCCACCGCCGCCGAAACCGCCGCGCTCACCGGCCGCGTCCTCAACGCCACCACCGGCCAATACCTCAACAACGCGCGCGTCAGCGTCCGCGGGACGGACCTGGTCGCCTTCACCGACCAGACCGGCACCTACCGGCTGCCGCGCGTCCCCGCCGGGGACGTCACGCTCGAGGTGTTCCACACCGGGCTGGAGACGCAGGCGGCCGCGGTGGCCGCGCCGGCCGGGCGGACCGTGACGCGCGACTTCGACCTGCGCCGGGGCGCCGCCGCGGGCGCCGGGGACGTGATCCGCCTCGACGCCTTCACCGTGTCCACGGGCCGCGAGACCGACGGCCAGGCGATCGCGATCAACGAGCAGCGGTTCTCGCCCAACATCAAGAACGTGGTCGCGGCGGACTCGCTGGGCGACGTGATGGACGGCAACATCGGCGAGTTCCTGAAGTACGTGCCGGGGGTCACCCCGGAGTACGACTACGAGGACGGCACCACGGTGGCGACGGTGTCGATCCGGGGGTTCGCGCCCCATATGGTGGCGGTGGCCAACGACGGGGCCCAGATGGCCAACACCTCGAACGCGATGGGCGACTCGCGCGCGTTCTCCTTCAACCAGGCCTCGATCAACAACGTGGCGCGCATCGAGGTGGCCAAGGTGCCCACGCCGGCTCACCGCGCGGACTCGCTCTCGGGCTCCGTCAATATGGTCAGCAAGAGCGCGTTCGAGCGGAAGAGCGCGCAGTTCCGCTACAACCTCAACCTCGCCGCCAACAGCGAGAACTTCGACCTCCGGCGCACGCCGCACACCACCGACGAGCGGGTGCGCAAGCTCCGCCCGGGCGGGAACTTCGACCTCACGCTGCCCCTCGGCCCGCGCTTCGGGCTCGTGCTCACGGGCGCCGCCTCCGAACGCTACGCCAAGCTCCACTACTCGTACCGCACCTACAACACGAGCGCGGCGGGCACCGGCGCGACGCCCGCGCAGCCGTTCCTGCAGACCTACCGGCTGCTCGATTCCCCGCGCACCCTCGTCCGCCAGTCGCTCGGCCTGAAGGCCGACTGGCGCGTCACCCCCCACGGGATCCTCTCCGTCGGCGGGCAGGTGAGCGGCTTCCAGTCGACGCGCATCGCGACCGAGTTCACCGCGGGCGCCGGCACCGCCGCCACCCCGTCCGTGGCGGGCGGCGTCCCCCTCAGCTACGGCCCCGACTTCACGGTCGGCGCGACGGGGCGCGGCACGGTCACGCTCGGCGGCGCCACCTCCACGCACATCATCACCGGCGCCGAGGCCGCCAATGCCCGCTACCGCTACGACAACGGCGTCTGGAAGGTGAACCTCGCCGCCGACCGGTCCCGCGCCGAGGGCGGCTACCGCGACCAGTCCAAGGGCCACTTCCGCCAGATGGCGATCAGCCTGCGCAACCCGGTCCGCCTGGAGTTCCGCCAGATCAACGGGGTCCGGCCCGAGAGCCTCCGCCTCCTCGACAACGCCAACCGCGAGGTGGACCTGTACGACGTCGCCAACTACCAGCTGGGCACGGTGAACTCGACCCCGCGGCGCACGCGCGAGGACTTCCGCTCCGCCTCCGCCGACGTCGGCCGGCGCCTGCCGTGGTTCGGGTTCCCCGTTTCCGTCGAGGCCGGCGCCCAGCGGCGCGCGCAGACCCGCGACCTCCGCCGCCGCAACGAGAACTGGACCTACAACGGCCTCAACGGGGACCGCTCGCCCGCCCCGTTCGTCTCGCCGGTCTACAAGGACCAGTACCACTACTTCGGCTTCCGCAACCTGCCGCACATCTCACCGATCCTCGCCTACCGCGCCCACCTCGCCAACCCGGGGCTGTTCACCAAGACGCCCGCCCAGCTCGTCGCCGAGGAGACCTTCCGCATCACGAACTCGCAGCGGTTCGAGGAGACGGTCTCGTCCGCCTACGGGCAACTCGAGCTCAGCCTCCTCCGCTCCCGCCTGCGCCTCCTCACGGGCGTCCGCTACGAGCGCACGGAGACGTCGGGCCTCGGCGCGCTCGTGAACCCCGCCGCGGTCTGGGCGCGGAACCCGGACGGGAGCTTCGCCCGCAACGCGGCCGGGCAGCGGATCCGGCGCCCCGAGGCCGGCGCGCTGAACTCGATGGAACAGCTGCGCCTCACCCACACGGAGCGCGGGTTCCGGGCCGACCGCGGTTACGACGGCTACTACCCCAGCCTCCATCTCAGCTACACCGCCACCGAGCGCCTCGTCGCCCGCGCCGCCTACGCCCGCACCTACGGCCGCCCCAACCTCAACAGCGTCATCCCCACCGCCACGGTCGACGAGGCGGACCTCGAGGGCGACCAACTCGGCGACCCCGCCGTGGTCCAGGGCAACATCACCGTCACCAACACCGGCCTCCGCCCCTGGACCGCCGACAACTACGACCTCTCGCTCGAGTACTACACGCCCTCGGGCGGCATCCTCGGGGTGGGCTACTTCCACAAGGAGATCCGGGACTTCTTCGTGAACACGGTACGGATCGCGACGGCGGCCGACACGGAGCTGCTGGGGCTGGACCCGCGCTACGTGGGCTGGCGCGTGAGCACCACGCTCAACGGCGGCAACGCGCGCGTCTACGGCGCCGAGTTCAACGTCCGCCACTCGCTCGCCGCGCTGGGCGCGTGGGCCCGCCCGGTCAGCGTCTTCGCCAACGGCACGAAGCTCGTCCTCGAGGGCCCCGGCGAGGCCGCGTTCAACGCCTTCACCCCCGAGAGCCTCAACTGGGGCTTCAGCTACACCCGCCGCCCGGTCAGCCTGATGGCGAAGTGGAACTACCGCGGCCAGCGCCGCCTCGGCGCCCAGCCCCAGCTCGGCGCCGGGGCCTACGAGTGGGACGACCGCCGGGTCACGCTCGACCTCAACCTCGAATACCATCACCGCTCGTGGCTGCAGCTCTACGCCG
>VHCY01000160.1 GCA_016871595.1 Verrucomicrobiota bacterium
AGGACGGCCCCGACCTTGGAGGCCCAGGTGTGGTAGCAAGGTGCGCGGCCGAGGCGGATGAGCCCGAGCACGATCACCGCGAGGAAGGCGGCCACGCCGGTGAGAATCCAGGGCAGCTCGCGCCGCACCACCTCGGGCCAAAGCAGGGCGATCCCGGTCGTGCCGGTGAAGAGGGTCACGTAGTCGGCGGCGCTGTCCAACTTCCGCCCGAACTCGCTCTCCGCCCCGAGGCGCCGCGCGAGGTAACCGTCCACCGCGTCCGTGAGGAGCGAGAAGGCGATCAGCCCCACGAAGAGTTCCCGTTCGCGCGCGACCGCGGCGCCCAGCACGGCCGGCATCAGGGCGAGGCGGGTCGCCGAGATGAGGTTGGGCCAGTGCCGGCGGTGCATCGCTAGAGGAGCTCGAGCCGCCAGCGGAGTTCCGCGGGGCCGGGGATTTCCAGCCAGCCGAAGCTGGCCGGGGCGCCGCGGTTGGCGCGGCTGATGCAGCCGGGGTTCAGCCAGCGCACGCCGGCGGCGTCGCGCTCGTCGCGCGGGACGTGCGTGTGCCCGTGCAGGACCACGCGGGCGCCCGGCGGCGCGCGGCGCGGCGGAATGTGCACCAGGTGGCAGCGCCAGCCGTGGAGTTCCAGGTCCAGGTGCGCGGGCCACGGGTGCTCGTCGTTGTTGCCCAGCACCACGTGCAGGGGCGGGCCGAGGGCCGCGAACTCCGCGAGGGCCTCCGGCGCGCACACGTCGCCGAGGTGCCAGATCGCATCCGCGCCGCGCAGCCGCGCGGGCAGGCCCCGGGGGTAACGGTCGTGGGTGTCGGCGATCACCGCGATGCGCATCGCCCGCACCCTAGCCGGGAGGCGGGGATTTGCACGAAGGAAGGCGCCGGCGGGCCTTCCCGAGAGCCGGCACGTCGTTCCGGCTGAGCTCAGGTCCCGGCGAGGAACCGGCCGAAGGCGGCGGCGCCGGCGGCGAGGTCGGAGCGGGTGATGTACTCGTCCCGGGTGTGGGCGCGCGCAATGGTCCCGGGGCCGAAGGCGACCGAGGGGATGCCGGCGGCGGCGAGGACGTTGGCGTCGCAGAACCAGTCCGCCCGCGCCCAGCCTGCGCCGGCCCGCCGCAGCGCGCGCGCCCAGGGGTCGGTGCGGGGCGTGACGAAGGCCGGCCCCGTGCGGTGGATCCGGACGCGCGTGCGCGGGGCGTGGCGGCGGCAGAGTTCGCGCACGAGGGCGAGCGCCTCCGCGGCCCCGAGGCCGGGGTGCAGGCGCAGGTCGAGGCCGAGGCGGCAGCGGTCGGGCACGATGTTGAGGTCGCGGCCGCCGTGGAACACCCCGAGGTTGAGGCTGGCCGGGCCGAGCACGGGATGGCGGCGGGCGAGGAACGCGGGCGCGAGCTCATCCCGCAGGGCGACCGCGAGCGGCAGGGCACGGTAGACCGCGTTGTCGCCCCGCCAGGGTTGCGCGCCGTGGCAGGCCCGGCCAGGTGTCTCCAGCCAGAGGCGCAAGATGCCCTTGGCGGCGTGGACCACCCGCAGGGACGTGGGCTCGAGCGCGACCCCGAAGTCCGCGCGGAAACCGGAACGGACGAGCGCCGCCGCGCCCGCGCTGCCCTCCTCCTCACCCGCGGTGGCGGCGACGATCCAGCGCACATCGGACCCGCCCCGGCCGGGTCCGCCCCGGGTCCAGCGCCGCAGCGCCCAGAGCAGGGCGGCGGTGGGCCCCTTGGTGTCGCAGGCGCCGCGCCCGTGGAGGCGGCCGGCGCGGGACGTGAGGCGGAAGGGCGGGACGGTCATCCCGGCGACGCCGACGGTGTCGAGGTGGGGCGCGAAGACGACCGTGGCGCGGGCCGGGCGGGCGGGTTCGAAGACCCCGATGACGTTGGGCCGGCCGGGGGCGAGCGCGCGGACTTCCACCGCGGCGCCCAACCCGCGCAGGTGGTCGGCCATCCAGGCCCCGTAGCGGGCCTCGCCCGCCTCGCTGCCGCCCGGGTCGCCGCCGGGGTTCACACTCGGGAGGGCAACCATCTCGGCGAGCAACGCGGGGAGGGAGGCGGGGGCGCGGGACATCGCCGGCACGCTGCGGGAAAATTTGCCCTTGTGCGACGCCGAACGCGGGGCCGAGGCTGGCCCGCGATGTCTCCCGTGCCCGAGTTGCCCTGCGCTCCGGAGGAAGCCGATGCCTTCCTGGGGGCGCCGGCGCCGGAACTCGCGGCCGTGCTCGCGGGCGTACCCGGGCGGGTGCTGGTGCTGGGCGCGGGCGGCAAGATGGGCCTGCACCTGTGCCTGCTGCTGCGGGGGGCGCTGCGGGCGCTGGGCCGCGAGGGGGACCTGCTCGCGGTGTCGCGGTTCACCACGCTGCGGGACGGGGCGGATTTCGCGCGCCACGGCCTCGCGACCCACGCGGCCGATCTGGCGGATCCCGCGGCGGTGGCGGCGCTGCCGGACGCGGGCGCCGTGTTTTTCCTGGCGGGGGTGAAGTTCGGGACCGCCGCCGCGCCCGAGCTCCTGCACCGGATGAACGTCGAGGTGCCGCGGCTGGTCGCGGCCCGGTTCGCCGGCGCGCGGATCGTCGCGTTCTCCACCGGGTGCGTCTACCCGTTCGTCACCCCGGAATCCGGCGGGGCGACCGAGGCCACCCCGCCCGCGCCCCCCGGCGACTACGCGCGCTCGTGCCTCGGCCGCGAGGAAGCCTTCGCCGAGGGCGCGCGCCGCCACGGCACGCCCGTCACGCTGCTCCGCCTCAATTACGCCGTGGAATTCCGCTACGGCGTCCTCGCTGACATCGCGGGCCGCGTCCTGCGGGAGGAGCCGGTAGACATCACCACCGGCCACGTGAACGTGATCTGGCAGCGGGACGCCCTCGTGCACACCGTGCGGGCCCTCGGGGTAGCGGCGGCGCCGGCCGTGCCGCTCAACGTCACCGGCCCGGGCATCCTGCGGGTGCGGGACCTCGCGCGGGACTTCGGGCGCCTGCTGGGACGGGAGCCGCGGCTGGCGGGCGCGGAGTCGCCGACCGCGTGGCTGAACGACGCGGGCGCGGCGCACCGGCGCTTCGGGGTGCCGCCGACGGACCTCGCCACGATGCAGCGGTGGGTGGCGGCGTGGCTGCTCCGCGGCGGCGGCACCTGGGGCAAGCCGACCGGGTTCGAGCGCCGCGACGGCCGGTTCTGAGGCACTCGCCTGACGCTCGCCCGCGATCCCACTTCCCGCCAACCTTGCCCGATGAACGCCACCCTCCGCGCCCACCTTTTGGCCGGGCAGGTGATCCCCGCCCTGCCGCTCGCGCTCGACCGGCGGCGGCGCTGGGACGAGCGGCGGCAGCGCGCGGTGATCCGCTATTACGTCGATGCCGGGGCGGGGGGCCTGGCGGTGGGCGTGCACTCGACCCAATTCGCGATCCGCGACCCGGGGATCGGGCTGCACGAGCCCGTGCTGGCCCTAGCGCAGGAGACGGTGCACGCGTGGCGCGGGGCGGCGCCGCGGCGGCCGTTCGTCCTGATCGCGGGCGTCTGCGGCCGCACCCCGCAGGCGCAAAGGGAGGCCGCCCTCGCGGCGCGGCTTGGTTACCACGCGGGCCTGCTCAGCCTGGGCGCGTGGGCCGCGGATGACGAGCGGGCCATCCTGCGCCATTGCCGCGAGGTGGCGCGCGAGTTGCCGCTGGTGGGGTTCTACCTGCAGCCCGCGGTGGGTGGGCGCGTGCTGAGTTACCGCTTCTGGCGGGACTTCGCGGAGATCCCCGGCCTGGTGGCGGTGAAAATCGCCCCGTTCCACCGCTACCGCACCCTGGATGTCGTGCGGGCCGTGCTCGAGGCGGGCCGGGACGACGTGGCGCTCTACACCGGGAACGACGACAACATCCTAGCGGACCTCCTGACCCCGTTCACCTTCGGCGGGCGCACGCGCCACATCACCGGGGGGCTGCTCGGCCAATGGGGCGTGTGGACCGAGCGCGCCGTCGCGCTGCTCGAGCAGGTGCGGAAGGTCCGGGGGCGGGCGCGGCTGGACGCGGCCTGGCTGGAGCGGAACGCGGCGCTGACGGACGCGAACGCGGCGGTCTTCGATGCGGCGCACGATTTCGCCGGTTGCCTGCCGGGCATCCACGAGGTGCTGCGGCGCCAGGGCCTGTTCGCCACCACCGCCTGCCTGGACCCGCAGGAGCGCCTCTCGCCCGGCCAGGCGCGGGAGCTCGACCGGGTGAGCGCCGCCTACCCGTGGCTCGTCGACGACGCCTTCGTGGCGCGGAACCTTTCCCGCTGGCTCGGTTGACCCGCCGCGCGCATCCGCCCACAACACCCCCTTCCCCGATGAACCTCCGCCCCCTCACCTCCCTGATCGCCCTGCTTTCCCTCCTCGGCCTCAAGGCCCGCGCCGCCGACCTGCGCGTGGGCCTCATCGGCCTAGACACCTCGCACGTCATCGCCTTCACCAAGACCCTCAACGACCCCAAGGCCAAGGACCACGTGCCCGGCGCGCGCGTCGTGGCGGTGTTCAAGGGGGGCAGCCCGGACATCGCCTCCAGCGCGAACCGCGTCGAGGGCTTCACCCGGGACCTGTTGAAGTACCCCGAGATCAAGCTGTACGACACCGTGGCGGAGCTGGTGAAGAATGTGGACGCGGTGATGATCGAGAGCGTCGACGGCCGCCCGCACCTGAAGTACGCGCAGGAGGTCCTGCCCTCGGGGAAGCCCACCTTCATCGACAAGCCGGTCGGCGGGTCCCTGCGCGACTCGATCGCGATCTACGCCCTCGCGAAGAAGCACAACACGCCCGTCTTCAGCTCCTCCTCCCTGCGCCAGGCGGTGCAGGCGGCGCTCAAGGACGTGAAGTACGGGGAACTGCGCGGCGCGACCACCTTCGGCCCCTGCGAGATCGAGCCGACCCACCCAGACCTGTACTGGTACGGGATCCATGCGTGCGAAATGCTCTACACCGTGATGGGCACCGGCTGCGTGACCGTGCAGCGAACCCACACCCCGAACGTGGACGTCGTCACCGGCGTCTGGGCGGACGGGCGCGTGGGCACGGTGCGGGGCAACCGCGCGACCAAGGGCGCCTACGGGCTGACCGTGTTCGGCTCGACGAACGTAGTGAGTCCGGAGATCAAAACCGGTTACGCGCCGCTGCTGCGCGAGGTGGTGAAGTTTTTCCAGACGCGCGTCGCGCCGGTGTCGGCCGAGGAGACGCTGGAGCTGATGGCGTTTATGGAGGCGGCGGACGAGAGCAAGCGGCGCGGCGGCGCGCCGGTGAAGGTGGCTGACGTGGTCGCGGCGAACCAGCCCCGCTGAGCGCCGGGGCGGGCGCGCGGGGCGGTTTTCGCTTGGTCGCGCCCGTCCGGCTCCGTTAGCCCTCCCTTTCAACCTATCACCACCCAACCGATGAATTTCCCCGCCCGCTTCACCGTCATTTCCGATGAGATCTCGCAGGACCTGCCGGACCTCGTCCGTTTCGCGAAGGAGTTCGGCCTGCCCGGCTACGAGCTCCGCAGCGTGTTCGGACGCGCCTTCAAGGACCTCACCCCGGCGGACATCGCCGAGGTGAAGCGCGTGGCGCGGGGCGAGGGCTGGCGGATCTTCGGCTGCGCCTCGCCGGTGTTCAAATGCGACCTCGATGACGCCCCGGCGGTGCGGGCGCACGTCGAGGAGTTCCGGCGGACGCTCGGCGTGGCCCACGAGCTGGGCTGCGACCTGATCCGCGTGTTCACCTTCCTGCGGCGCGCGGCGGCGGGGAACGCGGCGGCCCTGCCGCGGATCGTCGAGCACCTCGGCGCGCTGGCGGACGCCGCCAAGGGCACGTCCGTCCGGATCGGCGTGGAGAACGAGGCCTCGTGCATCATCGGCACCGGCCTCGAGGCGGCGGAGCTGCTCCGGCACCTGCCCGACCCGCGCTTCGGGATCGTCTGGGATCCGTGCAACGTCCTGTACACGCCGGGCGCGCCGGCGGACGCGACCGCGGGGTTCGCCGCGCTGCGCGGGCGGATCCACCACATCCACGTGAAGGACGCGCGCCGCGTGACGCCGAAGCCCGGCTCCCATCCGGCGGTGGCGGCGCCGGTGGGCCTCGGCCACGTGGGCTGGACGGCGCACCTCGCGGAGATCGCGCGGAGCGGCTACGAGGGGCGGTTCTCGCTGGAGACGCATTGGCGGGTGATCCCGATCGCGGAGGCGGACCTGCACCTGCCGGCGGGCTACGGCTTCTCGCGCGGCGGCGAGGAGGCCTCGCGCATCTGCCTGCACAAC
>VHCY01000161.1 GCA_016871595.1 Verrucomicrobiota bacterium
TTGGGGCCGACGATCCCGATCTTGTCGCCCCGCTCGATGCGCAGGTCGAGGTCGCGGACGATCCAGCGTTCCCCGTAGCGGAAGCGCAGGCCGGTGCAGGTGACCACCTTGAAGCCGGAGCGGTCGGCCTCCTGCGCGGAGATCCGGGCGGTGCCCTGGCGTTCCCTCCGGGCGGCGCGTTCCGCCCGCATCGCCTGCAGGGCGTGGATGCGGTTCTGCGCCCGCGAACGCTGGGCCTTCACCCCGCGCCGGATCCAGACCTCCTCCTGCGCGAGTTTCTTGTCGAACTGGGCCCGCTGCACCTCCTCGGCCTCCAGCACGGCCTGCTTGCGGGTCAAAAAGGTGTCGTAGTCGCACGACCAGCCGATCAGTCGGCCCCGGTCGACCTCGACGATGCGGGTCGCCAGCCGCCGCAGGAAGGCGCGATCGTGAGTCACGAACAGGAGCGCGCCGCCCCATTCGAGCAGGAAGTCCTCCAGGCCCCGGATGGATTCGAGGTCTAGGTGATTGGTGGGCTCATCGAGCAGCAGCAGCGAAGGGCCCGTGGCCAGACCCCGCGCCAGCAGCACGCGCCGCTTCTGGCCGGCGGACAGGGCGGTGAACTCGGCTTCGGCCGGGAGGGCGAGACGCTCGAGGAGGCGCTCGACGCGGGCGTGCTGTTCCCAGTCGTTGTGTTCCTCGTAGCTGCCCCCCGGCCCCTCGACCACCGCGCGGACCGTCCCGACCAGCCCGGCGGGCACGTCCTGGGGCAGGGTCGCGATCTCGGCATCGGGCGGCGAACGGAAGATCTGCCCCTCGTCGGGGACGAGTTCGCCGGCGATCACCTTCATCAGGGTGGATTTGCCGGCCCCGTTGCGCCCCACGAGGCACACGCGCTCGCCGCGTTCCAGCTGCAGGTTGACGCGGTCCAGCAGGGGGGCGCCGCCGAAGCTGAGGCTGACATCGAGGAGGCTGACGAGGGCCATAAACGGCCGAGCGTCGCGGGCACGCCGGCGGGAAGCAAGGTTCCCGCGGGGAAATCCCCGGCCTACTCGGGAAACAGTTCCCGCTGCTGGAGCGCCGCGCGCCGGCCCGGGTCGAGGGTGCTGAGGCTCAGGAGCTGCAGCAGCGTGAGCCCGCCGATCTGGGGGTCCTCGGCGAGCTTGGCGAGAAGCAGGGCCCCAGCCAGCGCGTCGTACAGGGCCGCGTGGTAGCGGCGGCGATCCGGCGGGCAATGTTCGAGCGCGAGGGCGTCCAGCCGAGCCTGCAGGCCCAGCGCGGCAATCAGGGCTTCCAAGCGCCCGGAATCTAGGTGCGGGAGCAGTTGCTCCACCAGCCGGGCGGTGTCCACCCACGGGCCCCAATCGACGATCCGCGCCCCCGGGCGGGTGAAGTCGGGGACGTTCCGCGGGTAGGGCCAGACGGCCTTCAGCAGGCTGTTTTCGACGCCCGCGTAATGCGCCGCCAGGGGGCCCAGCTCCCGCAGGCTCAGGAAGTAGCTCCATTCCTCGGCAAAGGGCGCCTGCCCGGCCAGCGCGGCCGGCTCCAGCCCGTGCACGGCCTGATCCTCGGCGCGGATGCCGCCGGTGGGCCGGCACTTGCGGGTGCGCGTCGAGACGACCGTACCCCGGTGCACCTCGGCGACCCCGAATTCAAGGATGCCCGAGCCCAGGCTGCCTTCAAAATCGACGAAGAAGATGGGTTGCTGCGTCCACGACACGGCGGGATCGAGAACGGAAATCGCGCCGGTTCCAAACCCGCAGTGCGGGAATCGGCGGAGGCTTGTGCCCGCCCCGGCGCCGGGGCAGGGTTCTCCCTGGCCCCCGCCACCCGATGAAGCTCCCCGTGATCCACGGCCAGCCCTCCTGGCCCCTGCGTTCCAGCCACGTCCACGCCCACCTGACCCGCCTCGGCGGCCACCTGGGGCCGGTGCAGTTCCGGCTGGGCCGGCGCACCGTCGCCCCGCTCTCCGTCGCGCCGTGGGCCGAGGAGACGCTGCCCCGGGGGATGCCCGCGCTCCTGCAGGCCTTGCGCGGGGATTTCTTCTGCGCGCCCTTCGGGGGCAACGGGACCCCTTGGCGCGGCGAGCGGCATCCGCCCCACGGTGAGACCGCCAACGCCGTCTGGCGCCTCGAGGAGCTCGCGCACGGCGACGCCGCGGTGACCCTGCGGGCGCGCCTCGACCTGAAGGTACGCGCCGGGCGCGTGACCAAGACCATCGTGCTGCCCGCAGGCAGCCCGGTGGTGGCCCAAAGCCACGAGATCTCCGGCGCCCGCGGCCCCTTGAGCGTCGGCCACCACGCGATGCTGCGCTTTCCCGAGGAACCAGGTTCCGGCCTGATCGGCACGAGCCCCTTCGTCCGCGGGCAGGTGTTGCCGACCCCGTTCGAGGACCCGGCCCAGCGGGGCTATTCCAGCCTCCGGCCGGGCGCGGAGTTCACCTCCTTGGCCGAGGTCCCCTTGGCGACGGGGGGAACCACCGACCTTTCCGTGTACCCGGCCCGGCGCGGCTTCGACGACCTCGTGATGATCACGGCCGCCCCCGACCTGCCCTTCGCGTGGAATGCGGTGACGTTCCCGGCCCAGCGGTACGTGTGGTTCGCGCTGCGGGATCCCCGGGTGCTGCGCCACACGATCCTCTGGATCTCCAATGGCGGACGCCACTACGCGCCGTGGAACGGCCGGCACACGGGAGTTCTGGGCCTGGAGGACACCACCAGCTACTTCCATTACGGCCAGGCGGAATCGGCGGGGGCCAACCCGCTCCGCCGCCTCGGCCTGCCGACCACGCTCACCCTCGATCCGCGGCGGCCCACGACCGTCCGGACGCTGATGGGCGTCGCCGAGGTCCCGGCCCGGTTCGGGCGCGTGGCGCGGATTGAACCGGCCCCGGGTGGCATCGTCCTCGTCGCGGCCGAGGGGAAGCGCGTGCCGGCGGCGGTGGATCTTGGCTTTTTGGGCTGCTGAGCGGTCGGCGGGGCCGGAGCCCGGTTAAGCGCCAAGTCGTCCCAGTTCGGGCCGGCGGCAGGCGCATCGTGTCGCGGTTTGCCCCGGCGGGGCGGGACTTTGCCTCGGCAGGGTGCTGCGCCGGACTGGCGCGGTCTATGCGAGGGTGGGGGATATGGATTCCGCCAAGCTTACCCAAATGTCCCGCCAAGCCGTCACCGATGCCCAGGCCCTGGCCCGGCGTCGCGGGCACTCCGAGGTCGACACCTGGCACCTGCTGGCCGCCCTGCTGGGGCAGGAGAACGGCCTGGTGCCCGGCCTGCTGGGCAAGCTCAACGTGGAGCCGGCGACGGTGACCGCGGCGGTGGAGCGCGAATTGGAGCGCCTGCCGCGCGTCTCCGGGTCGGTCGACACCTCCAAGGTGTACGTCACCCCCGCCGTCCAGGAGGTCCTGACCCGCGCGGAGGACGAGGCCGCGCAGCTGCGCGATGAGTTCGTGTCGGTGGAGCACCTGTTCCTGGCGCTGCTCGAGATTGCCCGGCCGGAGGGCCTGCGGAAGCTGCTGCGCGGCCAGGGGTTGGAGCGTGGCCGGGTGCTGGAGGCCCTGCGGCAGGTGCGCGGGGCGCAGCGGGTGACGTCCGACAACCCGGAGGCCACCTATGCGGCGCTGGAGAAGTACGGCGTGGACCTGGTGGCGCAGGCGAGGAAGGGGAAGATGGATCCCGTGATCGGGCGCGACGAGGAGATCCGGCGGACCATCCGGATCCTTTCCCGCAAGACCAAGAACAACCCCGTGCTCATCGGCGAGCCCGGCGTGGGCAAGACGGCGATCGTCGAGGGCCTGGCGCAGCGGATCCTGCGCGGGGATGTGCCGGAGGGCCTGCGGGACCGGACCATCTTCTCGTTGGATCTGGGCGCGCTGGTGGCCGGGGCCAAGTACCGGGGCGAGTTCGAGGAGCGCCTGAAGGCGGTCTTGGCGGAGGTGAAGCAGGCCGAGGGCCGGATCATCCTCTTCATCGACGAGCTGCACCTGATTGTGGGTGCGGGCAAGACGGAGGGCGCGATGGATGCGGGCAACCTGCTCAAGCCGATGTTGGCGCGGGGGGAGCTGCACTGCATCGGCGCGACGACCCTGGACGAGTACCGCCGGCACGTGGAGAAGGACGCGGCGTTGGAGCGGCGCTTCCAGCCGGTGGTGGTCGATCAGCCCTCGGTGGAGGATGCCATCTCCATTCTGCGCGGCCTGAAGGAGCGCTTCGAGCTCCACCACGGCGTGCGGATCCAGGATAATGCCCTGGTCAGCGCCGCGGTCCTTTCGAGCCGCTACATCAGCGACCGCTTCCTGCCGGACAAGGCCATCGACCTCGTGGACGAGGCCTGCGCCCTGATCCGGACCGAGATGGATTCCCTGCCCCAGGAGCTGGATGAGCTGACCCGCAAGGTGCTGCGCCTGGAGATCGAGGAGACGGCCTTGGCCAAGGAGAAGGACGAGGCCTCGGCGCGGCGGCTGGAGGCCTTGCGCCGGGAGTTGGCGGAGGCGCGCGAGCGGGCCCGGGGCCTGCGGCTGGTCTGGGACAAGGAGAAGGCCGCCGTCGACCGCACCCGCCGCTTGCGCGAGGAAATCGAGGGGCTGCGCCGCGAGATGGAGCGGGCGGAGCGGGCCTATGATCTGAGTAAGGTGGCCGAGCTCCGGCACGGACGGCTGCCCCAATTGGAGGCGGAGCTCCGGCGCCTGGAGGGCAAGGGGCGGGCGGAGACCACGTTGTTCCGGGAGGAGGTGTCCAGCGAGGAGATCGCGGCCGTCGTCTCCCAATGGAGCGGCGTGCCCGTGACGCGGCTCGTCGAGGGCGAGAAGGAGAAGCTGCTGCGCCTGGCGGACGTCCTGCACCGGCGGGTCGTGGGCCAGGATGAGGCGGTGGAGCTCGTGACCGAGGCGATCCTGCGGGCGCGCAGCGGCATCAAGGATCCGCGGCGGCCGGTGGGGAGCTTCCTGTTTCTGGGCCCGACGGGGGTGGGCAAGACGGAGCTCGCGAAGGCGCTGGCCGAGACCCTGTTCGACACCGAGGCGGCGATCGTGCGCCTGGATATGTCGGAGTATATGGAGAAGCACAGCGTGGCGCGCCTGCTGGGGGCGCCTCCGGGCTACGTGGGCTTCGAGGAGGGGGGCCAGTTGACCGAGGCGGTGCGGCGGAAGCCGTACGCGGTGATCCTCCTCGACGAGGTGGAGAAGGCGCATCCGGACGTGTTCAATGTGCTCCTGCAGGTGCTCGATGACGGGCGCCTGACGGATGGCCAGGGGCGCACCGTGGACTTCAAGAACACCGTGGTGATTATGACCTCCAACCTGGGCTCGCGGCACCTGCTCGAGGGCGTGACGGGGGAGACCATTCCCGAGAGTGTGCGGGAGAGTGTGCTGGCGGATCTGCGCCGGGCGTTCCGGCCGGAGTTCCTGAACCGGGTGGATGAGACCCTGCTGTTCAAGCCGCTGACCTTGGCGGAGATCACGACCATCGTGGACCTGCTGCTGGCGGATCTGAACCGGCGGCTGGCGGACCGGCGGGTGACCGTGGCGCTGGATGCGACGGCGCGGGAGTGGGTGGCGGAGAAGGGCTACGATCCCGTGTTTGGCGCGCGGCCGCTGCGGCGGTTCCTGCAGCGGCACCTCGAGACGAGGCTGGCGCGGGCGCTGCTGGCGGGGGAGGTGGCCGAGGGAGCCGCGCTGACCTTCACCGTGCGGGAGGGCGCGCTGGTGCCGGTCCCGTCGTAGTCAGAGTCCGGATACAGAAGACGGAAAGAGGGCACTCGAAAGTTTTTGGGAAAAAGTCCTTGCCCAGGGCTGGCCGATTTGCTCCATCTCCCCTCCCGCCAAACGGAAGCTTCAGTACCTCGGTACGGGAGGGGATGGTGGGAAGGTCGGTGAAGTTCTTTGGCGTCCGGGTGGGCCTTAAGTTTTCCGAAAAAAGTTCGGGAAAAGGATTGACCGCCGGATTCGGAGTAGTTTTGCTGATCGTCTTTCCTCAAAAAGGAAGCTCTTTGAAAGTTACTTTGTGCGATTGATTGGGACCCCCAATCAAAAATTCAATACACGATACCGGCGCAAGTCGGTATCACCAGAAGTAGTTCAGAATCACTAGGTTCAGAACTCTCTTTTTCGGAGAGTTTGATCCTGGCTCAGAATGAACGCTGGCGGCGTGGTTAAGACATGCAAGTCGAACGGTTTTCATTGAAGGGCAACCGGATGTGAAAGCAGTGGCGAACGGGTGCGTAACACGTGA
>VHCY01000162.1 GCA_016871595.1 Verrucomicrobiota bacterium
GACGAGGCGGGAGACGGCGAACTTCTCCATATACTCGCTCATATCGATCTGGATGAGCGCCTCCTGGTTGCCGAACATCTGGGCCGCGAGCTGCTTCGCGAGCATCGTCTTGCCGACGCCCGTGGGGCCGACGAAGAGGAACGAGCCGATGGGCCGCCGCGGGTCCTTGAGGTCGGCGCGGGAACGGCGCAGGGCGCGGGAGATCGAGACGGCGGCCACGTCCTGGCCAATGACGGCCTTCTGCAGCTCGGTCTCCATCTGGAGCAGCTTCTCGTTGTCCTTCTTCTCCATCCGGGAGAGCGGGATACCGGTCCAGTCGGCGACCACCTGCATCATCAGGTCCTCGTCGATGGTGACGCGCTTCTCGTCCCGGCGCTTCTTCCAGTCGGCAGTGATCTCCTCCTGGCGGGCGCGGAGCTGCTTCTCCTGGTCGCGGAACTTGGCCGCCTCCTCGAAGTGCTGGTCGCTGATCGCCTTCTCCTTCCGGGCGCAGATCGCCTCGATCTGCGGGGTGAGGTCCTCGATGTCCGCGGGCCGGCTGAGGGCGGCGATGCGGGCGCGGGAACCGGCCTCGTCCATCACGTCGATGGCCTTGTCCGGCAGGAAGCGCCCGGTGATGTAGCGGTCGGAAAGCTTCGCGGCGGACTCGAGGGAGGCGTCGGTGAAGGTGGCCTTGTGGTGGTCCTCGTACTTGCCGCGGATGCCCTTCAGGATGAGGACGGTGTCCTCGACCGAGGGGGCCTCGACCTTGACGGACTGGAAGCGGCGATCGAGGGCGGAGTCCTTCTCAATGTGCTTGCGGTACTCGTTGAGGGTGGTGGCGCCCACGCACTGGAGCTCGCCGCGGGAGAGGGCGGGCTTGAAGATGTTGGAGGCGTCCATCGCCCCCTCGGCGGCGCCGGCCCCGACGATCGTATGGAGCTCGTCGATGAAGAGGATGATGTTCTTCGCCCGGCGGATCTCGTCCATCACGGCCTTGATGCGTTCCTCGAACTGGCCGCGGTACTTGGTGCCGGCGACCATCAGGGCGAGGTCGAGGGTGATGACCTTCTTCTCGGCGAGGATCTCGGGAACGTTGCCGCAGGCGATCTCCTGGGCCAGGCCCTCGACGATGGCGGTCTTGCCGACGCCGGCCTCGCCGATGAGGACGGGGTTGTTCTTGGTGCGGCGGCAGAGGATCTGGATGACGCGGCGGATCTCGTTGCGGCGGCCGACCACGGGATCCATCTCCCCCTTGCGGGCGAGCTCGGTGAGGTCGCGGCCGAAGGCCTTGAGGGCGGGGGTCTTGACCTCCTTCTTCTCCTCCGCCTGGGCGCCGGGACGCTGCGAGCCGCCGGCGGCGGCCTCCTCGCCGGGCTCACCGCTCTCGCCGGACTGGCCCCCGGAGAACTGCGGGTCGAGCTCCCGGAGGATCTCGTTGCGGGTGCGCTCGATGTCGATCTCGAGGGACTTGAGCACGCGGGCGGCGACGCCCTCCCCTTCCCGCAGGAGGCCGAGGAGGATGTGTTCCGTGCCGACGTAGGAATGGCTGAGGGCCTTGGCCTCCTTGCCGGCCAGCGCGAGCACCTTCTTGACCCGGGGCGTGTAGGGGATGCTGGCCTGCGTCTTGGTCTCCTGGCCGGTGCCGACCTGCTTCTCCACGGCGGCGCGGACGGTCTCAAGGTCGAGGCCCATCTTCTGGAGCACGCTGACGGCGACGCCCTGCCCCAGCTTGATCAGCCCGAGCAGGAGGTGCTCGGTGCCGACGTAGTTGTGATGGAACCGGTCAGCCTCCTTGCGGGCCAGCGCGAGGACCTGCTGCGCCCGGGGAGTGAAATTGTTCATTGGTTCTTGGGACATTGGAAAGGAGGGTTGGGCGGGTTCAGGCGGCGGCGCCGGGGTTCGCGGGGCGGACCTCGGGGCGCGGGAAGGAGGCGAACTCGGCGCGAAGCCGGGTGGCGCGGAGGGCATCGCGCAGGGCGGCATCGCACTCGCCGCGGTGCGCGTGCTGGAGGTGGCCCGGCTGCGCCTCGATCAGGAGGCGGTCGATGAGCGAACGCTGGTCGTCCGGGAACAGGCCCAGATCGATGCCGAGGCGGAGCAGCGAAAGCAGGTTCATCGCCTCGCCGGAGGTCAGCAGGTGGGAATTCTGCAGGATCCCGTAGGCGCGGCCGATCTTGTCGTGCAGCTTGCCCGCATCCGCCTCGAGGAGCTTGGCCCGGGCGTTGAGCTCGTGCTCAACGATGGACTGCAACACGCTGCCGAGGCGCTTGAGGATGACCTCCTCGGCCTCCCCGAGGGTGGTCTGGTTGGAGATCTGGAAGATGCTGCCGCTGGCGTCGGAGCCCTCGCCGAAGAGGCCGCGGACGACCATCCCAAGCTGGTTTACGGCGCGGACGACCTTCTCCATCTGGTTGGAGATGACGAGCGCCGGCAGCTGCATCATCGCGGAGGCGCGCATCGCGGTGCCTAGGTTGGTGGGGCAGGCGGTCAGGTAGCCGAGCGTGGGGGAGAAGGCGAAGTCGAGGTGTTCCTCGAGCGCGGAGTCGAGGTCGTTGATCGCGGTCCAGGCGCGCTTCAGATTCAGCCCGGCGCGGAGGACCTGGATGCGGAGATGGTCCTCCTCGTTGACCATCAACGAGAATGCCTGATCGCGGCTGATCAGGACGCCCGCGCCGCCCTTGGAGCCACTGAGCTCGCGGCTGATCAGGTGGCGTTCGACGAGGATCTGGCGCTCCAGTTCACCGAGGTCGGAGACGGCGAAGTTGAAGCAGCGCTTCATCTGCGGGAGGCGGGCGACCGCGTCGCGGCAGGTGGTGAGGATCTGCTCGCGCTGGGCGGACTTGGCCCAGCCGGGGAAGGAGTGCCCGACCACGTTGCGCGCGAGGCGGATCCGCGTCATCAGCACGATGGCGGTCTTGCTGCTGCCCGGGTCGGTGAGTTCCGACGGGGCGCTCAGCAGCGCGGCGAGGGAACTGGAATCCTCACGGGGCATCCGGATGAAAGGCCTGCTTGACCTGGTTGATCTCGTCGCGGGTGCGAGCGGCGTCCTCGTAGCGCTCGGACTTGATGGCCTCGGTGAGGTCGAGTTCGAGCTTGGTGAGGCGGTCGTAGAGGGATTTCCGCTCCAGGGAGCGGGCGGGCACCTTGCCGGTGTGGGTGACCCCGCTGTGCATATTGTCGAGCATCGGCTCGACCAGCGTGACGAAGGCCTCGTAGCAGGCGGGGCAGCCGAGGCGGCCGTGCTTCTTGAACTCGACCGGCGTGTAGCCGCAGCGGGGGCAGCGGGTGCCCGGGGCGGGCGGGGCCGCGTCGGGCGTGAGGGAGGCCTTCAGGAGGAGGTCAGCGAGCGAGAAACCGCCCGGGTCCGTGACCCCCTTGGCCTCGGCGCAGGCCTCGCATAAGTCCACCGTGTGCACCTTGTTGTTCACGATCTGCGTGAGGTGCACGGTGGCGGGCTTGGAGCAAAGGTCGCATTTGAGCGGGTTGGCCATGGAAGCAGATGGTCTCGCGAGGGAAAGGATGCCACACCCACCGGGACTGGCAAGTGCGGCGATGAGATGCGGGGCGCCTTGGCGGGCCCCGGCGGGCGGGGGCCCGGCTCAGATCCGGGTGCCCTCGACGAGGACGCGGCGCCGGAAGGCCTTGAGCACCCGGCGGGTGACCGGGCCGGGCTTGCCGTTGCCGATCTCCCGGCCGTCGAGCTTCACCGCGGGGATGACCTCGGCGCCGGAGCCGGTCAGGAAGCACTCATCGGCGATCCAGACGTCGTAGCGGGTGAGGTTCACCTCGCGCAGGGGAATACGGAGTTGCTTGGCGATATCGAGGATCGTGGATCGGGTGACCCCCTTGAGGGCGCCTTGCGAGGAGGCGGGCGTGAGGATCTCGCCCTTGTGCACCAGGAAGATGTTGTCCGCGGTGCATTCGGCGACATAGCCTTGGTCGTTGAGCATAATCGCCTCGAGGGCCCCGGCCTGGCGGGCCTCGATTTTGCCGAGGATGTTGTTCAGGTAATTGAGCGACTTGATGGTCGGGGGCAGCGCGGCGGGGTTGATGCGCCGGGTGGGCACCGTGACGATCGAGAGCCCGTGCTCGTAATGCTCGGCCGGGTAGAGCGAGATCTTGCCCGCGATGATGAAGACCGTGGGCTTGGCGCAGAGCCAGGGGGAGAGCCCGAGGTCGCCGACGCCGCGGGTGACCACCAGGCGGATGTAGCCGTCGGTGAGGTTGTTCTGGCGGCAACACTCGCAGGTCGCGGCGCTGAGCTCCGCGCGGGACATCGGCAACTGGAGCAAGATCGCCTTGGCGGAGTATTCGAGGCGTTCGAGGTGTTCCTCGAGGCGGAAGATGTTGCCCCCGTAGATCCGGATGCCCTCGAAGACCCCGTCGCCATAGAGCAGCCCGTGATCGAACACGGAGACCTTGGCGTCGTTGGCGTCGACGAACTTGCCATCCAGATAGATCTTCATCGGAGCGAGCGTAGGGGCCGCGGAAAAGCTTTGTCCAGCTTGCGGGGCGGGCGCGGGCCTCAGGGCAGCCGGGACTGGAGCTGGCGGCTGATGGCGCCGAAATCGAGCTGGGCGGCCTCGGGGCGCTGCTTGAGCGCGGCGATGACCTTGCCGAGCTCCTTGCGGCTGGTGGCGCCGGAGGCGCGGATGGCCTCGGTGAGGAGGGCCTCGACCTGTTCCGGGGGGAGGGCGCGGGGGAGGTAGCGTTCGAGGATGCGGATCTCGGCCTCGTTGGCGGCGACCAGATCGGCCCGGCCGCCCGCGGCGAACTCGGCCTTGGCGTCGGTGAGGTTCTTCACCGCCTTGCGCAGGGTCGTGAGGACGAGGGCGTCATCGATCTCCACGTTCGCGTCCATCGCGGCGCGCTTGATGGCGGCGTCGGCGGTGCGGAGCGCGGTGGTGGTGGCGGAGTCGCGGGCCTTCATCGCGACGATGATGTCGGCGCGGAGGGTCTCGTAGGCGGGAGAGGGCATACCGCACATTCCGGGCGTGCCCTCCGCGGGGCAATCGTGATTTGCTGCCCGGATGACTCCCCTGCCCTCGCGCAACCTCCTTGGCGGGCCCCTGCGGCCGTGTTCCACGCGGCCGATGACCGGTTATTTCCGCAACGGGCGCTGCGACACCTGCGCGGAGGATGCCGGGTGCCACACCGTGTGCGTGGAGGTGAGCGCGGCGTTTTTGGCGGCCAGCCGGGAGCGGGGCAACGACCTGTCGACGCCGCGGCCCGAGTACGATTTCCCGGGGCTGGTGCCCGGCGACCGCTGGTGCGTGTGCGCGACGCGCTGGCTGGAATTGATCGAGGCGGGCGTGGCGGCGCCGATCGTGCCTGGGGCGACCCACGAGCGGACCTTGGAGCTGATTCCATTGGAGCTGCTGCAGCGGCACGCCACGGCCTGAGCGCCGCGATGAGCTGCCCCTGTGACACCTTTGCGACGGCCGCCGGGCCGTTTTCCGTGGCGATTGACGCGGAGGGGGCGGTCGTCGGGGCGGTGTTCGGGGATGCTGAGGCGTTGCAGGCGCGGATGCCGGGCGCGCGGCTGAGTCCTGATCCGGGCCGGTGCGCGGCGGCGCGGCGGGAGGTGCAGGCCTATCTGGCGGGGGAAAGGCGGGAGTTTACCGTGCGGGTGGGGGCGCGTGGCACGCCGTTCCAGGAGCGCGTCTGGGCGGCTTTGCGGGCCATTCCGCGGGGGGAGACCATCAGTTACGGGGAGTTGGCGGCGCGGGTGGGTCGGCCGGGGGCGGCGCGGGCGGTGGGGGCGGCGAACGGCCGGAATCCGGTGTGCCTGCTGGTGCCGTGCCACCGGGTGATCGCGGCGAACGGCGCCCTGCACGGCTACGCATTCGGCACCGAGAGGAAGCGCTGGCTGCTGGCGCTCGAGGGCGTACCAGCGGGGCCGCGGTGAAGGGGCGGGCGGGGGGGCCGGACGCGATGTCGCGGTCCGCCGCCTCGGTAAAGGGTCCGCCTTGGTAAGGGGTCAGGCCAGCGCACGGTGCGCTGGTGACGATCCAAGTGGAAGAATCGGAGACGGCGGCGCGGGTGGAGCACGTCGGCGGGGACCTCGGCACCCACCGGACCGAGGCACCCGATTCACCTCAGCACGCGCACCCTGCACTGGCCTGACCCCTGCTATGGGGAAACGTTGGTCAAGTCTTCTTCAAGGCGGTTTGAGGATTGGGAGCATGGGAGAAGAATGAAGCGGCT
>VHCY01000163.1 GCA_016871595.1 Verrucomicrobiota bacterium
CACGAGGTGGTTGCGCACCTCCGCCACCGGCTGGAGGCGGAAGAAGGCCTTTGGCTGCAGCGGCGCCGGGAAATGGAACTTGTTGAACAGGCCCAGCGCGGGATCGAGCGTCAGGTAGGTGTCCGCCGCGCCGGGCGCGTACTCCAGCCGTGGCGCCCGGAAGGTGGTCTCGAACAGGCGCAGGGTCTGCGTCGTCCGCTGGTCGCGCTCCGCCAGCCGCGGCCGCGCGGACAGGAGTGCATCGAAGTGCGGGTGCAGGCCGACCAAGGTGGTGCCGAGGCGCTCGTACTCGATCGGCGCGATCTGCTGGTAATAATCGCGCGAGAGGTAGCGCAGGTCGGTGCCCCGCAGCGCCGCCGCCGCCAGCTTGGCCGCGACCAGGTTGTTCACGTCGGCCAGCACCCGCGTGCCGGCCGGTACCGGCGGCGCTTCGGTGCCGAGGGCGGAGGCGCTCTTCGCCTCGGTGAGGCCCCCCGCGCGGTCGCCCTGCGAAACCCCGGTGTAATGCAGGGCCGTGGGCGCCGCCGCGAGGGCCGCCAGGGCAAGGGCCACCGGCGCGGTCAGCCGCGGCCGCGGCAGCCGCAGGAGCAGGCCCGCGAGGCTCGCCGCCAGCGCCGGCTGCAGGAACATCGCCAGCTTGTAGAGGCCGAAGTCGTTGCCCGACGTCATCAGCCGCAGCGCGAGGGCGAACTGCACCAGCAGCAGCAGCGCCATCGGCACGCCCCGCGCGGCCTCCCGCACGCCCGCCGCCAGCGCCGCCAGCAGGGCCAAGCCACCCGCGAGGATGGTGACCGACGTCCACGGCTCCGGGAAGTTCACCGCCAGGGGCATCAGGCCGAACAGGTTTGCCAGCCCCGTCGGGATCATAAAGTACGGGAACAGCGACAGCGACAGGTCCACGCTGCGGAAGCCCGACCCCAGCTGCAGCATGATCGTGAAGACATACGCCAGCATATTGGTCCGCAGCAGGAGCATCACCCCCGCCACGCCATACAGGAACAAGGTCAGCCGCGCCGCCGGCAGCCGCCGCTGCCGCACGGTCTCGAAGGCCGCCGCCACCAGGCCCGCCAGGCCCGCGAACGCCGTCACCTCCGGGTAGGTCACGCACAGCGCCGCACCCAGCACCGACAGGACCACGATCGCCGGGATCGCCCCCGCGCGCCGGACCGGCAGGCGCTGGGTCAGTACCACGGTCGCCGCCAGCATCAGGCCCAAACCGCCCACCTGCGCGATCAGCTGGTACAGGGAGCCCAGCATAAACAGGGGACTCGCCGCCAGCAGGGCCATCGTCAGCCACGCCCGTCGCCGCCAGCGCCCGCGGTGGAGCACCAGCGCGCCCGCCGCCGCCAGTTGCACCAGGCCCAGGCCCAAGATCACCGGCATGAAAATGCCCAGCGCCCTCAGGCCGGTCAGGGCCGACACCCACGCGAGGGTAATCTCGCTGCCGAAGCGCATCAGGCCCGGCACGTGCATAAACCAGTAATACTGGGCGACGTCGGTCCCCGCTAACTCCGCCAGGTGCGGCGCCCGCCAGAAGCCGAAGTCCCGGAACCGGTCCGCCGCCAGGCAGTAGTTCACGAAGTCGTCGTTGACGTAGCTGAGCCAGTTGAAGCCGAACCGCAGCTGGGGCCACCCGGTCCACAGCAGCGACGCCACCGCCACCGCCGCGAACGGGGCCAGGGCCCGCCGTGGCCACACCGTCCGCCGCCAACGCAGGACGCCCGCCGCCGCCAGCCCGAGCCCCAGGGTCAGCGGCCACGCGAAGGCCCGCACCGGCAGGCCCGCCTGGTTCAGGACCATCAGGGCCAAAATGACCACCGCCAGCCCCACCGCCGGCGCCAGCAGCCACGTCCGCAGGACCCCGCCCCGCCAGCGGCACCCGGCCAGCAGCCCGCCCCCGACCAACGTCAGGTAAGCGACAAACGCGAGCGACAGGAGCAGCGCGGGCATAAGGAGGGAGTCTTTCGCGAAGGCGCCGGGGGTGCCGAGAAAAATTCAGCCGCGAATCGCCGCGAGGCAGGCCGCCACCGCCGCCGCGGCCTGCTCCGCTAGCGCCACGGGCGGCCGCCGGGGACCCGCTGCCGCCGCCGTCAAGGCCTCTAAAACCGCCGCCCGCGGGGCGTCCGGCGCGATCGCCGGGACCCGCAGCGCCGCCGCCACCCCCCGCAGCTTCTCGTTGGTCGCGATCACGACCAACGCCGACCCGGCCCACGCCCCCAGCAGCGCCGCGTGGTACCGCGCGCTCACGGTCTGCCCCGCCCCCGACCAGCGGTCCAGGGCTGCCGTCAACGGGGCCCCCGGCACATCCGGCGCCAGCAGGCGCCACCGGGCCCGTTCCGCCGGTGGCAACCCCGCGTACAAGGCCCTCTCCGCCCCGGGCAACTCCCGGTCCTCTTGCACCAGCCAGACGCGATCCTCCACGCCCAGCGCCGCCACCGCCGCCAGCAGCGCGTCGCGCCCCGGCCAAGGCCCGAAATCAAAGTTCGGCGTCAGGTTCAGCCGCCCCGCCACCGCCGGCCGCGGCGGATGCGCGCGGAACCACAAATGCGCCAGATCGCTCGCCGCCACCACCGGCCGCCGCGGCGCGAGGCCGGCGAGGCGTTCCGCGGCCGCCGGATCGCGGGTCCAGATGCCCTCGGCCTGCGCGATCAGTCGCTGGACGGCCGGCTCCCGTGCCTCCGCCGCGCCCTGCACGCCCACGCCGAGGTAAAACATCGGCTTGCCCAACCGGGCGCACGCCGCCGCCTCCGCGGTAAGGTGATCGAGAAACCACGCCGACTGCGCCTGCTGGAACGGTGATCCGCCCAAGCCGAGCCACGCGTCCGCCCGCCGCAGGCACGGCTCCAGATTCCCCGCCTCGTACGGCAGCCACTCCACCGCCGGGAAACGATCCCGCAGCGGGGGCAGCGGGAAGGGGACGCGGCACGAACAGGTGGTGCCCGGGGCCTGCGCCTCAAGGGCCTCGAGGAAGCCCCCAAGCATGAAGTCATCCCCCAGGTTGCCCGCGCCGTAAAAGTGGTGCCCGAGGTGGAGGTGCAAGACGGGGACGTCATGGCCGTTCTCCCCGGGCCTCGCAAGCGCGGACCCGCCGGCCACGGGTGCGGCTTGCCAGCGGGTGACCGGCTGCGGGAGAGTGTCGTCCAATGGAGGAAATCAAGGACACCGCGCGGGCCACAGTCCGCATCGGCTTCGACGGCCGGGTGCACAAGACCTTCCGCGGCCACTCCGCCCGGGAGCGCTTCGACCACGAGACCCGCGTGCTCCGCCACCTCCAGGCCCGCGGCTGCGACTTCGTCCCCCAAGTCCTAGAGGCCGATTCGGCCCAGCTCCGCCTGGTCACCACCAATTGCGGCCGCCGCGTGGATCACCTCGCGCCGGAGCGGCAGGAGGAACTGTTCGCTGCGCTGGAGCGCTTCGGCGTCCGCCACGAGGACCGCGCCCTCCGCAACATCACCTACCGCGTCGCCGACGGCCGTTTCTGCGTGATCGATTTCGAGTTCGCGACGCTGCTTGAGGACGACGGCTCCGGCCTGCCCCTCACCCTCAAGCCCACCTTGGCCCGATGAGTGCTGACACCCGCCGCGGGGACCGTCCCGCCCCCGACCTGCAATGGTCCGGCCTGACCCACGTCGGCCGCGTCCGCCCCAACAACGAGGACTCCTTCCTCGCCCTTGCGGTCGATGGCCGCGAGGTGCGTTACCTGGGCAAGACCGGCCGCGCCTCCCTGGCGGCGGCTGACTTCGTCTTCGCCGTGAGCGATGGGATGGGGGGCGCCAAGTCGGGCGAGTTCGCCAGCCGTTTCACCGTCGACCGCATCACGCGCCTGTTCCCCCGCGCGTTCCGGCTGGCGGCGACCGGGATCGGGGTCGGCTTCGCGGATGTCCTGGGCGAGCTGGTCACGCAGATCCACCAGGATCTGACGCGCCTGGGCAATTCCTACGAGGAATGCGCCGGGATGGGGGCCACGCTGAGCCTCGGGTGGTTCACGCCCGAGTGGATGTACTTCGCGCACGTCGGCGACAGCCGGATCTATTCCCTCCCGCTGCGGGGCGAGCTGACCCAGGTGACGCACGACCACAGCCACGTCGGCTGGCTGCGGCGGCAGGGCCAGATCAACGAGCGGGAGCAGCGGACCCATCCCCGCCGGAACGCGCTGCAGCAGGCGTTGGGCGCGGGCAACCAGTTCATCGAGCCGCAGCTGGGCGCCGTGGATCACCGGGCCGGGGACCGTTTCCTGCTCTGCTCCGACGGGCTGACGGACGGCCTCTGGGACCGCCAGATCGCCGAACTGCTGCCGGCGGCGCCGGAGGAGGGCCCCGCCCCGCGTCCGCCCGCGCAGCGCCTGGTGGAAACCGCGGTGGAGGCTTCCGGCCGCGACAACACCACCGCGGTGGTCGTCGAGGTGCTGCCGCCCGCGGGCGCGCCGTGAGCCGCCTGCTCTTTGTCTACGGGACGCTCCAGCGCGGCCGCGTGAACCACGGCCAGTTGGCGGACCAGCGGTTCGTGGGCCCGGCGCGGACCGTGCCGGGTTTTCGCCTGCACGACCTCGGGGGGTATCCTGGTCTCGTGCCGCATCCGGCGACGCCGGCGGGCGTGACCGGGGAGGTTTGGGCGGTGGAAGAACCGGCGTTGGCGCGGTTGGATGCGTTCGAGGCGGTGGGGGAGGGTTTGTACCGGCGCGGCCCGGTGCCGTTGGCGGCTCCGTATGAGGGCGAGGACGTGGAGGCGTATTTCCCGGTGGCGGACGTGTCCGGGCGCCCGGTGGTGGGCGAATCGTGGCGCGGGCCGTGAGTGGCGGACGGAGAGACGGAGAGAGGGAGGGACGGAGAGACGGCGTGCCGTCCCGGCAAGTTGAGGCGGAAACCCGTATGGCGAAGCCATTCCGCTCGCCGCACCTCCATACCCCATACGGCTGCGCCATCGCCCCCCTCCTGGCTCGAGCCTTCCGCCTTCGCCAAGCCTTCGGGACCCCGTAACGGCCTCGCCCCCCCGGCCCTACAGCTCTGGGCAGCTCAGGCCCGCCGCTAGGGCCGCCCGGCGCTGGTTGCCGTCAAAGGTGAGCAGCCGCTTTGCGCCCAACAGCTGCGCCGCTGCCACGTGCAGGAGGTCCAGGGCGCGGACGTTCACCCGGGGGGTGACCTCCACCGCCAGTTCCCGCGCCCGCCGCAGCCACGCCGGGTGTTCGAGGCTGGCGCCACGGAACACCCCCGTGGCCTTGCCCCCGGCGATTTCCCGGATCAGGCCCTCCGCCTCCGGCAGGGTCAGCTCCCCCCGTGCGACCAGCTGCATCAACGCGTTGGTGGCCTCGTAGGTGCCGTAGTCGGTCAACGGCAGGCGGGGCGGCCCTGGCCAAGCCTGCGCCACGCGCACCGCCCGGGCGTGATGCACGTCCGCCGCCAGATGCAGGGACAGGATGAAGGAGGTGTCCGCGTAGTCGCTCACCGCGTACCCTGCTCGGCCCAGAGCCGCAGCAGGTCCACCTTGCGGTGGCGCGGACCGAGGATGGCCTCGCTGCGGGCGGTGAAATCCGGCGGGGTCCAGGGCCCGGAGACGGCCGGGGTGGCGTCGAGCGTGGCGATGACCTTGCCGTGCTTGGTGATGCGCACGGGCCCTCGCCGGGCGGCCGCGTAGACCCGCGGGAACTCGTGGCGCAGCTGCTTCACCGTGGCGGAGCTCATGGGGGTAACCTGAGGGGTAACTTCGGCGGGGTCAAGGTGGGGTGCAGGCGGAAGACGGAGGGCGGGATGGAGGGATGGAGGGAGGGCGGGATGGAGGGATGGAGGGATGGAGGGATGGAGGGGGGGACGGAGGGATGGAGAGCCGCGGATGAGATGTAGCTGGGGGCCTGTCCGCAGTAGCTTTAGCGAAGGCGGGCGCGACGCCCCGGGAGGTTGAGGCTGAAACCTGTATGGCGAAGCCCCCCTGAGCATAGCCACAAAAGGCTCAAAGGGCCGCTCGGCGCGGACCACGCTGCCAGAGGCGTCCATAGACGCCGCGGGCGCGATGAGGGGAGCGTCCCGAGGGGTGAAGTGGTCCCCGAAAGTTGGACAGGTCGGATCGTTAACCCAGAGTCCGAAACACGATCCCTATGTCCAAGAAACGACGTCAGCACAGTCCCGATCTGAAAGCCAAGGTAGGTCTTGAGG
>VHCY01000164.1 GCA_016871595.1 Verrucomicrobiota bacterium
AACTGCTTTCGCCAACGGTGGTACGTCACGTCGGAGATGTTTTTCTCCCGACAGATGTCCACGATGCTCCTGCCCGCATCCACGTCCCGCAGGATGCGGACTTTCTCCTCTGTACTGTAGCGTTTTCATTTCATGATCTGGGTCCTTTCTGTTGGACCCAGACCGAACCTTCAAGCGGCTCGAATTTCCGGGATCACGTCAGCGCCGTCCGTGGAGAGGACCGGACGCGGATTGCCGCCGTAACGCAGCCGGAGTTGCCGGGCCGGCAGCTCGCCGATCGCGCGCAACCGGGGCATCGCGCGCTGCGAGAGCACGCGGCGCCGCCATGCGACGAGACGATCAACAAAGTGGGCCGCCTCCCAGTGGAGCGGCGAGTCAAGCAGGCGGGCGCGGCGCGCGACCTGGCGGATCAGGTCGGGCGTGAGCAACGCCCACGTCGCGGACTCCATGACCATGCGCACGACCAGGTACGGGACGGGATCGAGGTGCAGGAGGCATTTGCCGAAGACCGGCTGCGTGACGGCGAGCGCGAGGTTGCGGATGTCGTCCGCCTCGAGGCCCTCGGCCTCGACCCGGGAAAGGAATCCGAACGCGACGGGCGGCAGGCCCAGCGCCTTCATCAGGTCGCGTCGAGTCGCGCGGGCGAGGTCGGCGAGCTGCGCGGGTTCCGGGTCGGACCATGCGAGGAACAGGGCGACGGCGGGATTCTCGCGGGTGAGGCGCACGAGACCGGGCTCGAGCGCGAGGAGCCGCAGCAACCGGAGGGGCGGCAGCGCAAATGGGGCGACGGCCGCCCTCACGTCGGCGGGGAGCGTCGCGCGGAACGCGACCATCGTTTCCCAGGCGCGCGCGGCGGCGAACTCCCGGCAGGCGTCGGGGGAATCGGGGAAGAACGGCATGAGGTACTGGCCGCTCTCCCGCTCCGACCAGCCGACGGGCTCCGAGGCGAACGGCGGCGCGAAGGAAGGGTTCCCGACCGGAGGCAGGTTGAAGCCCCACGGCCAGCCGCCGCCGTACAGCTCGAGGAGCCGCTCGGCCGAGGGGCGGTTACGCCGCCAGAGACCGCGCTTGGGATCCCACGCCTCGGCGGTGAGATCGGGCCACGGGCGCACGCGGTGGCCTTCCCGTCCGTCGGCGGTCAGCGCAACAAGCATGCCGCCGCGCAGGATCCGGACCCAATCCTCGGGGCAGCGACCCTCCCAGGTCTCGCTCATGGCTCAGAGGGTGCGCTTGAAGATGCCGTTGACGCCGAAGATGCGGACCTTGCCGTCGGCGTCGGAGACGTGGACTTCGGCGCCCTGCAGCACGGCGGAGGCGGCCCCGGTGCAGACGGTGCGGACGTACGGACCGGAGGTTTTATGGAGGGAGACGCGGCCCTGGACGACCTTGACGGCGAACGAAGGCGCGGAGGCGGAAGCGGGAGCGGAGGAATGCATGGGTGGTGGTGGGTTGGCGCCCCCGGTCGTCGACGCGACGACCGGGGAGCGCGGTGAGCAGCATCGGCGAAGACCTCGGTCGGATACGGTCCGACATCGCGGATTTACCGATCGGCCGAGGAGACCGGCGGGCGCCGGATCACTCCAGCGCCTGCACCTGGTTGTTCCACAAAGGCGAGTGCTCGCGGATGAGGGCGTGCTCGATCGCCTCGATGAGGTTGAGTTCCAACCCCTCGTGGGAGGCCCTTAATCCGCTGGTCTTCGCGTAAACGGCAACGGTGCGTCCGGCCCGCAGCTCGCGGAGGATCCCGTCGCGGACGTCCACCATGACGTCGTTCTTGTGGTAGTTCAGGGGACGGCTGTACCCCTGGACCGTCTTACCAATGTAGCGGCATTCTTCGTCGGCGAAGACGGCGTAGACGAGGGGAAGACGCTGCGTGATCGCGACCTTGGCCGAACGAAGGACGGAACCGTCGTCGGCGAGGTGATAGGAGCCGATGAGGCTGAACCCGTGGTCACGGGTGAATGGGGTGAGTTGGGTGGCGGGAGTAGGATTGTTCATGACGTGAACAACCTACGCGCTGACGTCGGACGAAGCCGGTCCGACATCCCGCCTTTTTTTGCGCCGCGGGCCCGCTGCCCGGATCGGAGGGCAGGTTACCCGCCAACCCGCTTGAATCCGATGAATTCGCCGGCGTTCTCGTCCTCGTCCGCGTCCTCCGCGCGGCGTTTCCCGGAGAAACGGCTGCCCTTCGACATGGCCTTCGCTTCCTCGTGAACGGCCGCCTTAAGTTCCTCGGGCGCGAGCACGAGGCAGTCGCCGCCGAAACCTAAGATCCATCGTGTGACGTCGTTCAAATCGCTGAGCTTGAAAGCCACCTCGACCTCGCCTCCGGGCCGGTCGGTGAGCTTCTGCGTGGCATGCCAGTGCCGCTCCCTCACGTGGTGCGCGGCGACGGCGGCGAGGCGCAGGCGGACGACGATCTCGCCGGAGCCGGTCCACACGCCGAAGGACGTGCCGAGATGCTCGCGAACGTCGAACCGCGCGGGGCGTTCGACGGGGTCCTGCGTGACGACCGGGTCCGACATCCGCGCGAGGATGTACGTGCGCACGTCCTGTTTCTCGAGGTCGCGGGCGACGAGGACCCAGCGTGAGGCGACACAAGCGAGGTGATACGGCGCGAGACGACGCGGCGTGGGCGCGGGACGCCCCTTCGCCTGGTATTTCACGCGCAGTTCCCGGCGCTGCAGGAGCGCCTTCACGACGGCCTTGAAGGTCTTGGGATCGGCGATGCCGGCGCCCGGCGTGCGCACGCTGATGTACTCGGCAAGATCCCCCTCGATGGAGAGCCCGGTGGCGGAGAGGAAACCGTTGAACAGCTTGTCGTGGGCGCGGGCGAGATGCTCCGCGAAGTTGACCCCGCGGAAAACCTCGAGGGCCTGGGTGGCGACGGCGATGGCGATGCGCTCGTCCTGCGAAAGGTCGGGGCCGACGGGAAACCCGACGTCGGACGAAGGGTAGGAATAACTCTTCTCTTGACCGTCGTAATCCAGAGGCAGGCCGAGAGTATCCTTCATGTACTTCAAATCGCGCAGGATGGTCTTCGCGCTGACGCCCAGCCGCTCGCCGATCGTGGTGCAGTTCAAGCGACGGTTGGAACCGACGCCCTCGCGCAGCAGGTTATGGATGGAGAGCAGACGGGACATCTGGGACCGGTTCGGCGCCTGCGCGGCGGAGCCGCCCTGGCGCACGGAGACGGCGGACGGCCGACGGGCGGCCGCCTTGGGAAGCGAAGGCAGGAAGGGATTGGGGTTGGGCATATGGGACACTAAGTTGTCCTATGTTCTCCGAAATGCAAGCCGGCGGCCGCTTCTGAAGGCCGGTGAAAATTAAGAACGTGTGGACCCGCGGATGTCCGTGACGGCATGGGACCTTGGGGCGTGAACATGCACTACCTGAACCATCCCCCCATGCAGAAGCTGATCGCCTCGATCCCGGTCGAGGAACACGGCGTCGCGGTGAGCGCCGATTTCTGGCGCGAACCCTGCGCCCGCGCGGAACGAACCGCCTTGCACGACGCGATGTTCGCGGGACGGCCCGCGGTGCGCATCCCCCGGAGCTGGCTCCGGCGGGACGACGGCATCGATCCGGAGCTGCGGACCCTCGGCGTGCTCCTCTGGGGGTATCCACGCGGCGCGCGCGGCAACCGCCACGTCCAGTGGCTGGAGAAGCTGCCGGCGATCGCGGCCGCCGCGGCGGCCCCGGCGGCGACGTGGGACGAGTATTACCACCGGCTCGCGGGGACCGGCCCGTTGGGAATCTCGACGATCTCGAAACTGGCGCACTTCCTCGGCCACACGTTCGACGGACACCGATCGTTGATCCTCGACCAGCGGATCATCTCGCTCTGCGCGGGCGGACGCTGGACGGAGCTGGAGTCGCTGTCGTCCCTCTCCTACCCCGTCGCGCACCGGAGGTACCCGGATTATCTCGCGCTGATGCATGCGATCGCGAGGGCGGGCGGGTTCACCGCGGAGCAGCTCGAGTTTTTCCTGTTTTCGCTCGGCGAATCGTTCTGAAGCGCAGCAAAGTCCAAACCTACTCCCAAACCCTCCAGCCCACTCCCCCATGGCCAAGAATAATCCCGGTGACATCCTGACTTCCGACTGGAATCCCGTGGTCGGTTGCTCGCGCTACTCTCCCGGCTGCCGCGATTGCTGGTGGCTCGACGGCATCATGCCGTGGCAGATCCGACTGAAGAACCTGCCCGCCGACCTTAAGGAGAACGGGGCCGCCGTGCTCGAGGCGCGGTTCGACCCCGCGAAGCTGCGGCCCAAGAAGGGCATCGTCGGCGTCATCCACATCGAACCGGCGATGCGTTGCGGGCTGATCCCTGCCGATCCAAATCTTTTGGATTCTTTTCGCCAGCGTATTTGCGCTCTCCTCCTCTTCCAACCTCGCCACCCAGACGGCGAAGCGGCGGCGCGGTTGCTGGCTTTCGTGGATAAAGCAGGGTAGCGCTTTCCCCTTCACATCCTGAAGAGAGAGATTACCAGCTCTCTCAACCACCGCGCGGGTTTCGCGCTCGAAGTCCTTTAACTCGGGATGGGAGGAGTCGTTTTCCCAAAGAGCGACGACGATCAATCCGCTGTGTTTCGATGGGGGGATGCGGAGCATGCTTCGATTCAATTTAGACGATTATTTGGCGGGCAAACTCCTCCCGGTGACCGGCGAGGTAGGTCTCGTGCTCGGGGGAGAGCCACCGGAGGCGGAGGTCGGGAGTTAGGCCGAGGCGAGTGCGGGTGAAGGCGTCGACGCGGGGGGACATCACCGCCAGACCGGCGGGGTCGAACGTTAGGAGATAGCGGTCGAAGAGGGCGTCGAGGTGGGCGGCCAGCAGGAAGCCATTGAAGACGTCCAGACGCTCAGCGTCCGAGGCACAGGCGGCCCAGGGCTTCGTGTGGCTGGCTCGCAGGAGCTCGGGTAGCGCGATCCCGGTGACCGCACACGCGCCGCCCCAGTAATCGAATAGGCTTTCGCGGTAGATGTCCTGGCCGACTCTTTGGCGGACGAGGCGTTCGACCTCCGTCGCGGAAGGACCTTCACCGAGGACGGCCAATTCCGCGGCGACCGCCTGGGCAAACTTTTGCCGGGGTAGATCCGGCAGCGTCCGGGCCAGCCGGGCCGCGTGGGCCAGCAGGGCACCAAGCTCACGATCATCCCGGGCCAGGAAGGCGCCTTCAGGGGCGCGCCGAACCTCGGGGACGCGCGCCAGCTCCGCCGGGACGGGCCCCGGCGGTAAGGATACCGCCCAAACTCCGGCCCCAGCGGAGCGAACCGTGGCCCGTGCGGCGTGGTTGGCGGAGCCGAGGGTCAGGTGCTCGGCGGCATCCTCCACTACAACCTCCCAGCCGTGGTCGTACCCGGCCTTGGTGACAAGACTGCGGTCTAAGGAGTTCACGGAATCCTCGTCGATCACCCTGCAAATCCACCTTAATCCACCGGAAATCCGGCACCTACCACTGCGTCGATATTGTCAGGGGCTACATTCAGAAAATACCACAGATAATTTTCGGCGAAGTCGGCGGCATCTGCTCGCTGAAAGCGTTTCTGGAGGTTCAACGGAATGGCGCCCCACACCGTCGGCGCCCCATCCTCTTGGTTAAGATTGGCAAACGCCTGCTGGAGTTGGGCCCGAGCGTCATCAGCCTCTTCGGCTTCATCGGGATACTTCCGGGGATCAATATTTACCTCATTTCGAAGTCCCAATACCCATTGATTATTTTCGTCCGTGTAGATCGCCACATTCGGGTGACGCTGTCTTCCGGCTACGAAAAAATGAATAGCTATGTACGTATGATTGATGTCTTTTTGCAGCATCGCAGCGGTGTTTTAGATTTGGGCTAGAGCTAGGCTCTTTTTTGAGTAGGGTGCCTATCAGTGTTTTTCGACGCGCTTGGCGGCCCGGCTGAGGTGACCGCCGATAATTGATCCGCTGGCGGTGACAGTCTGGGGCGTGTCGAGAGGAACCCAGATCATGAAAGGCAAACGACACACGACCGAGGAAAAGATCCGCATCCTGCGGGAGGCCGACAGCGGCCGAAACATCAAGGAGGTCTGCAAGGACCGAAACATCTCCGAAGTCACGTTCCATCGCTGGAAGCGCGAGTTTGGTATGATGGACATCAACGAGGCGAA